>JBHLLU010000001.1:0-185936 GCA_048938895.1 Promethearchaeota archaeon
TATTTAATTAATAATGAAAAAGTAATGAGATAAAAAAAAATATTAGTTATGAAATGATAGGTGGAAAAAATAATAGCGATATACCAATAAATATTAAATGAAGGTTATGAATTAACAGACGAAGTAAAAACAAAAATTCACCAAACTCTACGTGAAAAAACTAGCCCAAGACATGTGCATAAACTCATCTTCCAAGCACCTGTAGATGGAATTCCAAATACCTTTAGCAATAAGAAAGTTGAGATTGCAGTCACCAAAATTATTCATGGGATGTCAGTAGCAAATCGAGGTACCCTTAGAAATCCAGAATCTATTGATTTATATATAGAATTGAAGGATAAGCTTCAATAATATATTGTTATTTCTATTAAATATTACCTATTCATCTGAATGGGCTAAAAATATCAGTTTATCCATTATATAGCCCCAAGGATCTGAATGTCCGTTAATTTTATCGGCAGGTGGATTTTCCAAACTGAATCGGATATAGGCTATTTGCCCGAAATGATGAATAGCATGCATTGAGGTCCTGTATATCTTCCATGCAAGAGTCCCTCTTCTTTTCAACTTTTGGTAATTTTCCCCTTCCCACTCTGGGGTTCTCAGTCTTAGATCTTCATCTTCTGCATTTTCAATTAGTTCGAGGATCATAGGCTCATGTTTTTTAAATTTTTTAACTAAATCATCAAAAACTATATCTTTCGAAACATAATCAAATGATTCGTCTTTTATCATTTTATACCAATAAGCCTCCGAATTTAGTAGATGTCTCAAATAACTCTCAATTGATCTTCCCTTGGTGTTTTCAGGGACCCAAATTACTTCATTTTCTTTTAATCCTTCCAACATGCGATTTCCATAAAGCCTGATAGTTTTCACGACTTCTGTTAATTCGTTTTTTGTAATTTTTCTAACCATTTTTAAGCACTAATAAATGTATTAGAATGCAGTTTTTTCATTTTAATAAAGATTATTATAGATTCAAAATTTTGAAGTGTTTTCTCTTTCATTGAGGTTATGGTTACTTTTAAATTTATGAAAAAAACAATAACCATCCTCCCAAGATTAGTTCATAAAGAAGAATTAGCCCACCTCCAATGTTCCATAGGACTTTGAAGTCAAGCTTTATAAGAGACATTCCGTCACCGACGCCATAGAGAATGCTTGCAATAATTCCAAACCAACCAATAAATAGTGGTACCACATCGTAAATAACAAAAAGGATTGTATATCCAAACGTGCCAATAGAGAAAAAGAGCTGTGCAATTGCAAATCTAAACTTTTTTGTCTCAAAAATGTTATTACTTGAATCAATTGACGAATTTTTTTCTGCCTCACTAGTATCTGAGTATTTTGTTGCTAATTTGAGGAGCCCCCAGTAATTTTTTTTGTCGTAAATTTGGATCAAGGCTTCTATTATACGAGATATACACCAAATAATCCCTAATATTATGTTATATGGACTAAAAGCAAAAAACAAGGTTAACGCAAGAGAGATTATTCCAAGATGCTCTATGAGAATTATGACGACTCCAATTTTAAATTTTGTTGGATTTTTGTTAATAAACTGTAGTTGAGCTTCTGCGTCCACATCACCTAATGTTTTATACCCAAAAATACCACTAATGATGTTTGTAACAATAATAAATAAAAAGAAAAAACCCGATAATTGTGTTGCTATATTCAAGGGGAATCATCCAATTTAAGGCTCTTAGTTAACCATTGATACCAAAAAATAATAACCAACTTCCAATGAGTAATTCAAATAGAATCGCCAATAAACCACTAATAGAGGATAATGCTTCATAAGCTTTAACATCAGGTTTTACAAGATTCATTCCATTAGCAAAACCAATTAAAATACCGGCAACAATTCCCATCCATCCAATAAAGAGCGGAACTAATCCAAAGGTAACTAATACGATTGAAAAAGCGAGTGTGCCAACAGACCAACCGATCATAGCAAATGTGAATCTGTTGCTTTTAGTTTTAAGAATGCCGCGATAGGAATCCATTAGAGATTCCTTTTCCATACCACTAGTAATTGAGTATTCATTTGCTATATTAAGAAGTTTCCAGTAGTCTTTTTCAATATAAACCTGGATTGCACCTTCTGCTACTCGAAAAACCAATAATATGGTTCCAAACAATATATTATATAGGCTAATAACAAAAAACAACATTATAGCAAGTGTAATGACGCAAAAATGTTCTATGAGTGCTAATCCAAAACCAATTTTAAATTTTCTCGGATTTTTGTTAAATTTTTGCAGTTTATCGTCTGATTCATAATGCTTTGGGGTTGGTTCTAATATATATCCAAATATGGCCATCGCAATTTGCAAAACCAAGATAAGCAGAAAAAGAAAACCAGATAACCAAATTTTAATATTCAACGGGGATCCTCCAATTTATTCTTCATTTGTTCACTTTACAAGTATTGATTTTTTAATTTATATTAAATATTTTCAAATACAAATTATTTTTTACTATGTTCCACGGTTATTACAACATTTCCTCTCTTATGCCCCTTCTCAACATACCTATGAGCTTCCACTATTTGTTCCAAGGTGTAACACTTATCTATGGCTGATCTTAGTCTCCCTTCCTCAATAAGCTCTTTGACAAAGACAAGATCTTCAGCCCTAATTTTAGGGGGGGAATCCCTTATAACGTTAAGATAGATTCCTCTCTCCTTTAGAGCCTTTTTACCATGTGATGATGCAATTCTAGCCACAGCGTCAAAAATAACATCATAATTTTCACCGACTTCGGTAAAGTCTTCTTTTGTGTAATCGATGACTTTATCTGCTCCTAAAGATTTAACCATTTCTAAATTCGTAGTACTACATACCCCGGTAACTTCCGCTCCAAAATACTTAGCAAGTTGTACCGCAAATGTACCTACACTTCCTGAAGCTCCATAGATTAAAACTTTTTGCCCCCTCTGGATACTTGCCTTTTTAAGAACTGTTAATGCTGTAATTCCGCCAGAAGCAAAACCCGCAGCGGCTTCATCAAAGCTTATATTTTGAGGTTTTAATGCCAACACACCATCTTCTGATAGACATTTATACTCAGCATAACCACCGAACTTAAACTCAGTAGATGCAAAAATTTGATCACCTCTCTTAAATAAGGAGACATTCTTACCCACTTCTTCAATTTCACCAGCAAGCTCCATACCTAGTATTGCTTTTTTAGGTTTTCTAAGACCTAACATTAAATGTAGCATAATGGTTTGAAATTTGGATGTTGGGTGTTTACCCCTTCGAACTATTGTGTCTCCAATCGTTACAGATGTTGCGTGTATTTTAACTAGTATTTCGTTATCCTCTGGAGTTGGTTTTTCAACTTCTCTCATTTCCAAGACATCAGGAGGACCGTATCTCTCAAATACAATTGCTTTCATTTTTTCTTTATTTTCCATTTATATTATTCATCTCAGGTTTTTTCTATATTTACAATGTGTGTTTTTGATTCATTAACTCCTTCACTTTTATATATGGATGATTATATCTCTCCCTATCCTTAGTATATTCACCCCATTGAATAGCTTTTTGAGGACAATAATGGAGACACCCTGTGCACATTTGACATTTATGTTGCCACTCAGGTTTTTCATTTATGAGTTTTATATTATCGACAGGACAGATTTTTTGACAAATTCCACACCCATTACACTTTTCATCGACATCATATTTCTCATCCATAGTATTTACATCTTTTATAAAGGAAGAATATGATTTTTCCATTGGATAAAAAGATACTTTCCTTGCCGTATCTTTTTGATTATTACGGATTATTTCAGCAATATTTTCTAGTTTTGATACAGCTTTCTGTATTCTCTTTTCTCTTTTTTCTTTTGAGGGAAGTGGATTAATTCGTTTTGATCCCCATATATTATTTGAAAAAACTCTTAAACTATATGCGAAATCGAGGTCTTTGTTTTTTGGTTCTAATAATTTGTTTATTAGTGGTGCTACATACTGCCTGGAAAAACCACCCATAGAAGTAACAGCAAATATATATTCTGTATTACTCAAATCAATCTTTTCAATAAAATCATAGACAATTTTAGGTAGTGCCCAAGTGTATACAGGAAAAACAAAGCCAATTTTTTCCGATATGGCAGTTATAGAATCTTGGTTAATAAGTCCCGCAATTGGTAGAAGTTCACAATTACTTAGTTTTTCTTTAAGAGCTTTAGCTATATGTAATGAGTTCCCTGTACCTGAAAAATAATATAGTGTTGTGTTGTAATTTTGCATCATTTTTATCTATATTATTTTTATTGTATTTACTATAAATTAAAAATTCTTAATAATAATATTCTTTCAGTCTGAAGTGGAATTTTGCACGACATTTATAACTACATTTCCGGTTTTCTGCCCAGTTTCAACATATTTATGAGCTTCAACCATCTGATCCAACGGATAGCGTCTGTCTATTACCGATATCACCTTTCCAGCTTCAATCAGTTCTTTAAGAAATTCTAACTGCTCAGTTCTTTCCTTCGTATTGTCCATATTCCTACTTATTAATGTTATGCCCTTTTTTTTTGCTTCTCTTTTTTGGTGATTAAGTAGTGTCATCTTTGGATTAGCTAGAAGATAAATCCCATTTTTTTTTAACGATTGTAAACCACTAGAAAACGAAATCTTCCCGATAATATCAAAAATAATATCATAAGTTTCACTGTTTTGTGTAAAGTCTTCCTTAGTGTAATCAATCACCTTATCTGCTCCTAGAGATTTCATCATTTCCAAACTCTTAGGATTACCAATCGCAGTCACATGAGCTCCGTAATATTTAGCTAACTGTATCCCAATCGTACCAATACTTCCAGATGCACCAATTAAAAGCATGGTATTACCTTCTTGAATATTAGCTTCTCTCAGATAATGGACTGCTTCAAGCCCTCCCACAGGAATTGTAGTTGCTTCTTCATAAGTCATGTTGTTAGGTTTAATTAACAAAATCTCACTCTCACGCAGACATAGATATTCAGCATAAGATCCAAAATGAAAACTCGTCGTTCCAAAAACGGGGTCACCTTTCTTAAACAATTTTACTTCGCTACCTACTGACTCGATTTCTCCAGCTAACTCTTGTCCCAATATAGAGAAGCTTTTTCTTGGTCCTCTGAACCCAATTCCTAATCGCATGAGGAACTTTAACCAACCAGAAAATTTTAGACTTCGCATCTCACAATCTCCTGTTGTCACAGTTGTTGCATATATTTTTATCAACACTTCATTGTTCTTAGGTATAGGTTTCTCTACTTCTTTGAGCTGGAGAACCTCAGGAGGTCCGTATTTTATGCATACAATTGCTTTCATAATCAAATCATAAAAAAATTTTATAATTGAGTCCACGCACACAAAACAATAAGCGTATTGAATACAAAACTTACAATTAGTAAAAAAACATCATATGCTTTATAGCTCTTTATCCCAACGAGGTTAAAAACGAAAAAGACAATTGCTACTATTATGTTTACCCAACTATTAACAGGAAATTCTAGTATAAGAGATAAAATGACCATAATAATAGGAACAACCATTATAATTGCTATCCCAAATGTCATACTCTGAGTCATTGGTTTACCATCTATTTCCCCTGGTTTGAAATCTCCAGCAAATATTCGCAGCACATCACCTAGTAAATAACATAACATTGTAGCTATCCATATGAATGAAAGTATTATTTTCACATCGTTCATATTTCAATCACTCCACAACATTTATTACAACATTTCCCTTTTTATGGCTTGGAATCAGGGTGCCTACCACTTCGAGCTAATTGCGTTGCTGCATTTACAGTTGTTGCATATACTTTTACCAGTATTTCATTATCCTTAGGAGCAGGCTTTTCAACCTCTTTTAATTCAAAAACATCTGGTCCTCCATATCTAGTGTATATCATTGCTTTCATTTTTTCTTTATTTTCCATTTCATTCCTCTGTTTTGGCTATAAAAATAGATTAGTAATACATTCTAATTCATTGAGAGTTATTAAACCTTTTTAATTTGGTTCGATATTTAAAAAAAAGGAAATAAACGCATCAGAATAATCTTTAATTATTTCAAGAGCCCCGTTTTGTATTTCTAATTCTCCCTTATTCAATTCTAAACATAGCATAGGTGGATAAACATTTTCAGAGTTCACATGGTCTTGGACAAATTCCCTTCAAATTGTTCAACCAAAATATCAGAAAATGCAACAAAATAACCAGAAATCGTTTTAACAATGAAGTTGCTATATTTTGTCATTTCCCCATATTTAGCTAACCAAGTTGATATTTCTGTACTTGGAATCACAGTACTTACAACATCCCCAATAATCAAAAAATTAATAATAATAAAAAAAAGAGTAAATTTGATTAATTTATTCCTTACCTTGAATTAATTTTACAACAAAAATTATAAGAAAAATCGCTCCAATTGTTACACATATAATTGGAATCACCTGAGTAATTATCCCAACAACAAAACCTTCTACTGTACTAATAGAATCCACAAAATCCTGCCAGCTTGTTATATCAGGATAATGCCAATCTAGTAACGGAGGTAATACAAACATGGTGATTATAAAGATCACAACTAGAATTATACCAATAATAAATGCCGTCCATTTTTTCATTAAGTTCTACACCAATTTTTTAAAATTGAATGATAATAATAATTTAGATGGGATTTTTAATAAAATTATATCACCTATTATGGAATAGTAACTTTTGTGTTGAGAGCAATATACTTATTTTGCCCTAAGTAATTGGTTTTATGTTTTTAGTATAATAATATACGCATTTTTCTTTTTAAATGAAAATATAATGGAAGTTTAGGTACCAAAATATTTTCTCTTTAGTTGAAATTTGGGAATAAAAAAAAAATGTGTCTTAATCAAAAACCATAAATTACATATGTAATATCAAACTATCTTTA
The DNA here is from genome assembly GCA_048938895.1 of Promethearchaeota archaeon. Taxonomy (GTDB): domain Archaea; phylum Asgardarchaeota; class Lokiarchaeia; order Sigyniarchaeales; family SOKP01; genus Loki-b32. Next base: position 6,948 of record JBHLLU010000001.1, read on the forward strand.
ATGATTGTAAATAGCATAATTGATAGTATTTTATTCTTGAAATATTAATTCGCTTACCGCGAAGTTCTATACAATATTTATTGCCAATTTTCGAGAAGAAATCAATTGGTTTATATTTGAATTTTGGTATTATAAGGAAATTGGGTTTACAATTTAAATTTAAAAAGGTGGATATTATCTATGCCTAAAATGAAAAAAAAACAAGTAAAAAAAGGAAGAAGAACCTACGGTCCAAATCCCCAACCAGAAATAACGCGAGTAAAAATGCCTTATAGGAAAAATGGAGAAATGTTTGCTCGAGTTACAGATATCTATGGTCAAGAGCGGATGGGAGTTTATTGCGAAGATGGAAAACATCGTATAGGACGTATACGAGGCAAAATAAAAAAGCGAGTTTGGATAAGAAAAGGTGATTTAGTAGTAATTAATCCCTGGGAATTTGAAACCTTAGTAAAAAATCAAAAAGAAAAATGTGAAATATCCTGGAGATATTTGAAACATGAAATTTCTTGGTTAGAACGTAGGAAATTAGTGCCTGAAAATCTAGATCTAAATAATATTACGTTTTAATCTAATTTTTATTATTTATTATTTAAGTGTTTAATTTCTCTATAGTATATAGAGAGTTATTTTAAAAGTCAGTGTTTTAAATCATTATTATGGATTCATATGATAAATTACCAGATGCTGAAATAACACCTAAAGGGGAAATATCAAAGAAATTTCTGGGACTTGGAGTGAAATCATTCAAGGAAGCATGTGAATATGTACACAATATGGAGTATGGTTATAATACAACTTATGAAGAGAAGATGATTCTTTTTATTGAAGAATTGGGTACTTGTACTACTAAACATGCGATAATTGCTGGTCTTGCTGAAGAATTAGGTATACCTCTTTATAAACATGTGGGCATTTATAAGTTTACAGAGGAGATTTCAACGGGAGCAAATGATATAATGACAAAATATAACATTCCTTACATACCCATGACTCATTGCTTCTTAGTGTATAATGAAAACCGCTTTGATCTGACAGAGGGTAATTGCAATGGAAAAAATACCGCTATCAAGAACTTTATATATGAACAAGAAGTTGAACCGTTTATCAGCAGAAAAGATGAATATTTATTGTATAAAAGTGTATTAAAAGAAACAGTTCTCCCTTCAGAAGAAATGGAAGGAATTAAAGAAAGGTCTCTCCTAAAAGCACGTGAAGAAGCAATAATTCTATTGAAAGAAAACGTGAAAAAACAGAAACAACTTTTAACTACATAAATATTTTCTATTTTTATAATATATTATTTCTTTTCCATGAACACATAATTTGCTATATGAGGTTTAGGTTTTCCTCTAATTTCAATTGTTTTTAATTCAATTATCTTGAAGAATGGTTCAAATAGTTCCTTCATTTCTAGTTTTGATGAGAAATGTAATAGAGTACCTAATGGTGTTTCTCTATACTTCCCTATGCCACCAAAACTAGGATCTTTTTCGCTAAAACTAACCGAGAGGTATTTTCCACCAGGATTTAATAATTTATATACATTTTCTACAAATTTTTTCCTTTCTTCTGGAAAAATATGGTGTAATAACTCCCAATCAAAAGCAAATTCAAATTTTTCGTTAAAATCTTCTAATTCACCTAAAAGATCTTTAACTAAAAACCTACACTCCACTTTTTGTTCCCTTGCTTTCCTCCTCGCAATCGATATTGCTAAATCAGAAATATCAATTCCAGTCATACTAAAACCTTCATTGGCTAAATATATAGAATAATTACCAATACCACATCCTAAGTCAATAGCAGTGCAAGGTTTAACTTTCTGGTTTTTAACTAGCTCGACTAATGATTCGGGAGGAGTATCATAATTCCAAGGGATCTTATCTTCCGGTGTATCTCTGTATATATTATCTATATCCATTTATATCATTCATAATTGCTTTAATTACTTAAATTTAAAAAAGAACCTCAATATTAGGATTTTGCATTTTTTTTAAAAAATAAAAAAAAGAGAAGATTCGATAATAACCGCAAATACAGATTTTTTACTAATTATTATTAACTTCTTATATTATATTTTATTTACTTGTTGATTTACTTAAATTCATTCGATTAAAAGCGAAAATCTCTTCTACCGCCTCTATTATAAGGGTTGGGCGGAGCTTTTTCGGTAACAACGACATTGCTCGCTTGAGGTCCTTTTTGGCCCTCAGTAACTTCAAATTCAACCTTGTCATTTTCATTTAAGGTCTTATATTCATCATCTCTACCGCTTAATGCGGTATAATGAACAAATACATCGTTACCATCTTCAGAACTTATAAATCCATAGCCTTTTCGGCTATTAAACCATTTTACTGTTCCTTTAACCAATTTTAAAACCAATTTTAAATTTTCTTTTCAAATACTTTAATTACTAAAGTATCAATTAGAAAAAAGTACCTTAAAGTAATAAACTTTGACTTTTTTAAGAATAATCTAATGATCTTTTTAAAAAATCGAAAAAATTTGGAATTTTTTTCAACTATCATCAATTTAAATTAATTTTGAATTATTGGCAGTGAGAAATAAAACGTAGAACCCATTTTTCTCCCCTTTGATTCCAACCACATTTCTCCACCGTGTAATTCTATAATTTTTTTAGAAATAAACAAGCCAAATCCTGAACCCTCGGCAATTATATCAAGACCTTGACCATATCTCTCTATCTTGCCGAACTGTTTAAATATTCTTGATTTTTCTTCTTCTGTGAAACCAATCCCATTGTCTTTTATTGAAAGAACTATGAAATCATCAATTATTTCTGATTTGATTTCTATAACACCACCAGGAGGAGTATATTTGACTGCATTAGTTAAAACATTACTAATTACCTGATGAATTTGCTCCTTTTCAAACTGAGTTATTAAATTCTTTTGCACATTCAAATTTATTGTGTGATTCCTCAATGTTGAAAAACCTTTAATTTCGTTTACACAAACATTTACTAGAAATGATAGATCTTCTTCGTTTTTATTCAATCGAATTGCTCCTGACTCTAATTCTGCTGTTTTTAGAATATCAGAAATAAGAGTTTCAAGCCGTAGGCATCCTTGCTTGATTTCGTTTAAAGTAGATATCACCATCGCATCTAGTTTATCTCTATGCACATTCAATAAGAGATCAGTAAATCCTTTAATAGAGACTAATGGTGTTTTCAATTCATGAGACGTTCTTCTGAGTAATTCCGATTTCAATTGATTTAATTTAATTAACTCTTGTTGTGCATTTTTTCGTTCAGTAATTTCGATAAATGCTACAAAATCAGCGAGTTTCCCTTCAAACATCATAGTTTTAGTAAAATTCTCAATCCAGATAATCTCCCCGGACTTTCTTACACCTCGAAACTGATAATTCTCTAGATAATCTTCAAAACCAGATTGTTTCTTTTTTACCTGGTCAAGAACAAACTCCTTATCTTCGGGGTGAACAGTTATCATGAATTCCTCAGGTGACCAGCTTAACATTTCTTCTACTTTATATCCAAAAATATCAGCAAACTTCTTATTAACGTATTTTACTAGATTGTCTTGAATAATTCCAATTCCAATTAAGGATTGTTCGGAAATATTTCTGAATTTCTCTTCAGATTCTCTTAATTTTTCCTCCACCTTCTTTTGCTCCGTAATATCCTGCATAATGACTTGGATAAACACGTCCTTATTAATTTCGATTATAGAACTGTTCCAATATAACCAGATACGTTGTCCTTGTTTAGTATTAAAATATAATTCGACAGCTCCAGGATTTTCTCCTTTACTTACTATCTCAAATCTTTCTGTAAATAATTTAAAAAGTTGTCCAGTGTTTTGGAAGTACGGAATTATTTCAAGAAAATTTTTCCCTGTAAATTCGATATTAGCATATTCTGAGAGTCTTTTTAAGATTACGTTATTACTTTCAATCAAATTCCCCTTTGAATCAAATATAGAAATACCAATAGGAAGATTATAGAATAGATGACGATATTTATATTCTGATTCTTTTAATTTATGCTCAGATTGAATTCTGCTAGAAATGTCTATTAATGTCACCATACTTGCAAATTTGCCTTGAAATTTGATTCTTTTATTATATTCTTCAACCCATTTGATATCTCCACTTTTAGTAACTAATCGAAACACTGAACTTGACTGTTCATCAAGATCGCCAATTTCACTTCTTTTCAAACGATTCATGATACTCTCTAAATCTTCGCTAAAAATTGTTTTTACTAAATCGAATCCTGTCCACTGTAACATTTCATCAACCGAATAACCTATGATATCTGAAACACCCTGGTTAATATACTTAAAGATACCATCTTGAATTATAAAAATGCCAAATAAAGATTGCTCTGTGAGCATCCTGTATTTCTCTTCTGATTCTATTAATTTTTGTTCTACTATTTTTTTTTCAGTAATATCTATTATTATTTCAAGTACTTTATCAAAAGTTCCGTCAAAATTAGGATAAGGAGCAGATATTATTTCATATATTCTATTATCAACTGCTTTTAATTCATTCCTATTAACTTCCTTTGTTTCTAATGTTTCTTCCATTTGACAGAAACTACATTTACTTTCTTCACCCATATATTTTTCATAGCAAATTTTACCTTCGCAATCTCCAAAAGTATCTCTCAATACCTCATTTTGATATAAGATTTTAAAATCTTTTGAAATTATATCAATACCAAATCCTATATTAGTTAGAACGGTTATAAGAGAGTGATATTTTTCCTCCGAACCTTTAATGATTAATGTTCTTTTTTCAACCTTCTTTTCTAATAATGAAATAATTGTTTGAAAATCATCTTCTGGATTTTTTAACAGATTCTTTAGTTCTTCACATTCAGATAAAGAAAAAACACTTGATTCTAAATCGATCATAGTTCATCATTTACATAAAGAGTAAGTAAATAATTTCTACCAAAATTGTACAATGATAATATTAGAAATTATTTTTATAATTTAGTAAAAAAATATATAAAGTTTTTTTTAAAATCATTTATAATATGGAACTTTTCAAATTAATTAGAGAAGTATTTTTACAATAAGTCATTAATTTTATCCAATCCTCGGAATATCTTAGTTTTCAAATGAGAAAATCTGGATTTTATGATATTGTTCGAACTGAATATTTACATATTTCATTACCAGAAACAGGTCATTTCAGTATAGGAACATCACCTTATTATGCACATCAGCATGGACTTGCTATAGACATTTATCAGAATCTATCTTTAGAAAACTATGAAGTGTTAAGTCCTGTTGCAGGTAAAGTATTGAAAATTAAACCTTTGATCGCTCCAAAACCTAAGTTTATTGGTGGAATTGCTAAAGATTTCTTGATTTTAATTAATAATCCATCTAATCCAAAATTAATTTGGAAATTAATGCATGTAAAACCATCCATTCGAGTTGGGGACGAGATAAATATTGCAGATCCATTAGGAAAAACAATTCGAAATGGCTATTTTGCTTACTGGTCAAGTCCACACCTACACCTAGAAGTAAGGCCATCTGATGATGCTATCCGAGCTCGAGGTGGGAAAAATTTCACTTTAATATCTGAAACAGAAGAAAACCAAGGAGATGTAAAAAAAAAGTTAGACTATAGGGATGTTCCAGTAGAAATTGTAGAAGTTCATCCTGAGTTTTTACTCGTTAGATTTCCAGAATCGTTCTACTATAAGATAACCCCTATTCATGGAATTAGGGTAGTTGTTAATCAAGATTATTGTTTATTAGATGGAGGAATCCCTCATTACAAAGTCGGGACTGTTATTTCGGATCAATATCATCTTTTTAAAGTAAATAATTCAGTATATCTAGGTACTAAAAAAATAGGAACATTACATGAAACTAAGGAGCAATTTGGGTTTCTCAAATTTAATTCTATAAAGTTTTTCATTAATGATAAAGAAATTAGGGGAATTTCACTTTATCTAGCTAAATTCTTACCATTAGTTAAGATAATTCCCTACGAGAAGAAACAATTCTCTTTTAAACCAAATTCTATTCAATGTTTAAGTATCTCTTGAGATTATTCATTTAGATGTGTTCTTTAGGAGGTCCGTATCGTATTCTTTCAATCATTTTTTCGGTAGAATTCTTAAACCTAAGAAGATTTATGTTTTCACACCACCATGTAACTCCTACTTCCTTATATGGCTTTATAGCATTATATGCTTCAGAAGGATTATTTGGTGTATTTCCTGCGATAATAATATCATATTGGCTAGAATTCATTCGATTTTGATTTATAAAGTTAATGATCTGTTTTACTTCTGCTGGAGTTAATTCTTGAGGCCAGTTTGCATGAATGGGAAATACTCCATCAAACTTGGATGCCCTGAGAAAGGGTTTTTTATTTGGCCACATTCCAGCAACCCAAATCGGAACTTTATTATTAACTGGTGTAGGTATAAATTTTACATTTTTAATTTGATAATAATCTCCTTCATAACTAAAATCTTTACCTGATAGGAGTCCAAGTAATACATCCAAACCTTCATCCAATTTTTTCGCTCGTAATGTATTATCAAATTCTTCACCAAAAGTTACAAAATCATAATCTGGGGCACCCAATCCAACACCGAATATTAATCGTCCGTTAGAGAGCTGGTCTAATGAAACAACTTCACGAGCTAGTTTCCAAGGGCGTCTTCTCGAGATTGGAGTGATTAATGGACCTATCTTGATTTTTTTTGTTTTCATTGTTATAGCAGAAAGTAAAATCCAAGGATCGAGGACATTTACATTTAAACCTTCCATAAACACCATATGATCCCACAGAAAAAACCCATCCCACCCATATTTTTCTGCTTCCTTAGCCATTTCAGCAAAATAAAGTGGATTGTTATAATTGCCAAAATTAGGAGTATATACTGCAAATTTCACGAGCTCACCCTTTCCATAATTCAATAATGTTCATGGATATATCGAATTAAATCACCCATGATTTTTGGATCACATCCTTTTAAGAAAGATTTCAATTTACCAACCGCTTTATTGGGATTAACATCTAATAATGTAATTTCACATCCTGTACCGGGAATGTAACTAATTTCTTTTTCAAGTGGCCAATGAGATAATTGCATCAGAATAGTATTTTGGAAAAGAATTCCGCTCTTTTCTAAAAACATATTTTTATTATTATAGTTACCAATTATTATGGGTAATTTCATCAAACGCTTTGATAAGACTTTCGCAAAATATTCAAGTGAAACATCTTCATCAAGGTTAAATGCATCTAAACCTTCTAATCTTGCGAATGGTTTAAATAATTTTGTTGTGTCACCGCAAGCATGGAAAATAACACTTTTATTTTGATCTTTAATATTTTTTATCAGTTGATTCATAGGTTTTACTAGAAATTTAGAAAAATGTATACTTTCAATATTCATAGCATGTGGTTCAAGAATACAGATGATTTCGTAGCCCTCTTCAATCAAGTAGTCTATAAATACATTAATTGCTTTAATAGCATAATCAATCCATTTACTTAAGAGATTCTGCATAGATTTATTTACTTCTGACTTACTAGTTTTAGCAAATAACATAATAGCTGCAGGACCAATTAGCTGATTTATTAAAGTGAGAGGTCCTGGAACATATCCCATAAGAATTTTTTTTTTGAGGATTGAAGAATTCTTTTTCAATCTACTAAATTTCCCATTTCTTGATAAAATAAAATCCCTCTGAGGATCTGGAAATTCTAAAGAATTTTTATCTATATCTTCTTGAATTAAAAATGGTTTAATATCCATGGCTCCTGTAGAAGAAAATTGAGTCACATTTCCAAATTGATTTACATTTGCAATTGCTTGTGCTAGTTCTGTTAAGTCCATAAAAGGAGATAAAATCTGAATATCAGCAACATCGCTAATTTTATTATGAATCCACTCATTAACCTCGATTTGCTTTTCTGGGTTCGATCTCACATCCAAATAAGAATAATATTGATCTTTCCTCTCGTTAAATAGAGAAATATTAAATGGTTCTAATAAGGCATCAATAGCTAATATCGGGAAACATACATTTTTACCACGTCTTCGTTGATTAACTAATTCCCTTATTGACGTCTTGTTCGAATGGAATTTTTGTTTAGAATCCATAATAAATAAAAATATATCAAGAAATTTATAGAAATTGAAAATATTAAATTTACTCAATAATATTTGAGATTACTGGAAGAGAAAAATAAAAAGTTGAACCTTTACCTCTTCCTCGTGATTCCAACCATAAATTCCCTCCATGTAATTCAATTATCTTTTTTGAAATAAATAATCCAAGCCCAGATCCTTCAGAGATGATATCAAGGCCTTGACCATACCTTTCAATCTTTCCAAATTGAGTAAATAATCTTTTCTTTTCTTCATTTGTAACTCCTATCCCACTGTCCTTTATTGATACTACAATAAAATCACCCTTAACTTCCGAATCAATTTCGATAGTACCATTTGGAGGAGTATACTTTATAGCATTATTTATAAGATTACTTATAACTCGATGGATTTGCTCTGGTTCAAAATAAGTTATCATTTTATCTTTAATTTTTAAATTAATCTTATGATTTCTTAAACTAGCCAACCCTCGTAACTCCCTTACACTCAATTTTATAAAAAAAGATAAATCCTCCTCAACTTTTTTAAGTTGAATTGTTCCCGATTCTAATTCAGCTGTATTTAGGATATCCTGGATAAGGCTTTCAAGACGTTCACATCCTTGCTTAATTTCAACAATTGAAGCAATAACATAATCATCTAGACTGTCTCTATGTACACTTAATAATAAATCCGCATATCCCTTAATAGACACCAAAGGTGTTTTCAATTCATGAGAAGTTCTTCGCATCAATTCTGATTTTAAACTATTCAACTTAACCAGTTCCTGTTCTGCTTCTTTTTTTTCTGTAATATCCATAATTGTCACTAATTCAGCGGATTTTCCTTTATACATTATTTCTTTTGAGAATTGATCAATCCATTTCTTTTTCTCAGATTTGGTGAAGACTTGATAAGAATAATAGGGTTTTGTATTAGGGTCGCCCTGACGTAGTTTATTTCGATAATTCCTTAAGTATTCAAGATCATTTGGCTCAATTAGCTTTATTAAATTATCTTTTGTCCAGTTTTTGATATCATCTTCTGAAAATTCAAACATATCAAGTAAAGCTTTATTTACATATTCCACTTTATCATCCTGAATTATTAATACACCCATGAATGATTGTTCAGCTATTATTCTGAACTTTTCTTCTGATTCTCTTATTTTTTGCTCAGCTTCTATTTTGTCAGTAATGTCAAGCGTCATCACTAAATCAGCGGGAGAGCCTTCATAAATGATTGTCTTTGAAAAAATATCAAGCCACCTAATTACTCCATCCTTTCGAATTATCCTAAATTCATATTGATTTTCAACATCAGGATCACCTGCTTGTTTTTTTGTAGCTTGTTCTAAAACAAAATCTTTATCGTTTGGATGTATGATTTTGGCAAACTCATTAGGAGTCCAACTTCTTATTTCATCCATAGAATAACCGTTGACTTCAGAAATTCTTTTATTAAAATATTTATATAATCCATCTTGAATTACTGCTATTCCCATAAATGACTGATCAGCAATATTTCTGAACTTTTCTTCAGATTCTTTTAATAGTTTCTCCGTTCTCTTTCTTTCAGTTATATCTGAAACAAATGCGATGGTACCTTCATAAATATCATTTTTCCCAAAGATTGGGGAAGATCGTAACCGTAAATAAACTTTTTTGCCATCTTTATGAATCATTTCAATATCTCGGTCTTCAGAAATACCTTTTTTCCTTCTTTCAATCGCTATTTCAGTTTTTTTCTTCTCGTTATCCTCCATAAAGGAAAATACACTTTTACCAAGCATTTCATCGACGGAATATCCTAAAATTCTTGCTATACTTGGATTAACTAAAATTGTATTTGCATTTGGATCTATTGCCCATAATCCTTCCATAGCATTTTCGATAAGGTGATTATATCGCTTTTCTGCTTCTTTTAACTGTTTTTCTGATCTTTTTTGTTCTGAGATATCTCTAACTATAGCAAAAATTCTGGGTTTCCCATCCATTTCTACTATTCTTCCACTAGCTGCTACAGCTATATAATGTCCTTCTTTATGGATTGTCCGATATTCTATATAGATTTTTTTTCTGTGTTTTATTGCTTCTGCTAATACTGCAACTGCTTTTTGTATGTCATCAGGATGCATAAAAGTAAAACCACTTTTGCCTATGAGTTCATCTTGCTTAAATCCAGAGATATCATAACTTTGAGGGCTCACATATAAGAAATTTCCTTTTAAATCTAACACAATAATTATATCCATGAGGTTAGCAATTATATTCTTATACATACCTTCAGAAACGTCTAAAAATTTGTAGTTGTCGTAATTTTCCTTCAAAATATTCTCAACCGAGTTAGGTTTATTTTATAAAAATTAAATTTACTATGCAAACCTTAGAAAAAAAAAGAAATATTTAACCATTTACATTATATTATTTTTACAGGGATGAGGTATCTAGAAATATTTTAATAAAAAAAAGAATATAAATTCAATAATAATGATGTTAAATAAAACTGTTTTCAGGTATTATTTAAAAGAAAAATTACTTTTAGATGAATTACTCACAGTTTTATTACTATAAGCGACACAAATCTCTATGTCCTTATCCTTTTAAAAATACCACAGATTTGTTCGCTTTGTTGGCATTTTTATAATTACTAGGTCATAGAGTTATAATCTATAAAAAAAAATCAAAAAAGAAAATTAAATTTAACATGTGAAGAAAAGTGTATCAGCCTCAAAAGATAGAGAAAAAGTGGCAGGATAGATGGGAAAAAGAAAAAATTTTTGAAGGAACCCCAAATCCCAAATTGAGAAAAAAATTTATCACATCTCCATATCCTTATGCCTCTGGACCTTCTCACATTGGGCATGGAAGGAGTTTTGTCAATGGGGATGTATTTGCAAGGTATTATCGAGCTAAAGGTTATAATGTTTTATATCCAATGGCGTTCCATATTACAGGAACTCCTGTCTTAGCAATATCATCTTCAATAGAGAGAAAAGATCAAGAAACAATAGATCGAATGAAAGAATATGTCTACTTACACACAAATGACTCGAAGAAAGTGGAAGAAATTGTAAAATCGTTTAAAGATCCTTGGAATATCGTAAAATATTTTTCTAACACAATAAAAATTGATTTTAAATCTATTGGGATGAGTTTGGATTGGAGAAGAGAATTTACTACTGGGGATAAAACATATAATAAATTTATTGAATGGCAATACCACCATTTAAATGAGAAGGGGTATATAGAAAAAGGAGAATATCCGATTTTATATTGTCCTCGAGATAAAAACGCAGTTGGGGAAGATGATATATCAAGTGGAGACGAATTAGATTTAAACATTAATGAGTATATCTGTATTAAATTTCCCTTTAATGATGGATTTTTGGTTGCATCAACGCTAAGACCTGAAACGATATATGGGGTCACTAACATTTGGATAAACCCTACAGGTAATTACGTTAAAGCTTCTGTAGATGATGAAATTTGGTTTGTATCTCAAGAAGCTGTTTTTCTATTTGAAAGCCAGAATAAAAAAATAGAAATTCTAGAACAATTTAGGGGAAATCAAATAATTGGAGAGAATGCAATGGATGTATTTGGCCTAAAAACCATACCAATTCTCCCTGGAGATTTTGTTGATACTTCCATAGCGTCAGGGGTAGTATATTCGGTTCCCGCTCACGCACCATACGATTACATAGCCCTTATAGATTTACAAAAAAATAAGGATTTAATTAAAAAATTTAATTTGAATCAGAGAGAAATTGAGTTAATATACCCAATCGAGATAATTGATTTAAAAGGAATTAAAGATTTCCCTGCTAAAGTGTATTGTGAAAGGTATAATGTTACCTCCCAAAAGGATGTAGAAAAGTTAGATTTAGCTACTAGTGAGAACTATAAAGACGAATTTTACAATGGGGTGTTAAATGAAAAATGTGGAAAATACCAAGGATTGGCAGTAAGCGATGCTGCTAGACAGGTTTCTGAAGATTTAATAAATGAGACTAAAGCAGACAAATTATATATTCCGATTACTAAGAACCTGAAATGTAAATGCGGGGAACAAGTGATCGTTTCTATTCTTAAAGACCAATGGTTCTTGAATTTTTTAGCATTAGATTGGAAAGAAAAGGCTTTTAAATGCTTAAATAGTATGCAAATTGTACCTAGAAAGTATAGGTTAAATTTCGAACATATATTCAATTGGCTTGAAAAGCGACCATGTGCTCGCAAGAGAGGATTAGGTACAAAACTACCTTTTGATAAAGAATGGATTATAGAATCTTTAAGTGATTCGACAATCTACATGGCTTTCTATACCATTATACACAAATTGAAAGAATACAAAATCAACTTAGAACAATTAACTCCAGAATTATTCGACTATATCTTTTTAGAAAAGGGAGAACTAGAATTGTTAAGTACCACACTGAAAATAGATAAAAACATACTTCAAGAATTACAAAAAGAGTTCCTTTATTGGTATCCTGTTGATCATCGTCATACAGCAATAATGCATATCTCTAACCACCTAAGTTTCTTTATTTTTCATCATGTAGCAATATTTCCAGAGAAACATTGGCCAAAGATGATATCCTTAATTGAGCCATTGATAATAGAAGGACAGAAAATGGGTAAATCTAAAGGGAATGTAATTTCTCTCGCAGAAATTCAGAAGAAATATGGTGCTGACTTATTCAGGTTTTATATATCTCATAGTGCTGACTTTAGTGCTTATATGGATTTTCGAAAGAAGGAAATAGAATCAGTTAGAAATCATATACAAAAATTTTATAACTTTATGTTGAAATATATAAAGCTAACCAAGAATCTTGAAGGCAAATTTAAAGATATCAAAACTAAGTATGCCAAAGTATTATTGTCCAAAATTATTACAAAACTTGTTCAAACAGATAAAGTCTTGGAAGAATATAATATAAGAAAGTATCTTCAAATCTCATTTTATGAAGTTTTTAATTTACTACAAGAATTTACGAGAGATACTGATGATGCTGATGATTTTCTTATTGTTTTCAAAATAATATATCCAGATTGGTTGAAAATTCTTTCATTAACAGTTCCTCATATCTGCGAAGAATTATGGGAATTAGCGGGAAATAAAACTTTTATATCAATGGAAATTTGGGGCGACTTTAATAAAAAATATATTAACATTGACTTTGAAATTGAATTTGAGTACATTACTAATGTAGTTGAGGATATTTTCAACATAAAAAAGATAATAAAGACTAAGAACATGGAGAATATTTATATCTATACTGCACCTACTTGGCAATATAAAGTATTTAAGGATATTCAATTGATGAATGGTGATTTCAAGTCAATCATTTCCAAAATTAAAGAAGATGCTGAATTAATGAGAAATAAACAACTGATACCTTATATAAAAAGCCAAATAAATGATCGGACATGGGAGAAAAAATTACCAGAACAGCCAGAAGCAACTTTATTAGAACAATATAGATCTTATATAGAAAAACGGGTAAGTGCTATTATTATTATAAACTCTGAATTTGATCCTAAGAAAAGATCAAAAAAAGCAAGGCCATTTAAACCAGGATTGTTCATTGATGCAAAAGATTTAAAATAATAACCTATATCTGGTTTTTTTGTATAGCATTAAGGAGATCTAAATATTTTATAATCTCGTTAGTGTCACTTTTTCCAATACAATAATCCAATTGTTTAGAAAAGTATTGATTCAAAGTTTTTAATTGACGGCTTGAAATAATAAATTTTGTACCTTCCTCAATTTGTTTATCCAGAATAGTATCTTTAACTTCTTCTACCTTCATATTAATTATCTGAAGCGCAACCCACTCGAATACATCATCAATATTTTCATTAGTTTTTGCTGAGGTTTCCATGTAATAAACTCCTAAACTCTTTGCTAATTCCATCCCTTCTTCCGTAGAAATTTCCCTTGTTTCTGTTAAATCAACTTTGTTTCCTACTAAAATTAAAACAATGTTCTCAAAAGCTACTTCAGTTATTATATTAAACCACTTTTTCACATTCTCAAATGATTCTCTGTTGGTAATGTCATATACAATGATCCCTGCTCGTGAATCTGTTAAATAATCTGGCCAAAGACGTTGAAATTGACTTTGTCCTGCTAAATCCCAAATCATGAATCTTACAGATGTATTTAATTCATCGAACTCACATTCCTTTTTGGAAATAAAAGTTCCAATAGTAGCTTTATAATCTGCTTTAAATATTCCATGCACATATCTTTGTACCATACTAGTCTTTCCTACTCCTCCGTCTCCAATTAAGCTTAATTTATATACATAGCTAGGTGAAAGAGGAACTTTTTGATAATACTCCATTTTATGTCTTAATTTGTCTACTTCTGTCTGTCTTTTGATCTTTGGAATAACAGGACTAACTGGTAATTCTCCATCGATTATTCGAGCAACTTTATCAGCAGCTAAATACGTATATGGAAAAACATCATCAACATAAGCACTTGGGTGAAGAATGGACACTAATACATGATCAGTTCCCGATTCACAAAATATAAACCTAAATTTATCGGTATCAAAAGTACCAGCACCAAAAGTACCAATATCAAAATCCTGAGTGATTTTTTTAAGTATAACTTCGACTAATGAACTAAAAGCGCCTACAAATTTCTTTTCTTCTATATTTTCCAAGTCTCGTGTTAAGATCTCTACAACTAATCCATCATGGCTCACTAACAACACAGATATTAAGGATTCGCCTACTTCTTGCATATACCACTTGAATAGAGTATTTAATTTTTTCTTATCTATATATACCATTTTAGATTAACCTCATTTTATACATTGACAAATCAAGAAATAAAACATTATTATAATACAATAATAGGGTTTGATTATTTGAATCCTTTTGAAAACAAAAAATATTAGGAAATTTCCTTTAACTCTTCATGATTGGTAATGAGAAATAGAAAGTCGAACCTTTTTTTCTTCCTTCAGATTCTACCCACATATTGCCTCCATGAAGTTCTATAATTTTTTTTGAAATGTAAAGACCTAAACCTGAACCTTCAGAAATAACGTCTAATCCTTGCCCATACCGCTCGATTTTTCCAAACTTTTTGAAAATCTTCCCCTTTTCTTCTTCTGTTAAACCAATACCTGTATCTTGAACAGATATTATATAATTTTTGCCTTGGGTTTTTGACCTAATCAAAATCTTTCCATTTTTGGGCGTATATTTTATTGCATTGCTTATTAAATTAATAATTACTTCATAAATCCTTTCTTTTTCAAAATAAGTAATCATATTATTTTCTATATCTAAAATTAATTCATGGTTTCGAATTTCTACCAGTCCCTTTAAATCTCTAACACAAAATCTAATTAAAAATGCTAAATCCTCTTCAGTTTTAATTAATTCAATTTCTCCCGATTCAAGTTTTGAAGTTTCTAACAAATCTTTTATTAAGGACTCAAGGCGAGAACAACCTTGCTTGATTTCATGCAATATTGAGATTGTGTAGAAATCAAGTTCTTCATAATGTTGAGTTAATAACAAATCAGCATATCCTTTGATTGAAACTAGAGGTGTTTTTAGTTCATGGGATGTTCTGCTTAACAATTCAGTTTTCAATCTGCTTATTTCTTTTAACTCATCTTCTAAATTTTTCTTAGCTGTAATATCTACGAGAGAAGCAAAAATCGCTCTTTTTTTCATGAAAATTATTGGTTTAGCAATTATTTCCACCCATTTTAATTTTCTTGTTTTTGTAATAAATCTGCATTCAAATTGCTCAGAAAATTGATCTCCCTTCTGTTCTAGATTTTCTAGTTTATTAATGAGGATTGGTAAATCTTCTTCATGAATTATCCTCTTTATATCTTTAAATGACCAATTTTTAATTTTTTCTAATGAATATTCAGTGATATCTGCTACTGCTGCATTAGCAAATTTGATTAATTTCTCTTGTTGAATTAATAAACCTAGAGAAGATTGTTCGGCGATATTTCTAAATTTCTCTTCTGATTCCTTTAACCTTTTTTCAGTAACTTTTCTATCTGAAATATCATGATTGATTGCTACGACTCCAATAGGTTTCCCAGTAATATCTTTAACCAAGGAGACTGATGCTAATATATTTATCAAAGTACCATCTTTCCGTGGCTGAATTACCTCTCCTTTCCAGGATCCTTGCTCTAGAACTTGTTTTACAACATCTTTTGGCTCATCATATGGATATTTAATAGTAATAGTTTTCATGACTTTTTTACCTAATATTTCCTCAGCTTTCCAACCATATATGAGTTCAGCAGCTTTGTTCCAGGACATTATTCTAAAACTTAGGTCTGTAGAAACGATTGCATCAGATACATTTTTTACTAATTGAGCTTGATATTGTAACCTTTCTTCTGATTTCTTGCTCCAAGTAATATCTGACCATGAACCAACCATCTCAAGAGGATTTCCTTTTTTATCAAAAATTAATTTTGATTCATTGCGTATCCAATGGTATATTCCATCCTTGAACTTGAACCGATATTCATATCCTAATGATTTTTTCTTCTTTAATTTTGAAAGTTTTGAAAATATGATATTTCTATCATCGGGATAAATATTATTAATCCAAAATTCAGTATTATTGGTAAATTCTTCTGAGGTATAACCTGTTAAATCTTTCACATTATCACTTATGAAGGTAACCCCATAGTCACCAAATGGTTTAGCCGTGTATATAACTGCAGGACCAGAAGTTGCTAGATATTTTAGACGTTCAGAAACTTTATCCAATTCTGCTTCAGCAATTACTCTATCTGTAATATCAATATTTACTCCAATAATATTTTTGATTTGATTATCAAAGTAAATTGGTGTAATTATATTATATTGGTATCTTAATTCTCCATTTACTTCGAAACTTACTTCACCAGCAACTATTTCCCCAGAAAAGGCTCTTGAATTGTTATTTTCCCAGATTTCCAAAGTATTTTTATTGCTTGCTACATCTTCTGGCCTCATTCCAACTATATCACCCCAATTTTTTCTACAAGCATTATTTTGCATTACATAATACCCATCCTCATTAATAATGAACACATCGAAAGGTAAACTTTCAATAGCAGCTCTTAACCTTGCTTCACTTTCCTGTAGAGCTGTTTCAGCTAATTTATGTTCTGTAACATTAATAAAACTAACCAAGGCAAGATCCTCCCCCTCAATTTTTATTGGGATGCTAGAAAAAAGAAAATGAATTTCATCAAACTCATTTCTAGGTGTACGATAAAGATTAGCTTCTATATTTATATGAGGAGTTTTAGTTTTAAGCGTGTCAAGAACAGTATTGCGTATCACACATTCATGACAGTCTTGACTGTAGCCACAACCTAAAGGATGTTTAATTGAATTTAAACATCGGAGTGCTTCACCACCGTACATACCTTTAACTTCTTCCTCTTTACGACCAGTTAGATTTAATGCGAATTCATTGATTTTTCTTATTCTTCGTTCATTATCTACAATGATAATTGCTAAAGGAATATAATCATATATTGCTGCTAGTTCAGATTGACTTTGTTGAATTTTAATTTCAGCTTTTTTACGCTCTGTAATATCTTGAAATGAATTAATAAAAGTTTGCTGGTCCCCAAATTTTTGTTCAACAGAACTAAGTAAACACCAAAAAATCGATCCATCAGCACGTTTAAATTGCACTTCAAAATCTTTTACAATCCCTTTTTCATGTTGTTCTAAGAAAATATCTCTATCTTTCGGATTACAATAATAATCTATAACCGGTGTTTTCATTAATTCTTCTTTTGTGTTATACCCAAACATTTTAATTACTTCTGAATTACACTCGATAATTTTTCCTTCTGGAGTTGTAATGGATATTCCTAAAGGAACTGCTTCTGTAATGACCTTAAATTTCTCTTCAGGATTGTTAAAGATATTATCTTCGGATTTTTCAGGTATATCCTTTAATATTAGTAATATATTTTCTTGTTCAGTATATCCTTTAATTAGGCTAAATTTAGCTTGAAATTGTCTGGGGTTACCATTTTTATGTACTAGTCTCAATTTTTGAGTACTTATTTTACCTCCATTACACACCTCCAGTGATTTAATTGTAAACAGGAGATCTTCATCGTATACATAATTTAGCCAAGAATTTCCTATTAATTTATCACTATTATAACCCAAAAACTTCATTACAGGAATCTTATTAATGTATTCTATTTGATATCTTTTATTTATAACGAAAATTAACTCACTTATATTTTCTGTGATTAATTCATAATTATCTTGAAAAATTTTGGAAGTTACATCTGATTCAATCATATATTATCACCATATCATGATTTGAGGAAAAATAGGTAACCAAATCTCTACCAATAAAACACATTAGATTATGTATTTAACATTTTAGTGTAACACTCCAAAAATGTAAAAAAAAAATTTAGTTCTTTATTCTAACCTACTCCATATACTTGTTTTGGAGTAAGATATTCTGGAAATTTATCTAGTAAATTTAATCTTGTTAAATAGCAGAGATGGCAGGCATCAACATATTGATCTTTATGCTCAACATCAAATTCACGAATTAGTTGAACAGGGCCCCCCATATCTAATGCTTTACATATGGGATGTGAATCTGGACTGTAATTTTTAATTAATTTTGATAAAGGTGTTTTCCAAAAGTTACCTATACTTAATCCTTGGCAAATATGGGCATTTCCAAATGGATCAACGTGGATCCTTCCAAGACCTTTAAAATCTTCATACGGACATTCTATAAACTTTTCCCATGATCTTGTTGGTAAACTCTGTATTAATTTCTCAACAGCCCTCCCCTTAAACATTGCTCCACCTCCAATTACAGGCTCTCCCTTCTCTTGAGTTTTATCAATTTCAACGGTTGGTTCTTCAATACATATCGTCCCTACCGGTAATTTTAAATTTTTAGATGCCTTCTCAGCAATTTTGGATAAACTTTCATCAATATTTTCATAATGGAATTTATCATTACTTACACTTAAATCATCAATCTCTAATTCTACGAGGCTTTTTAACCAAATTTCAGCATCCTCGATACTAGTTGCCCAATAAGAATTTGTAACTATACCTACCTTGAATCCCTCTTTCTTTGCGATTCTGATCCCTTCTACCATTATAGGATAATAAAGAAAAGGTTCACCACCTTCAAAATAAATCCACTCTACAGACTCAATTTTCTTAGCTTCACTCAATACTTCCCTAATTTGCTTTATGGTAAAGGTTCCTTGAGAATGTGGACCACAATATAAAAAGCAATGGTCACATGTATAATTACAGGTGTATGTCAATAAAAAATGGATACCCTTTAACAAAATTTTTCACCATGATGATTAATCTTTTTCAATAATTCAAATTTACTATTTTTCAATGTTAAACTATTTATAACTATTTATAATCATTGGAGATGTGTTTAAAATTCTAAAAAAAAATCAGTTAATCTTAATATTAACAATTATACTCAGTTTTACTATTGTTGGGATTTCTATTGGTTTTTATATATCAGAAACCAGGAATGGGAATAGATCTAATTGTGATGGGAGTATATGTGTTTATTTTTCAGTTAATTCTTGTGATATAGATGCACCATTGGATACAAAAATTAATATAATTAACAGAACTGTTTTTTTCCATCAGAATCTATCTAGTTACTGTCTTCCACACTTAGATTCCAATCATTTTAGAATGGAATTGTTGTTAATTCAAAATACTATAACTATAAAGGAAATTTTTAAGGCGGGATCCGATCCTGTAACCATGTGTGTGCGCCCACATGGTATTAATGGAACAATCATTGGTTTAGACCCAGGATACAACAATTTAACCTTCTTATTTGATAATAGGTATGGAGAATCTGTATATGTTTTAAAGACATTTAACCTAGTTATTTTATAAGTTTTTTTTTTTAACATCCTCGTATTTATAAATAAAATTAATTAATTTGATTTCATTTAACTCTAGAAAAATCATAAAAATTGAGAAATTATGACAAATCCAATAAGTCTGTATGAAAAATACTTCAAGGATCCTAGTCGAGAGCCGGTTCTTGTAGATTATGTGAGAACACCTATGGGAAAAAGAAGAGGTACGATTGTATGGCATCGAGGAGATGATTTAGTTGTTCATTGCTACCAAACAATTTTAAACCGTACTAAATTTGATCCAAACTTAATTGGTGATTCCATTGTTGCTTGTAATAGTCAAATTGGGGATTGTGCCTTGGATATTGGGAGAACAGCTGCTTTAGCTTCCCATTTACCTGTAAGTGTACCGGGAATGTCTATTAACCGACAATGTGCTAGTGGTGCTCAAGCAGTTATGTCTGCGTGGCAAGCTATTGCCTCCGGAATTCATGATTCTGTTATCTGTGGAGGTGTAGAGGTCCAAAATAAATATCCTATCATGTCAGATACCTATATTTTTGATAGAGAGCAAAATAAAGCGGTTATGATACCCCTTAATAAAAAAATCCAATCGAATCCCGAAGTGGTTGAGAAAGCAAAGGAATATAAAGCCCAAATGGCAGATCAGATCACTGCTGCTCATTATCTTGGTTTAGTCTGGATGGAAAAGTCTGGAAAATCATTGGAAGATTTTAGAAATGAATTAGATGGATTATCCTTGCATTCTCACAGAAAGTCATGCTCAACCTGGGATGAAAGAGGAACTGAAATTGAACCAATCTGGTGTCCAAAACTAGATGAGAATGGTAATCCCATGCTAGATGATAAGAACGAAATTGCTCAAGATCCTAGCCTATCAGTACTAACAGAAAAGGATGAAACTCCCCGTCCTAGTACATCAATGGAAAAACTAGCGAGCTTGAGAACAATCGCGGGAAGAAAGAGCAAGGCATTCCTTACGGCAGGTAATAGTTGTCCCACAACTGATGGTGCTGCAGCACAATTATGGATGACTAGAGCTTTAGCTGAAGAATATGGTTTTAAAATAAGAGCTAGTATAGTCAATTTTGCAGTAGTTGGAACAGATCCCGTTTTAATGCTAACTGGGCCAATAAAAGCGATCCCTGAAGTTTTGAAACGTGCAAATATGACATTAGATGATATGTCTTTTATAGAAATTAATGAAGCTTTTAGTCCAGTAGTGTATGCAAGTTGTTATGAATTAGGGTTTGAATGGAATGATGAGCGACTTAATCCATGGGGAGGAGCTATTGCGCTAGGACATCCCACTGGGATGACTGGATGCCGCTTAATTGGCTCAAATGTTCATCAATTGGAGAAATCCGGTGAGGAATATGCTATATCGTCAATGTGTGTAGGGCTAGGAATGGGTGGTGCAACCATTGTAAGGAATGAACACCCAAAATAAGAAAAATCAATTCTTTTTATTTTTTCTTTTAGTTTTCAAAATTAAGTAAGTTTAAAGTTTTAGATTGAATTTTATTCATATTAAACTAGAAAAATAATCAAATTTTAGGTTTAAATCATATGATAGAATTTACTGAAGAGCAGGAATTAATCCGAGAAAGTGTAAAAGAATTCGCTCAGAAAAAAATCGCACCAATCGCTCTCGATATGGAGAAAAACAAGGAGATCCCAAAGGATGTTATTAAAGGGATGGCAGAGTTGGGATTACTTACATGTACAGCTGATCCTGAGTATGGAGGATCTGGGTTGAATGCTGTTACTGCAGGAGTCATAGCTGAAGAATTAGCTAAAGGAGATTGTACGGGCTCTACTTGCGTGTTTTATCT
The DNA here is from genome assembly GCA_048938895.1 of Promethearchaeota archaeon. Taxonomy (GTDB): domain Archaea; phylum Asgardarchaeota; class Lokiarchaeia; order Sigyniarchaeales; family SOKP01; genus Loki-b32. The sequence goes on from JBHLLU010000001.1 coordinate 28,843, forward strand.
TGTACAAGCAGCCTGGGGATTCTTATTAAATAAGTATGGAACTGAAGAAGCGAAAAAAGAGATATTTCCAAAAACATGTGCAGGAGATTGGTTTTTAGGAATTGCTACTACTGAAAGTAGTGGTGGAACTGATGTAATTGGAGGTAAAACCTCAATCAAGAAAGATGGAGATTCATTTATTGTTAATGGAGAAAAAATGTATATAAGTGGTGTTCGGGAAGCTGCAAATAATGGCGGAGGTCATATTACTATTGCTCATCAGTCTACTGATTTAGGTTCGAGGGGGATGACAGTATTTTACTTACCTTTAACAGCAGAGGGGATTACACCTACTTATATTGATGACTTAGGCAGAGAGGGAATTTCTTGTGGAGGATTTTCGATTGACAATGTAAAAATTCCAAAACATTATATACTTGGGGAGGAAAATAGAGGATTCTATATTATTCATGAAGGCTATGAATATGCTAGAGCTTTAATTGCTGTTATTTGTGCAGCCGCAGGTTTAAAATCGCTCGAAAATGGTATGAATTATGTTAAAGAAAGAAAAGTATTTGGAACACCCTTAGGAAAGTTCCAAGAGATTAATTTCAGGTTAGCTGAACATTATACAAAACTGGAAATGCTAAAACGATTAGGTTATGAAGCACTGAGAGCAATAGATTTAGAACAAGAAGGAAAAGGAAACCGATTCGAAACAAGTAAAATTGTAGCTATGTCCAAAATGTTTGCTTCTGATTGGGCTTGTGATGCTATTAATGATGTAATTCAATGGCAAGGGGCTTTTGGATATTCTCGAGAATGCCCAGATCAAGCGGCATGGAGAGCAGTAAGATCCTTTTCATTAGCAGAAGGCACTCGCGAAGTTATGAAAATGATAGTAGCAAGAGAGCTTCTTGGGAAGGAGTTAACGTCTTATAAGTAATATCCAATAACTTTTTTTTATATTTTTAATATCTTTTATATTAATTCGTTTTAGTTTTAATTAGAAACTTAATTTTAACGGTTGTTCACAATCATGAACAAAATTATTGTATGTGTTAAGCAGGTTCCTGATACTAATGATCTCAAAATTGATCTAACTACAAATAGAGTTTTGAAGGAGGGGGTTTCAACAATAATAAATCCCTTTGATCAATTCGCTTTAGAGGAAGCTATTAAAATAAGAAAGAAGGGTGAAGAGATCATTGCTCTTTCTATAGGAAAACCTGAAACAAAAAGCACACTAATGAGATGCTTAGCTTTGGGTGCGGATAAAGGAATATTATTGAACGATGAGGAATTTGATGATTCTGATGTCTATGCTACCTCTAACATCCTTGCTGCTGCTATAAAAAAGATCAATGCTTATAAAATGATTTTTTGTGGGAATTCCTCTTTTGACACGAGTCTAGGGCAAGTTGGACCCGAATTAGCTGCTCTATTAGATATTCCTCAAGTAACATATGTTGAAAATGTTGAAAAAATAGAGAATGAGAAACTTATTGTAAAAGCTCAAACAGATGATGGTTATAATATAATTGAATCCACATTCCCTTTAGTAGTTACTTGCATCCCTCCTTCCTCGTTCCAACCTTCCATACCACCCTTACCAAAAATTTTAGCTGCCAATAAAAAACCTTTTGAAATTTGGAATGCAGAAATTATAGGCGGTGACGTAAATAAATTCGGATCTAACGGATCCCTTATTAAAATTGTAAAACTCTATGAGCCCCCAAAAAGAGAACAAGGAATTATTATAACTGAAGAACCAGAAGTAGCCGTTGAAAAATTAATGGGTTTGTTATCAAAAGATAAGGTGATTTAATCATGGCAGAGAATAAAGATATTTGGGTTTTTATTGAGCTTAAGAAGGATGTTATTAGAGGCGTTTCTTTTGAATTACTAGGAAAAGCAAAGGAACTCGCAACAAAATCAAAGGAAAATGTATGTGCAGTTTTACTCGGAAATAATTTATCAAAAATCAAAGCAGATTTATGTTCCTATGGTATAGATAAGATATACTTAAGCGATAATGAGATTTTGGGAGAATATCTAACTGAAACATATTCCTTAATTCTTTTAGATCTGATTGAGCAATATCATCCTAACATCATTTTATTTCCTGCGACTAAAATTGGGAAGGATTTAGCTCCACGACTCGCGGCAAAATTAGAAACTGGTTTATCAGCAGATTGTATAGATTTAGACATTCAGCAAGGAAATTTAATTCAAACACGCTCAGTATATGGCGGAAATTACCTAGTTGATTTAATTTGTCCTGAAACAAGACCTCAACTAGTAACAGTAAGGCCAAATGTTATGGATAAGGCTGAAATACAGGAGAAAAATCAACCTGAGATCATTAAGTTATCCGTTAATATAGATCCAAATCAACTTAAGACAAAAATAATCGAGAAAGTTGAGACAATGGTTACTGACGTAAAACCTATCGATGAAGCTGATATAATTGTCTCTGGTGGCAGAGGCATTGGAAGTGAAGAGAATTTTCAAATCATTCATGAATTAGCTAAAGTGTTGAATGCTGCAGTAGGTGCTAGTAGGGCTGCTGTTGATGCCGGTTGGATTTCGCATTCCTGTCAAGTTGGGCAGAGTGGAACTGTAGTATGCCCGGATATATATATTGCCTGTGGTATATCAGGAACAACTCAACACTTAGTTGGGATGAAAAGTAGTAAAAAGATTATTGCCATTAATAAAGATCCTAATGCTCCTATATTTGATGTATGCGATTATGGTATAGTAGGTGATTTTAAGATAATAGTACCGTTATTGAAACAAGCATTAGAAAAAAAATTATCTCAAATTTAATTTTAACCTCTTAAGTATATCTTAAATTCAGATTTCATAAATATTGAAGATAGAATTATATTAATTTATCAGAATAATTGAAGCTTAAAGGCCTCTAAGAATGTTTATTAAATACCTATAATTCTTTATGACTATGAATAAAGTGGCAATTATTGGAGTAGGGCATACTAAATTCGGTAGATTAGAAAATACTGGACTTATGGACCTTTTATGTGAAGCTTCTTTAAAGGCAATTGAAGATGCTAACTCCAGCAATAGAGACTTTGATTCGGTTTATGTGGGTGTAATGAGTCCAGAGATTCTCAATAATATATCTGGAGTTGCAAGTGCTCTGGTAGACAAGATAAGTTTAATTCCTGCTACGGCAGATGATATTAAAAATGGACCTGCGAGTGGAGGTTCAGCTATAAAAGCTGGTTTTCAAGCAATTGCATCTGGGTTGAGTGAAATTGTCTTAGTAGTTGGCGGTGAAAAAATGACTCATATCACTACTCCTGGTTATATTACTTCTAACATTGCTACTTTAACTCATCCAGAAGCAGAAAGACCCCATGGTGTTTCACTTCCTTCTTTTGCAGGATTATTAACGCGAGCCTATCTTGAAAAATATAATGCAAAGATAGATTGGATTTCTGATATTGCTATTAAAAATCATAAAAATGGAGCATTAAATCCAAACGCTCACTTTCAACGAACAATCGAAGAAATCATGAAAAGCGCTATTCAAAAAGGTAGAGGAAATTGGAACAGCATTTATGATTTTCTTGAAGATGATAAAGTGAATCCAATTATTGCAGACCCTTTAAGACTTTTTCACATATGTCCAATTTCAGATGGCGCTGCAGCCTTGGTTCTTTGTAATGCTGAAAAAGCACGAGAGTTTTGTGATACTCCAATTCAAATTTCGGGTATTGGACAGGCAACAGATACTCATATAGTTTTTGAACGTGAAGACCTCACAACACTAAAAGCATTAAGAATATGCTCTGATCAAGCATATAAAATGGCAAAAAAAACTCCTGATAATATAGATGTAGCAGAATTACATGATGCTTTCGAAATTCTTGAGGCAGTTCAATCAGAAGATATTGGCTTTTTTAAAAAAGGAGAAGGAGCTAAAGCAGCTCATGAAGGGCAAACTGAAATCGGAGGAAAAATACCTATAAATCCCTCTGGGGGATTGAAGGCAAGAGGACATCCTCTTGGAGCTACAGGGGTTGCACAGGTGGTTGAGCTGGTTTGGCAATTACGAGGGGAAGCAGGAAAAAGGCAAGTTAATGGAGCTAATACAGGAATTACCTGTAATTTTGGAGGATTTGGCAATAATATTATTTCAATTTTAGTGGAACAAATGTAGTGGAAGATATCAATTTAATTATCAAATTAAAGCTATATTCTAGAATAGAAATCACTTTTTCTAATATTTCATATTTCTAAATCAATTCACGAAAAATTCAAATAAAGTTAGCCTTTTTATCTGTATTATGGATGAAGATCTCATTAAGTGGGATTTAAGCGATTTATATAAAGATATTAATGATCCTCAAATTGATAGAGATAGTGAAGCTATAAATAATGCTACTGAAGAATTTAATAGAAACGTAAAAGGTAAGTTAAAAAATCCCTCACTTACTTCAAAGCAATTATTAAGCTGGTACAAAGAATATGAAAATATCTCTGAGCAGCTATTTAATTTAAATCTATATTCACGTCTAATATATTCAATAAATACATTGGATGATAATATTAAATCATTTCGGGCAAAGATCGAGGATTTTGAGGTCAAAATTCGAGAAAAATTATTATTTTTCAATTTAGAATTAAATTTCATTTCAGATGAAAAATTTAGTGAATTAATGGATGATAAGGAATTAATTAATTATCAGCATGCCCTAAAATTTAATCGACTGAAAAAGCAGCATCAACTTTCAGAAAAAGAAGAGCAAATAATATTAATGAAAGATATTACAGGTGCTAGTGGATTTGTTAAGCTTTATAATGAATTGAAAAGCAGTTTCATTTTCGATTTTGAAGTAGACGGGAAGATAGAAAAGTTAACAGAAGCAGAATTATTCTCTTTCATGTTTCAGAAGAATAAGGACCTTCGATATAAAGCTTTAAGTCAAATTGTATCTGAATATGAGAAAAATGAACTAGTTTTTACTCATGTCTTCAATAACACCTTGAAAAGTTGGGATTTAGAATGTAAAAAAAGGAATTATAAATCTCCAGTATCAAGAAGAAACCTTGAAAATGAAGTAAGTGATAAAAGTGTAGAAATTTTAGGAGAAGTCACCACTAAAAGTTACCATATTGTTGAGAAATACTATAATTTGAAGAAAAGAATACTAAATCTTCCCAAACTGCATATGTCAGACATTTATGTCCCTATAGGTGAAATAACAAAAGAATACTCATATAATGATGCAATTGAACTTATAAAGACAGCTGATCAGAAATTCTATCCCGAATTTAAGAAAATTATAGAGAAAATGGTTTCGTCTGACCATATAGATGCTACACCCCGAAGAGGTAAAAATAGGGGTGCGTTTTGTGCTAATGGGAAATTGAAGCACTACCCCTTTGTTTTTGTAAATTTTACTGGTAATGTCGATTCACTAAGGGCATTATCCCATGAACTCGGGCACGCATTTCATGCTTATTATAACTTAAAATCGCAGAATTTCATAAACATAGGAATTTCATTGGTTGTGGCTGAAATTGCTTCTGTATTTAATGAAATATTAGTATTTGACTATTTGATGAGTATGGATCTAACTAAAGAGGAGAAAATTTCCTTATTGTGTAATTTTATCGAATCAAAATTTAGTACTTCCCATAGACAAAATGCTTTTTATAGATTTGAGAGAGAAATTCATAGCCTAATAGAGAACAAATTACCCTCAACTGAAGAAATTAGGATCGCATTCGCAAAAGAAATGGAGCTAATGTTTGGCAATTCAATTAGTAACATTAGAGAAGAATACGCAAGTTATTGTTTTGTTGTTCCCCATTTTCTAGAAGTACCTTTTTATGTTTACGCCTACAACATGTCTAATCTTTTAGTGATCTCAATTTATCAGCTATACATTGAGCAAAAAGAGGAATTTATCCCAAAATTTATCAAACTACTTTCTATTGGAGGATCAATGACTCCGGAAGAAATGTTAACCGAGATTGGAATTGATCTAAGGGATTCTTCATTTTGGCAAAAAGGAATCAATTTCCTATCTGGTAAAATAGATGAGTTAGAGCAATTAGTAAAGGAAAATTAAGTCAATATTAATTGATCACTTTAAATTGAAGTTCTGTGCCATCTTTATCAAAACATTTAATATTATTTAACCTATATGGAAATCCTATGATAAAGTGAAATCTTAATCCTTTAAATATACTATTTAAATCTTGTAGTGAAGGGTGTAAAGTCCCAGAAGGATGTGAATGAATAGTTCCTTGATAGTAGCGATTTGTAGGAAGTCTATTTATATAAAATACTCCTGAACTTCTTGATGTAACTGCACCTGGAGGCAATATAAATTCCGTGAATATATTTCTATCCATTTTTAGGATTCCTAAAAATTCTTTTGGATGATGTGCTCGGCATAAAGCTAAAATCCCTTCTAATAAGTCTCTTTTTATATAAACTATGTTTGATTGTAGACTCTCTAAAATAAAAATAATTTCGTCAATAACTTTTATGATAGAATAAGTTTTTTCCAGTTTCCAATTGTTTAAAGATGAAACATCATTCTTTAACTTTTTATAAACTTTTCCAGATTGATTAATTATCTTTAATTTTGGTCTTTTAGGATAATTAGAATAATCAATTTCTAAAATAATTCCCGTAATTAATTCGATTTTAATATGAGTAATTTGGTTATTTACAATTACTGTATTTGGAAAATGTTCTACAATATTTTGATATTGTTTCTCAATTTCTTCACTCATTATAAAGAAAAAAATTCGACTTTAAATGAATTTTTTCTTTTTAGAATACTTTTACGTTAAAAAAATATAAAAATAAATTAAGTTCTTCTATGAATTATCGTTCTTATTCTTGTTACATCATCTATTGTTAAATTGCGTTTCATATTTTTTTGCTCAAATCGCATATACCCTTTATGATTAATTCCTTGGCATAGATATTTTTTTGAGTCATCAAGGATAACTTCTTTTCCAAAAATTTGAGAGTGTTCATTGTATTCTTGAATTAAGGTCTTTATCACCATTAAATTATTTTCTGTAATTGGAGAATAATATTTATTTGCATAAAAGCATATTTTTTTAGCAAATTTATCAATAGAAACTGGCTTCTTTAGTACATCTTTTATAGATACTGACTTGGAACTTAAGCCTTCTGGCATTTTTTTACTTGAATTATTTAAATTTACACCTATACCGATCAAAATATAATTTACTTGAGAGCTTACTATATAATCAATTAATATTCCTGCGAGTTTTTTATTTTCATATAAGATATCATTTGGCCACTTAATTTGTGTTTTTAAATTATACTCATTTTCAATAACAAACCTTATTAATGTTGCAGTAAAAAAATGAAACAATGCTAATTGCGACTTACTCAAAGATGACGTTGATGCTCCAAGAGTAGCCCAAAAACCCCCTTCTGGAGAATACCAATCGTTCTGCTTTCTTCCACGACCCTTTGATTGTGTTTTTGCAATTAAAAGAAGAGATGAATAATAATCATATTTAAGGTAATCCATTATACTATCTTGGGTAGAAGTGGTTTGATTAATGTGGATGATCTTTATTTTTTGAAACATGGGTCAATGTTAAATCCTGCTTAAAAGAGAAATTAATGCAATAAATATGGCGATTAATATAAATTGTTTCTATATTAAATTATCTGATTTTTTATCATACAAATTCCCATCTCAATATGAATGCACAGTATGAATATATATAAAATCTATCAACTTTCAAAATGAAACTTTTAGTGAAAGCTTGTTGAAATTTGAAAATAACGAAAAGATTTAATGATACCTTAATTATCTTCCCATAAAATATTTGATTATTGAATTATTAAAAAATTGAAGAATTTTTAACAAAATATGGTTAAATCTGTAATACTATTAATAGTGTGTATTCAAGTATAAATTTTATAAATATACTTTTGATAAAAATAATAACTTGTTTATTTAAATAAATATCAGATTATTATGACATTGAAAGATGAGAAATCTAATGATAACTTTGAAATAGCAGAAAAGTTGCAAGAGCTTAGAAATGAGTCTAAGTTAGGGGGTGGAAAAGATAGAATTGATCTTCAACATAAAAAGGGCAAATTAACTGCCCGAGAAAGAATTGAATTGTTAATAGATTACGGTTCGTTTAATGAAATTGACTCATTTGTTAAACATCAATCTAATAATTTTGATTTAGTAGATAAGAAATTTCTCGGGGATGGAGTAATTACCGGTTATGGTACAATAGAAGGAAGAAAAGTTTTTATTTATAGTCAAGATTTTACTGTGTTAGGGGGAACCATAGGGAAAGCTCATGCTCAAAAAATATGTAAAGTTATGAAATTTGCTCTAAAAATGGGTTGCCCAATTATCGGTTTAATAGATTCGGGAGGAGCACGTATACAAGAAGGAGTAAATGCTTTAGATGGATTAGCAGAAATTTTTTATCAAAATGTTAGAGCATCTGGGGTCATTCCTCAGATTTCTGTTATATTAGGCATTTCTGCTGGGGGAGCTGCTTATAGCCCCGCATTAACAGATTTTATAATTATGGGTGGAAAGAATACTTCTATGTTTATTACAGGACCCGAAGTGATAAACTCGGTAACTGGTGAAAATGTCACTTTTTCAGAATTAGGAGGTTCTAAAATTCATTCGTCTGTCTCTGGTGTGTGTCATAAGGCTCTAGACACTGAAGAGGAAGCAATAGAATTCACAAAAAAATTATTATCATATTTACCCTCAAATAATTTAGATGATGTCCCTCATTGTTTAGAAGAAATTCAAGTAGATGATGCCTATTTATTGGATCGATTGGTGCCAGAGGATGAAAATGAACCTTATGATATGAAAAAGGTAATAGATGTAATAGTAGATCAAAATTCTTTTTTAGAACTATATCCTGAGTGGGCAAAGAATATTGTAATTGGGTTTGGGAGAATAGAGAATCAAACTGTGGGTCTAATAGCAAATCAGCCTATGTTCCTTAGTGGTGCTCTAGACTACAATGCCTCAGATAAGGCTACAAGATTTATTAGGTTTTGTGATGCATTTAACATACCTCTCCTTACATTAGTAGATGTTCCGGGTTTTTTGCCAGGAGTGAAACAAGAATATTCTGGAATTATTAGGCATGGAGCTAAAATGCTTTTTGCATATTCGGAAGCAACGGTATTAAAAATCACTGTCATTATACGAAAGGCATATGGTGGAGCTTATATTGTGATGAGTTCAAAACAATTAGGATCTGATGTTAATATAGCCTGGAAATCAGCTCAAATTGCTGTAATGGGTGCTGAGGGTGCGTGTAAGATTTTATTTCGTAATCATTTGAATGAAGTTGAAGATCCCGATATTCTATTAAAAGATTTTAGTGAGAAATATAAGAGAGAATTTTCAAATCCTTTCCGAGTCGCAGAAAGAGGACAAGTGGATAAGGTTATCTTTCCACATGAAACTCGAAATGAAATTATTAAAAGTCTGAAATTTTTTGAATCAAAACGGAAACTGCCTCCTCGAAGAAAACATGGGATTTCTCCAGTTTAAATTACAAACAGTCGATACATATGAAAAAGAAAGAAAACATCCAAAAAATTTTCAAAAACAAAATTCCTGTTTGGGGCTATTCACCTAAAGGAGTAACTGATCCCTCACTTTCAATTCAATTATGTCAAGCCGGGGGAATTGGATTAATTGATTTGGAAGGTCTTAATCAAGATCAATGTCAAAATCAAATTGATAAACTTTTTTCATCTTTGACTTCCGATCATTTATGGGGTATTCGAATTTCTAATCACAACCTTTTAAATACCCTCAACTTTCGAGATGTTATCCCGATTATCGTTTGTGCTTTCTCCCCAAATAAAGATGATATTCAAAGTATGCAAAAAAATTCAAAATTACTTCTTTCTGAAGTCTCATACTTAGAAGAAGCTTATGAAACTGCAGAATGGTCAGATTTGTTTCTTGTAAAGGGTCACGAGGCGGGAGGGATTGTTGGCACTAAGAATAGTTTTATACTTATTCAAGAATTTCAGAAAGCTGGCCTTTCCTTCATTATTCAAGGTGGTTTTGGAGTTTATAATGTATGTTCAGCTTTTATTGGGGGTGCTATAGGTGTTGTATTAGAAAGCCAGTTATATTTACTCCCTGAATGCCCGTTGAGTCCAGATTTTAAGAATTACATTAAAACTATTGATGAAAATGATTTCTATATTGTGCAAGAAACGTCTCGATATAATTACCGTTTAATTGGTAAATTAGCTAATAAATCAATCCGTACAATAAAGAGTTTTGAACAAAAAAACTATTCAAACGTAAATAATGATTTCGATACTAATTACTTAACTCGTAAAGATGATTTTCATCAAGTAATTAAGAAGTTTATAGATAAATTTCCTCTTTATTCTGATTCAGATCCAAAGCATTCATTCTTACCAAGCGATCATGGTATATGTTTTGCTAATTTCATTTTGACTAAATTTCAGAATTTAGAGAATTTCCTTACGAATATAATTAATATTATTACTAATCAAATTAAAAATTGTATAAACAATTGGCCATTTACCAAGAATTCTGAGTTTGCGACAAAGTTAGGCATAAAATATCCAATTATTCAGGGACCAATGGCAAATATTTCTGATAATTTGTCTTTTGCGAGAAAAATATCAAATAATGGAGCCCTCCCTATTTTAGCGCTAGGAGGACTATTACCGGACGAAACATCTGAGCTGTTATCAAACTGTAATGCTGAAAAATTATCAGAGAATCCATATGGTTGTGGTATCATAGGTTTAGATGCCGTGAAACCTCGTAGAGATGAACATCTTAGATGTATTTCAAAATTTGGTCCTGAAATTATCTTAATTGCTGCGGGTACAATTGATCTTGGCGTTCAGGTTAAAAATTCAGGTAATATAGTTTTAATCCATACACCTGCATTATCTATGTTTAAAGAGGCATTAAAAAGAAATCTTAATTACATGATATTAGAAGGTAATGAGTGTGGGGGGCATGTTGGAACACTTTCCTCTTTCACTCTCTGGGAACATGTTTTAGAATATATGGATATAGAACGAAAGAATTTTATACAGAAAGTAAATATAATTTTTGCAGGGGGGATAATTAATGGGGTAAGTTCAGCAATGCTAGCAGGAATGATATCTAATCATTTAGATATAATCACTCCAGGTATCCAGATGGGAACTGCTTATCTTTTAAGTGAAGAAATTGTTACAACTAAGGCATTATCCCCTGTTTATCAAGAATTACTTTTAAATAATACATTTACAAATGTTATTGGTGTTACTGTAAATACTCGAGCTAGAGTAATCCCTTCGGAATTTTCGCTTTATACTATTAAAAATGAGTATTTACGTAAATCAAATGGAATTTCTTTATCCCAAAGAAAGAAATTGTATGAAGAAGACAATTTAGGTGCTCTTAGAATTGCTTCTAGAGCTGAGATTTGGAACGAGAATCATGAAAAAGTGAGTGGGACGTCTCAATTTATACCGATCTCAACTGAAGAACAATTAACCAAAGGTGTTTTTATGACAGGTGATTCAATTTCCCTGCAAAAAACAATTAGAAGTATCCCTCAAATTCATTCTGATATAATTGAAGAAGGTTTGAAATTTATCAGAAAAAACTCAAATTATATTTTAAAAGAGACGTTAGGTCGTGTGCCTATGAATAAAGAAAAATACTTAAAAAAAATACAATCTATCGGAAATAAAATAGCTATTGTAGGAATGGGTGGTTTGTTTCCAGATGCCGAAAACATTCCACAATTTTGGGACAACATCATTAGCAAAAAATATTCAATTACGACAGTCCCAAAAGATAGATGGGATTCTGATATATTTTATGATAGTGATCATTCCATTCCTGATAAAACATATACAAAGATCGGTGGATTTGTGAAAAAATTTGAATTTAAATCTATTAAGTATAGAATTCCTCCTAAAATGGCGGATAGGATGGATTTAGTTCAGAAGTGGGCAATAATTACTGCAGAAGAAGCTTTAATTGATGCTGGTTATCCTATTGATGGGAAAAAACGATTATCTATAGCTACTATTGTTGGTAACTCTTCAGGAGGAGATACGCAGCGTATTAGCAACAAACGGATATTATTTAACGAAATTAAATATAGATTAAATGAAGCAAGTTCCCAAATGATTTTAAAACCTGAAGAAAAAGAAAATCTTCTTAAATTCCTCGAAAGTAAAATTATTAATCATATTCCTGTGATTAATGAGGATACGATGCCTGGTGAATTGGCAAACATAATTGCAGGAAGAGTAGCAAACGTGTTTAATTTAACTGGTAAGAGCATGACTACTGATGCTGCATGTGCTTCAAGTTTAGCTGCGATTGACACAGCAGTAAACGGATTATTAGTCAAGGATTATGATACAGTTCTTGTAGGAGGGGTTGATAGTTCGATGGACCCTCAAACATATATTAAATTCTGTAAGATAGGTGCCTTGTCTGAAGATGGTACTTATCCTTTTGATTCTCGTGCAAATGGATTTGTCATGGGCGAGGGTGCAGGATTTATAGTTTTAAAGCGACTTGAAGATGCTTTACATGATAAGAATAAAATCTATGCGATTATTAGTGGATTTGGAGGGTCTTCAGATGGAAAAGGAAAAGGTATAACTGCACCTAATCCTGAGGGACAAAGATTAGCTATTGAGAGAACCCTGGAAAATACTAATTTAAGCCCTTCAGACATTCAATACCTTGAGTGCCATGGAACATCAACTATTGTTGGTGATGCCACCGAATTAAGTGTATTAAGCCAAATTTTTTCTGATCGAAATGTAAATCAAAAACTTGCATTAGGCTCAATAAAAAGTCAAATAGGGCATCTTAAAAGTGCAGCAGGTATAGCTAGTATTATTAAAACGGTATTAGCGTTATATAATAAAATCATACCTCCATCCATTAACGTTTCAAATTTAAATCCCACAATAAATTGGGAAAATGCTCCTTATTATGTGAATACGGAACCAACTAAATGGTCAACACCTGAAAATGGAATAAGAAGAGCAGGAGTTTCCTCATTTGGATTTGGAGGTACAAATTATCATGTAATCTTAGAAGAATTTTTACCACATCTATACACAAATGTCTTAACTGAAAGAGCTGAGGATTTTCCGTTATGTGAAGAATTAATGTATAAACAATTTGAATCTCATCAAGACAATTCTATTATTCCTTCTTCCACTGATCTATGTTTTTTATTTAGTGGTCAAGGAAGCCAATATGTTGGGATGACTCGAGAGTTATATGAAAAATATCAAGTGGTTAAAAATACACTTAATAAAGCAAATGATATATGTAAAGAGTTTGGTAGTTTTAATTTATTAAAAATCATTTTTGGGGATAATAATTTATCTCAAGAAGAAAACTCAGATAAGTTAAAACAGACAGAATTTACTCAACCAGCTATCTATTCAGTTGAGATGGCTTTAGTTAATCTATTTAAATCAAAAGGGATTACCCCAGGGATTGTTGGAGGGCATAGTTTAGGAGAATTCGCAGCTTTAGTCACAGCAGGAGTATTAAGTTTTGAGGATGGATTGAAAACAGTAATTAGAAGAGGAATTTCAATGTCTGAATTACCTCCTGGTGTTCAATGCACCATGGCAGCGATATTTACATCACCAGATATAGTTGAGAAAACCCTTAATGAGTTATCTAATGAAGATGTCTCCATTTCAAATTATAACTCTACTTCTCAGACGGTTATATCTGGTGAAATTTCTGCAGTCGAATCTATTATGGATGCATTTTCAAAGAAAGAAATTCGAGCAATAAGATTAAATGTTTCGAATGCATTTCATTCTAAGTATGTAGCCCACGCTGAGGAAAAATTAAAAGACTTTTTAAAAACAATTGAATTTAAATCCCCTCAAATTCCAGTCTTTAGTAACGTGACGGGAAAGGTATATCCTAATGATCCTGATAAGATAAAATCAATCTTACTTAAACAGATAACCTCTCCCGTTAGATGGGTTGACGAAGTATTAAATATGTATCAAAAAGGAGGAAGAAAATTCTTAGAATTAGGACCAAAAAAAGCTCTTTTCTTTTTTACCAAAGATATCTTGAAAAAGTATAAAGATATTGAGGTTAATTTTACTCTTTCACCAAAATCTTCAGAGAAAGATCATATTCAAAAAGTTTTTGATAGGTTCTCAGCTTTAGAATCAATCAGTCAAAAAGAAAGAGTTGAAATTGAGTATCCTTCCATTAAAGATAAGAAAATAAAAATATCGAGACAAGCAGAATCATCCATTATAAAGAGAGATACTTTAAGATCGAATGAATATTTATCTAAAATTGTGCAACTTCCATCATTTAAGGATTTTCTAGAAGAACAAAAGGTTTCTCTATCTTCTGCTTTGATGGAAGGATTTTATAAATATCTTGAGAAGAATAGTACTTCTATTGATAATCAATTTAATAAGGGTGATATAGATTCTACTCCCATTGTAATCACGGGTGTAGGTATTGGGCTTCCTGGCAAAAATCGTAAAGTTTTTGATGATAAAAATGTAGATGATATTTTAGATGGAATAAACTTAATCGATTTGGTAAGTACAGAATCTCAAAATCAATTGCTCCAAAAAAAAATCATACGTTTGGAAAAATCTCCGAATGGTAATGCAAAATTTGTTTCTGTAGATGACATTTCTAATGTAATTCACCTAGCAGGACAACTTGGAGAATTCAATCCCAATGAAGATTACCATCTAAATCCTAAGTTGTTGAATGCCTTAGATATCACATTTCAAATGGCAATCTGTGCAGGATACGATGCACTTAAGGATTCAGGTATTCCATTAGTCCGCAGTACCATTAAAACTTCAACAGGAAAGACTTTGAGTGGAGATTGGATATTACCAGAATCATTACAGGATGACACTGGCATAATTTTTGCATCCGCTTTCCCAGGATACGATAATTTTGTTGAAGAATTCCGGAAATATTCTAATTTTGATTGTGATCAGAAAAAGTCTATTGAAGAAAATGATAAAAATTTTAATCGTTCATTTTTGTTCAGAGTGTTATCTATGGGGCATTCTCAGTTTGCTCAATTAATAAAAGCAAAAGGTCCAAATACCTCTACGAATGCTGCATGTGCCTCTACTCCTCAAGCTATAGGTATTGCTGAAGATTGGATACGCAATGGAAGATGTAAACGAGTCATTGTGATTACAGCAGACAATGTAACAAGTCGTAACCTTTTTCAATGGATAGGTGCAGGTTTTATTGCTAGCGGAGCCGCTACAACTAAAAATCGATGGGAAGATGCTGTACTTCCATTTGGAGAAGGAAGGAATGGAATTATTTTAGGTGCTGGTGCTAGTGCATTCGTAATCGAACAGCAGATGGAAGCTGAAGCTCGAGGTGTTAAACCAATTGTTGAAATATTAGGTTCATATTTCGCAAATAGTGCCTTTCATGGTACCCGATTAGATAAAGATCATATTTCTCAAAAACTCGAAGAATTTATACAAAAGATTGAGAGAACATATGATATTACTAGAGAAGAATTGGCAAAGGAAGGAATGTTTGTGAGTCATGAAACTTACTCTCCAGCCCGAGGAGGAAGTGCTGAATCGGAATTGATTGCTTTAAGAAACACGTTTGGAAATTATGCTCAAGATATGGTTATTATCAACACGAAAGGATATACTGGTCATGCAATGGGGGCTGGAATTGAAGAAGCTGTCGCTATCAAGTCACTTGAAAAAGGGAAAATCCCACCAATAGCAAATTTGAATAGAATTGACCCAAATTATTCAAATTTCAACTTTTCAGCTGGAATAAATGAAAGGAAGAAATATGCTTTACGTTTTGCTGCAGGATTTGGATCTCAATTAGCAATTGTTCTATTTCGTCTAAAGTCATTCAATAACCGTTTTGCAAATCCAAATTACCAAAAATGGCTTCAAAGCATAGGTGGAGACGAAAAATTAATATTTATCGATGGAAGACTTCTAAAAATGAAAACTGAACGTGTTCCCCTCAAAAAAGCTACTATCTTTTCTACAGAAACAACTGAAAGTTCCCAGAAAGTAATTCCTTCTGGAACAAGTGAAATTCTGAATGAGATCAAATACATAATTAGTTTAAAAACTGGGTATGATCCAGCTGATATTGATGATACATTCGATTTAGAGGAAGATCTAGGAATTGATACTGTAAAACAGGCAGAAATATTTGGTGAAATTAAAAAAAAATGGGATATTGAAGTGGATGATTCATTTAATTTAGCAGATTATCGCACAATTAATGAAATTGTCCAAATGTTGAATGATTTCTTAAGGGTAGATCTTATAACTGAAAATGATTTTTCTTGTCTCAATGAATTTTCGCTTGAAAAAGAATTAATAAATATAATTTCTGAAAAGACAGGATATGATATTGAAGACATCGACATTGAATTTGATTTAGAGGAGGATCTTGGGATTGATACAGTAAAACAAGCTGAGATATTTGGGGCGCTTCGGAGTAATTTGAACATCCCAGAGGACACTGAAATCAATCTATTAGGATTAGGAAGTATTAAAAATATAATTCAAAAAATACAAGTATTAATGAGTGACAAGATTATTGATGGAAAATTAACTCAAAATATCTATACTCCTATTGAAGTACCTGATGACATAAAACAAATAAATAATTTAGTAAAAAAAATTATTGCAGAAAAAACAGGGTATGACCTTAATGACATTGATGACTTATATGACTTAGAGGAAGACTTGGGAATTGATACAGTGAAACAGGCCGAAATCTTCGGAGAATTACGTAATCATTACAAACTAGAAGATTCCATTGAGATTAACATATCTGAAATTCGCACTCCAAATGATATTACTCAATTTATAATGCAATATTTCAATGAGAAATCCAAAATCGTTGAAAAAGACTTAGGAACGACTGGAAGCGTAGATAAAGTTCAAGAAGAGATAAAAGAGGAAAAACAAGATAGTATTTATGTTTCACAAGTTGTCCCCTCTCAAATTTTTAAATTAGAAACCCCAGAAATAGATTTGAAATATAAAAGTACGGATACTTTACTCCTTAATATTAATTTAGGGTTATCAAATTACGGAAAATTGATAAAAAGTTTTGAAAACTATGGCTTAAAAATTCAAGTATTAAATGTTAATAGTGATGAAAATTTTTCTAGTGATCTTAACAATAAAAAACATGATTCTCTATTCAATACTGATTTTAAAATACTTCTATTGGTCACTCCAGATAATAATCAATACACTATAGATGATAGTTTAAGCATCTTTGATAATCTATTCCTTATTTTTCAATCATTAAATTTATCAATAATCGAAAGAATATTAGTGCTTTCTCCAGAAACTACTTTTGGTTGGGAAGAAGGAGCCAATCCTCTTTCTGCTAGTATAAGTGCCTTTATAAAAACAATAAATCGCGAATTTAAAATTCCGATTAAACTAATTTCTTCAAAGAATCTAAGTAAAATTTCTCAGGAGTTTCTTACTTGGGATACTGTTGAAGAAGTTTCCTATGTAGATAATTTTCGTTATACATTATTAAGACAGAAAATTGAGGTACTCCCAGAACAGAATCCTTTATCAATAACGGAAGAAGATGTATTATTGGTCACTGGAGGTGCACAAGGAATCACTTTTGCATGCATCGATGAATTAACAAACTATACTAAACCACAGTTAATTCTTATGGGACTAGCTTCTTACGAAAATTCATTGAACGAATATTTAAATTATACTCCAGAAATGTTGAATGAGAAAAAGCTAGAATTGGTTAACAAGTTGAAATCTGAACATAAAAGAGTAACTCCTGTCATGATAAATAAAGAATGGAAAAATTTTCTCGACAAACTAGATACTCTAAGAAATATTGAAAAATTGAGAAGTAAAGGTCTTAAAGTGCAATATTTTGCGGGGGATATTACCGATGATGAATTTGTAAGCACTACACTCCAAAAAAGTTATAAACAAAATAAAAATCCAATAACAATTGTTATCCATGGAGCTGGAATTGAAGAATCAAAAAATTTCTTAAATAAAAAATTAAATGTGGCTCATAAAGTTGTTGATGTCAAAGTTGGAGGATTTTCAAATATTCTGAAGCATATAAAGCTTCAAGATGTTAAATATTTCATAGCCTTCTGTTCAGTTGCAGGTCGTTATGGAAATCAAGGACAAATAGATTATGCTTTTGCAAATTCTTATTTATCTCGGTTAGCTTGGAAATTCAATCAAGATAAAATTCCTTTTCTTATTTTTGATTGGACTGCTTGGGCTGACATTGGAATGGCAACTCAGGGTTCGACTCTTCAAATTCTTACTCAAGCAGGTGTTAGGCCTGTCCCATCCAAAACTGGTGTTAAAATATTTACAAAGTTAGTACTAAATAATTTTACTGGTGAATACGTCATTGCTGGAGAATTAGGAATATTTGAGGAGAAGCTTCGTATAGAGGAGGTTATTAGCAAGTTAGAATATCCTATGTTAGAGAGAATTAATTATCAGTCAGCTCGTATTATTGGATACAACACAATTGATTCTAAATTCGATGTATATCTTCTAGATCACCAAATTCAACGGAAACCAGTATTTCCAGGAGTAATGGTTTTAGAAACATTTGCAGAATTTTATCATCGAATGTTTGATAAACCATTAACCTCAATCTCTAATGTAAATTTTCTTACGCCCTTGAAAATCCCAATAGATAAAACTATTAATATAGAACTAATTTTTAATAAATCTAATAACGAAATTTCTTTCCAATCAAAGACTTTTCCCACTATCTTGAAAGGAAAACCTCTTGTTAAAGAACGTTTCAATGCTAAGTTCAATGAACCTACAAATGAGCTGAAGTGGAAAAAAGAATCTATTTCGGAGCCGTTAATATCACTACTCGAGAAAACCGAAATTTATGAGCTTTTCTTTCATGGACCAAAATTTCAGGTTTTAAAAGAAGTTATTCAATTAGAAAAAGAAAAAATTGTTACGATGGTTGACTTACCTACAGCCCCTCTTATTAATAATAAGGAGGATCAATTTCAAATTAAACCTTTGATACTTGAAAGTGTTTTTCAAACCGCTGCACTTTTTGATTTTATAATTAATGGTTATCTTTCACTTCCCTCTAAAATTTCAATCTTGAAAATATTATCAAATCAAAAGCCTAAATATATAGTCGCTAAATTTTTAAAGAGGGATGATGAGAAATCTTATTACAATTCAGTAGTGCTAAGTGAAGATCAAGAAATAATAGTAATAATGGAAAATTTAGAAATTATCCATGCACCAATGGCAAAAAATATCTCTCCTAATCTATCTAATTATTTAGGTACATTAAAGGAGTATTATCACCTTAAAAATAACATAAATAAGCATGAGATTCATGTCCTTCCTATCACAAAGATACATAATTTATATCAAACCAATCCTAAATTTTTGGATTATTACCTTACTGAACAAGAAATAGATAACTCCAAGCGTTTTAGAAATTTAAAAAGAAAAATCGAATATTTTTCTGGAATCATCGCAGCAAAAGAATTGTATTTTAGAAATTCGTACAAGCGTGAGTCTTATCACGATATTGAAATTCAAAAAGATGATAAAGGTAAACCATTTTATTTTTCAAATAAATTGAATCAAATTATTCCGCTTAATCTTTCAATTAGTCATTCAAACGAATTTTCAGTTGCAATTAATGGTAAAAATTTGGTTGGTATTGATCTAGAGATAATTGAATTCCGATCATCTTCATTTTACAAAGAGGTATTTACTGAATTAGAGAGAAATGCTATTTCAGAAGATAATCAATTAGGAACAATTTACTGGACAGCTAAAGAAGCCTTCTCAAAAGCAATAGGGGAGGGTTTTAATATTAATTTTAAAGATTTTGAATTGAAATACGAGGAAAAGCACAAAAAATTCACAATATCATTCAAAAATGAAAAATCTGAATTCAATGATAATCTTAGATCTTTACAATTGGGAGTTGATTATACCAAGAAGTATGTTTTATCATATTGCGAGTTGAAACCATTTAAAGAAATTCCAACAATCCAGTGATAGTAATGAGAAAAGAAGTGATTGAAGTAGAAGTTCGATCTGAAATTCTGCAAGGAGTACTCTATTTACCTGATGAAAAAGATCCAAAAATTAGTGAATGTAATCCATTTCCAATCGTGATTCGTGTTAATGGAATGCCTGGTAAATCTCCCGAAGAAGATGAAACGAGATTTGCCCATCTTTTTGTTAACAATGAATTTGCTTATTTCACTTATGATCACCAAGGTGTGAGGAAAAGTACCGGTATTTTTACTTATTATGACGCTCAAGCAAATATCGAAAATGTAATAAATCAGTTAGTGCATCATCCTGAGATGAATCCTATTAAAATTGGCCTGTTAGGAGAAAGTTTTGGGGGTGCAATGGCTTTTTGCCATACTGTAAGAGATAAACGTGTTAAATGTCTTGCTATACGTTCTCCTGTTTTTGATACAGAAATTATTCCAAAGAATCCTCTTTTTAAATTTTTCATCAAAGCATTAACACGTAATAAAAAAATGCGATTTCCCGAAGGAGATCTCAAAAAAAAGTATGCTGAACAAACAAGACAATATAATCCCAATAGATTAGCGGATAAATTAGCAAAACCTTTCTATCTGATTGCAGGAAATAAGGATGTTTTATTTCCAGAATCTGGTTTTCATCAACTCTTTAATAAAGTCAAGTCTGAAAATAAAAAAATTGAAATAATTGATGGAGCTGATCATAACTTTACAGATAAAAATCATTTTCACCTAATGCGTAAAAATATTATTGATTTCTTTAGATTTCATCTTATAGTAAATTAAATTGAAATTAGGATGCCGAAAAAAGTTAAATTTCGAGGAAGGAATTATATAGTTACTCCATTAGATAATGGGAAAATAAAAGTAGATGACCATATTTATGCCCCGGTAGTCATTCAAGAAACAGAGAATTTATTTCGAGTAACATTTGAAGATTGTCAGTTTAATTTGGAATTTATAAACGGGGTTTTATATTTAGAGGGTGAAGAAATCGATATTGAAATTAAACCATATTTAAAATCAGTAGATAATAACTATGAAAGC
This sequence comes from Promethearchaeota archaeon, assembly GCA_048938895.1. Classification (GTDB taxonomy): domain Archaea; phylum Asgardarchaeota; class Lokiarchaeia; order Sigyniarchaeales; family SOKP01; genus Loki-b32. The sequence continues at coordinate 50,023 of JBHLLU010000001.1, forward strand.
CCACAAATCACGGACGTAATTATAAAAGCTCCTATTCCAGGGAAAATATTAGAAATCCACGTCGAAGAGGAGGAATATATCGAAAAGGAACAGTTATTATTAATTTTAGAAGCAATGAAAATGAAAAATCGAATATTGTCTCCAAGAAAAGGGAAGATAATCCAAATATTAGTGAATGAAGGGGATATCGTTGGACAAGATCAAAAGTTAATTAAAATTGAAAGTAGAAATAATGTAAAGGGTATATAATCATTGATTTATTATTTTTTTTTAACGTATTTGCTCTATTTTAGCGACATCTCGCCATTTATTTGATTTTTTCTTTTGTGTTTCTTCAGGTTGAGTTGATAATTTAAATTGCTTAAATAATTGAAAAACTGCTGCCAATTTTTTTCTTTCTAAATCTTTTAAATTATTAGCAATGTTTGTTTTATTTAAGAAATCAGTTGATAAATCTCCCTTTCTAAATTCACGAGAATCTACTATTACTTTATGTAAATCTAAATTCGTTTTTATTCCTGAAATAACTAATTCTTTTAGGGTATGTTTAGAGAGATTGATTGCCCTTTTTCGATTTCTACCCCACACCACCAATTTCCCTATCAATGAGTCAAAATCATGAGGAACTACATAATTAGGGTACAAATAACTATCAAAACGCACTTTTGGTCCCCCTGGTATGATTAAATTTGTAATTTTTCCATGTTGGGGAAAGAATGAATTATATGGATCTTCAGCATTTATCCTATATTCTATAGCATGTCCATGTAATGAGATTTCCTCTTGAATATAATTTAATGGTTTATTTGAGGCAATGCTTATTTGTTCCTCAACCAAATCTATTCCTGTTACCATTTCTGTAACAACATGTTCTACTTGGATTCTTGGATTTACTTCATTAAAATAGATATTACCCTCCTTCCATAGAAATTCTGCTGTTCCCACATTTGAATAATTTAATTCACGAGCTAACTGACAAGTTTTATCTCCTAATTTAGAGATTTCATCCCTTGTTAAAAATGAGGGTGCTTCCTCAATAAGTTTTTGATGAGATCGTTGGATAGTACATTCCCGATCTCCTAAATATATAATATTACCAAAATTATCTCCAATAAATTGAATTTCTACATGACGAGGTGCCATAATAGACTTTTCAATAAAAACTTCATTGCGACCAAAAAACTTTGATCCCATTTCTTGACAACCTTGGAGTGCAATGCCCATTTCTTCTTCAGATTCAACAATTTCCATTCCTCGACCACCACCTCCAAAGGCTGCTTTTATTATTACAGGATATCCGATCTTATCTGCTATTAATTTAGCTTCCTCTAAACTACGAATAAATCCATCTGAACCAGGTAAAACGGGTAAACCGACACTTTTTGCTAGGATTTTTGCTTTAATTTTATTACCTAAAAATTCAATGGTATTTGGGCTTGGACCGATAAAAATCTTACCAAGATTAATAATTTGTTTTGCAAATTCTGCATTTTCGCTCAAAAAACCATATCCTGGATGGATTGCATCTGCATCACACCGTTTAATTATTTCAACTAGTTTTGAGATGTTAAGATATGTACCCTGAATTGATTCATCTCCTAAATTATATGCCTCATCTGCCATTTTTACGTGAAGAGAGTTTTTGTCTGACTCAGAAAAAATTGCTATTGATTTAATCTCTTTTGATCGACATGCTCTGATAACTCTAACTGCAATCTCTCCACGATTAGCAATTAAGACAGATTTGATCATACAACACAATAATGAAAGCTAATTATTATAGCTATGCTATTAATTAAATAAACAAGTATTTTATTAAAAAATATCATTTTTTTTAATATTTGAGGAAACGATTTTAACGATTTTAAATTTTAAGTTATTTTCTATGGGAGGATCTTTAACATCAGAAGAAATATTATCTGAAATCAGAATCCTTAAAGGTCCCTCATTCTGGTAAAAAGGAATTAATTACTCATCTGATTAAATATATAATTTAGAACAGTTTTATATTGATTTTCTTATTTGAAGTAATAATAAACCTACTATTAATACTAATGCTCCTGAGCTTATCATGGTGGAAAATCCCCCATACATATCTATTGACAGACCGAATAACCATATTATTACAGCACCCCCAAATAACCCATTGTGCAGAAAGCTTATAGCAGAAAGAACACTTGCTCTTTCTAATGAAGAGATGAGTTTGTTAGAGTAACTTTCCTCTAGTAATAATGCAAACTCAGTATTGATTGAAAAGAGAATTAGAAAAATCACTAATAGATACCAAATATTCATAAAAGCGATGATAAAGAAAAGACCACCTTGAAATAAAATAATCAAATATAAACTACCAGTAGTTCCTAGTTTTTGTTCAATTTTACTCACAAAATATGAAGCAAACGCACTGATACCAACTATTATGGTAAATATTATCCCAATAATTGATGGAATTATATCAACTAATTTTAAATGAGCCTGACTGAATACATCCCAGTAAGATTCAGCGAAGACATTTGCGATTAAAAAGAAAAATGCTAACCAGAGGAGTTGCTTATTTCTGAATATGTATTGTAAACTTTTTTTCATATTGCGAGTTAGTATCCTAAAATTGTATTTTTGACTAGATTTAAAAGGCTCTCTAATCATTGCTATAATTAAGAGAGAAAGACTGATTGTTATAAACCAAACCCAATAAGGTAATTGAGGTCTAATAACAAATAGAAAACTTCCAAGTGGCATACCTAAAAGATTTGATATTAAAGAAAATGCATTAATACGTCCACTTATTTTCAAAAATTCATCTTCCCTCTCAAGTTCTTTCATTGTGTCAAATAATAAAGCTGATTTTGCTCCTGATTTAAATGAAAATTCAAGACCACTTAAAATTCCTGCTATAACAATAGTTATGATTCCTCCCGAACTCAAATTTAAAAGTAAAATCATTAATAAAGTAAATGAATTTGCAATAAAAACTGTCCATTTTCTACCAATCATATCGGCTAAACTACCACTTGGTAAATCTGTTAAAACAATTGCAATTGAGGTACAAGCTTCAAATATTCCAATAGCCGTAAAATTGAAGCCCAAATACTGAAAAAATAGAATATAAATTGCACTAATTACTCCAAAATTATAGAATACACTAGAAAGTCCAATTTACCAGATATTTGATTTTAAATAGATAGAAGAGTCTGAAGACATATGGCAAGGGATCTTTTTATTTTACTCTTCTAATTGTTCAATTTCTAAGATGAAAAGATTCGCAATGGTAATCCATTTCTGTTTTGTTTCCGTATCTAGAGAACTTTTTTCTATTAACTTCATCCCTTCTGTAAGGTACTCGACTGTTCGTTCTAGATCTTTAAGTTCTTTATAACAAATTCCAAGTTTAATATAGGTTTGAGGAATATACCATTCCTCACTTGCTAATTCTATTGCTGTTAAAAATTCTTCTATAGCATTTTCATACTCTTCAAAATACATCAGGATTTCTCCATAAGTATCATGATACATCCCGTTATTGGGAAAGGTCTCTACAAGTTTCGAAATTATGGCAAGGGATTCATCCTTTCTATCCAAATATTGGAGCCAATAAGCTTTATAACTGATAAGGTCATTCTTTTTTGGATATTTTTCTATTAATTCATCAATAATTTCTAATCCTGCATTTATCTCCTGCATTCTTCTCAAAACAGATGCCTTTTTCATCCCAATATCAAGTTCTTCTTCTGGGAAAATTTCTAACATTTCATCTAATAGGCTTAAGACCTCATCGAATTGATTATAATAGATCAAAATTCTAATTTTTGAATGATATAAGTCAAGATTCTCAGGATCGGATTTAATTTGTTTATCGATTTTCCTAATCTCTTCTATGTAGTCTTCCTGTAAATCTTCAATAGTTTTAGTTTGAAAAATATCTATCATATCCTGCCAAATAATTCCTTCTAATTTATCATAAGTCTCTTTTAATTCTACTTTTGCTTCAATCTTATACGCTAAATAGTTAATGTACTGAGGTAAGAATTTGCGTAATGACTCCTTTAAGTCCTCATGGAACAATAAGCTACAAATATCTTCTAATATTTCATTTATAGTATTTCTTATATTAAGTGGTCTCGAAAACAATTTATTCAAATAGGTAAATTTAGTGATATAATCTTCTGTTATAGCTCTTAACATTATTTCCAGTCTTTCACCCTCCTGAAAATAATAAATCAAATCTCCTGATGAAATTTTGAAAAATTTAATTGGAAAAATTTGATTTTCAATGATCTCGTCTATATAATAATTTAATTTCGATTCTTTAATTTTAAAAGTTCTTGAAAAGTCTTCTGGAGAGATATAATCAGGATACTGACTTGGATGGTTAATTGAGACAAAGAGTAAAATCTTATCGAAATCCTCTTCATTCGTTAGCATTGATTCAACTCTAGTATAATCTAATTTTAACATATTATTTAAAAAGCGAAATTGTACATCCTCATCTGAAATATCATATCGTTCGAAAAATTTGATAGTTTTTATAGTTATCTCTTCAATTCTCTTGCTTTCTTCTTCCAATATCGATTGCTTATCCAAGTCATAATTTTCTAACATCCTAGAATATTCTAATTTACCCGAACGGGTAATTCTGTATTTCTTTTCCTCTTTCTCTATAATTCCTTTATCAAGTAACAAATTTATATTCTTAGATAAAGAGGATTGATTTATAGAAAGTGGTTCTGCCAAGAAATCAGCCCATTTGCAATAATTATTATTATAAACCATCCAAAGAATCCAATGATCATAATTTCTTCTTCTTTTAATTATTGTAGGAGGATAGCTTAAGGATCTTTTTTTCCCTTTCGATTGAGAAAGTTCAAGATACCTCTTTCTGCCCTCTGAAGTAATTTTATAATGACCTCTAGAAATATTTTCTACATGACCCCTTCCCTTTAAAAGAGAGAGATATTTTGATAATGTTGATAATCTAAGCTCAAGTGGTTCTTGAGTGAAATCGGCCCACTCGCATTCATCATTGTTATACACCATCCATAGAATGATATGCTCAAAATTTTTTTTCTCTATTACTGGAGGTTTATAAATCTCCTTAGGAGGATAATTTACTTTGCTCATATATAGTATTAAAACATTTGACTATTTAAATTTCGCGAGCTTTTTTTAAAATTCGAACTTCATTCGAAGTTTTTTTTCTAAAACTAAATATAGAATTTTTGATATGTTATAATTATAAAAAAACCAAAAAAAAGGTATGAAAAAATGACAAATAAGAAAGAAGAAACATTGGCTGATTATATTTTACATCCAAAGAAATATGCTTATGGATTAAAAGATCTTTAAATATTTTTTTTTAATTATTATTTTTTAATAAACTCATAAAGAGGTAAGAGAAAATGAATAAAAAAGGAAAAAAGACAAATAAAATAATTATTAAATGCAATACACCTCATCAGAGATTTATAATTTTTTAATTTCATATTTTTATCAGGCTTACTACCAGATTTTTCATTTCCATATTAAAGCCTCCTAGTAGCCTACATTACTAGGAGGTAAAATTTTATCAAAAACTTCTATACTTCCCCATTGATTCGAACTTAGATTGAAGTTAATAGAATAAAACTAAATATAGGTAACTAACAATACTAATATTAACAAAAAAAAGAAACAAGGTTAGAAAAAAATGAAAAAAACCGCACAGAAAGGATTAATAAAAATAAATAGTTATGGTCAGAATCATCTTCTGCGAGATTTGCTTAAATAATTTTTTTTCAATTCTAATTTTTATATCTAATTTGTATAATACATGCTCTAAATCCTTATTACATAAATTTGTATAATATTCTTTTTGATAGTATTAAGCTAAAATTTTATATTACAGTAAATCTAATCTACTATTAATTAGATAGTGATAATGTATAATATTTTTCTCTAAATAGAAATAATGACCGATGCTCAAAAATTTCGATTTAAAATTTCAGTAATAGGCGATGGGCAAGTTGGTAAGACATCCTTAATTAAGAAATTTACACAAGGAACGTTTGAAAAAGATTATGTAAAAACAATTGGAGCCCAATTCTCTAAATTTGATAAAGAAATCGAAGGAGATGAAATACGGTTGATCTTTTGGGATATTGCGGGTCAGGATGATTTTCTTTTCCTAAGACCCTCATTTTACAAGGATAGTGGTGCTGCAATTATTGTTTTTAGCCTTGAAGATAATGATCTTGGTAATCGAAGCTTCGAACATGTACTTAATTGGCATGAGAATTTGAAAAAATTTTGTGGGGATATACCTATCATCTTATTTGCTAATAAAGTGGATCTCATTGATGAGGAAAATTTTAATGACTCTGAAATTCAAGAAATGGTCAAAGAAAATAATTTTCTCGGATATTATTTAACTTCTGCAAAAACCGGAGAAAATGTTCATGATGCGTTCAATACCCTTATAGAAAAACTATATTATAAATCTAAAGCATTAACTAAGGACTTATAAATCATTTATATGTTAAAAATCAACATCTAGTTGAGCAATATCAGCCATGTAAAGATTCACTATAGCTAGCCACCTCTTTTTTGTGTCTAAATCACAAAAGCATTTATTAGTGTATTCTTGTCCTTTACTGAGATTTTCAAGTGCTAAGTCAAATTTTTCAAGTTCCTTATAACATATTCCTAACTTAATAAAAGTCTGATTAATATACCATTCATCACCTGCTAATTCTATTGTCTTTAAAAATTCATTAGCCGCTTTTTCATACTCTTCAAAATTCATTAATATTTCTCCATATGTGTCATGATATATCCCCATATCAGGATTGTTCTTTATGAGCTCTTCTATTGTATCTAGGACCAATTCCTTCTCATCCAGATACTGTAACCAATAAACTTTATTAAGCATAAGATTGTTATCATTCGGATATTTTTCAAGTAAACTATTTATAATTTCTAAACCGGCTTCAATATTTTTCATTTCTTTAAGTATGTATGCTTTTTTGATTTTAAGGTTTCTTTCTCCCTCAGGAAACTCAGTAATCAATTTATCTAAGATTATAATGATATCATCGAATTGGTCAAAATATAATAGGATTCGAATTTTAGAATTATGGAAATCTAGATTGCTAGGATTTAATTTTAGTGCCTGTTCAATTGATTCTAACGCTTCATCATATCGATCGAGCTCTAGTAGGACTGTAGTTTTTAGGTGATATAAGTGTGCTTTAATAATATTATTTGACTCTAATTCAATCGCTTTCTCAATATAACTTATCCCATCTTCTTTTTCTGCTATTTCTTTATTAAAATCATAAATTTTATTATAACCAAGTACAAACCCTTTTAATCCATAAGAGAGAGCACTTTTAAGGAACGTCTCCGTTGCTTTATCAGCCATTCTCAACGCATTTTCTATATCCCCCAAAACAATATATGAAAATCCTAAAACAAAAAGACCAGAAATATAGATTTCATCTTCTTCGGAAACAGAGGATAAATCAATCTTACCTTCCAATAATTCTGTTGTTTCATTATTACGATTCAAGTGGCATAGAATTAGACTTTTAATAATATTAAGATCTAAGTCTTTTATTTTCGATTTAGAAGTACCAAAAACCTTTTCTAAATCTACTAACCTCAATGATTTATTATATTCTTCAGATTGGATATACTGTTGGATCTTGAAATTTAGTTTTTCTAGTTTGAAAAATGGTTTAAAATACGGTTGTAAAACCTCTAATATTGACTTATCTAAATAATAATTCATTTCACTCTCACTTATAAATTGGTATTGACTTTTAGAGATATCAGCTTGTAAAATTTCGGGTATATTTTGCCATATAATACCTTCTAATTTGTCAGCAACACCCATTAATTTCTTTTCCTTTTCAATTTTATATGCCAAATAATTTATATATTCTGGTAGAAATTTTCTTAAAGAGCTTTTTAATCCTTCATTGAATATATTTTGGCATGCTTCTTCTAGAATCGCATTTACAGTGGAACTCATATTTAATGGAAGTATTAATTCTGACGAACTTTCAAAAAGTTTGTTTAGATATGTAAATTTTGTGATATGTTCTTCTGTAATAACTTGAAGCATCTTTTCTAATTTTTCATCAGATTGAAAATAATAAAATTTATCAGGAGGAACAGTTAATTTAAAAAATTTTATAGGATAGATCTGATTTTCTACTATTTCATCAATATAATAATCAAGTGTTGTTTGCTTAATCCTATATTTTTCTGAGAATTCCTTAGATGAGATATATGCCGGAAACTCATTTGGGTGATTAATAGCAAGAAAAAGTAATATTTTCCTAAAGTTGTCTTCATCTTTTAATACAGACTTAATTTTTTCATATTCTAATCTTAAGACACTGTTAAGAAATCGGAATTGAATATTCCTCTCTCTGATCTGAAAGCTATCAATAAATTTTGTAGTTTTTTGGGTAATATCAGCAATCCTTTTAATTTCTTCTTCAAGTATCGATTGTCTATCTAAGTTATAAAAAGTCAACATTTTTGAATACTGTGTTTTACCAGGTCGCGTAATCCTATATTCTTTATTTTCTTTTGTTACAAATCCTTTATCCATTAACAAGTTCATATTCTTTGATAATGAAGATTGATTTATCGAAAGTGGTTCTTCAAGAAAATCTGCCCATTTACAATAATTATTATTATAAACCATCCATAAGATTGTATGATCATAATTTCTTCTTTCAAGAATAACTTTAGGAGGATAACTTAATTTTCTTTTCCCTTTTTTTGTTTGGCTTAATTCATAATATCTTTCTCTTCCTTTAGATGTAATCTTATATTCATTGAACTGGCTTTTTAAAATATAACCTTCGCGCTTCAGTTTACCCAAATAAATTGATAATGTTGATTTATTTATTTTTTCTTTTAAATCTCCCCAGGAACATGCATCATTGTTACTTAATATCCAAAGTACGATGTATTCATAATTGGGCTTACCGATAATAGGATTTAAAATCTCCTCCGGGGGATAATTACAAGAAGTACCCAAATCGTTTACCATCAAAAAATCTTTTCTTATAATTAGTATATACGACAGGTTTATTTATATATTTTGATCAAAACTCTAATTAGAGTTAAATAAATGCTACTATTAATGGATTATATAAAAGGGGAATAGAATTAAAATGTGGGTATTATCTAAAAAAATCTAGAACTTCATTTGGAGTTCCTTTAAATGAACTAAAAAGTAACCGCTAAATTCTTAAAAAAAGCTTAAATTTTAATGTATTTTCAATTTTAAGCTGGCCCATATAAAAATCTTCTGTTTTTGAAATCCTTAAAAATAAATTTCACTATAATTTAATTGATAATGGCAAGCTTTACTTCTAGAGCTCATTTAAGCGATTTTAAATATGCAGTTAAAATAATATCTGATTGTAGAGATAATTGGCTTCAGGATCAATTTCCAAATATTGACCAATTATTGTATGATTATGGTTTAATAGATATTACTGGCAAAATTCAAGATTTTAAATCATATTACCAATTCAGAGATGCTCTTGATCATTTAACAGATTATAATTTCATTCGGATTTTCATCGATTCTAGATCAATTCCTCGAATTTACCAAGGAGGAAGAGAGATTCCAAATAACTTTACTTTTGATGATTACTGGTCAAGAAATGATTAATTCTTAGTTTAACAATTTTTCAAAAATATTGAAATTTTACCTTTTTGTATATAATCCAATTCTACTTCTAAGATCCAAACTCATATTAAACATCAATATCTTAGGTAATTGGATGTTTAAACATCTAAAACTAATCTTGGACTCCTTTTGAACTTCGTGAGCTTAAACTATAAATGAAACCTTGGGTTAAGTAATCTTAGCAATAAAAAAAGAGAGTGATAATGAGAAATGACACAAATAATTGCAAAGGAAGATACTCCTGTTGAACTTGAAGATTTACATATAATTCTGGCGAAACGCAAATTGAAACTTAAAACCAAGATCACTGAAGAAACTAAAAAACAACAATGCGAACTGTATGAATTATTTAAAGAATTTAATCCAAACTACTTTGAAGAAGCAATTCCAGTCAAAAATGCACTTGATAAGCTTTATACTTCAGATATCAAATTCAGATCTACATTCGATTTTTCTAGGATGTACTAATATATTTGAATTAAAATTGAGAGGTGGTTGAAATATGGTTCAAGTATATATTAAGAAAAATGAATTGGAAAAACCGTATAAAATTGAAGAAATAATAATATATGAAGAACTCCCTGCTGAAAAGGAAGAGTATAGGGTAACAAGAGTCAAAGCAGAGGAGAAACCAGTTAAAAAAGCTTTGCGTAGGCTCATAGAGAAAGCAAAGTATAATCCGAAATATATAGAAGAAACTTTTCTTATGGAAAAATTGAGAAGAGATATTCATAAGAATTATTATCGAAACTACGGAATCTACTAAAAATCGTTTTATTCTCATCACGCTGATTCAATTCATCCGACAAGCCGAAGTAGTAAAGTCAGGGAGAAATCAGGGGAGGGGGATCTTTAAAATCCCCCTCCATTACAAAAAATTTGATATATATTAAAATAAAAAAAGGAGGGCGAATGAAAATGAAAAAGAAAAAATTGGAGAGAATTGAAAGGATTAAGATAAGGAACGATCTTGAAGAGCATAAGCTCCTAATTAATCGTATAATTAAATGATTAATTTTTTCACATTTTTGAAAAATTATATATATACATTTAAATTAGAGGTAAAAAAAATGCCAAAAAAGAAAGAAAAAGCATTGGATGCTACATTAACAGATTTGCTTTTAAATCCAAAGAAATATAAATTTGGATTAAAAGACCTACACTAAAAAAATTTTTTTTTTATATTTACTTTTAATGAATTAAGGATTAAGTATTTATGACAATCTTGTCAACGTTTAAATATTAGTATAAGGAGGCATAAGCCTAATAAATATTCGGGGAAATTTATAGAAATAGAACTTCTTTAACTATTTCTTACAGTTTCCAGTAATAATTCGTTATAAACCAAAATTTTATATTAAAAAATATCTGATCTTAGTTTAATTACTTATTTTTTATAAAGAATATATTCCAAGTAATTTTCCCCTAAAAGATCTATGAGTGAAGACGGGCGTAGGTTTAGGTTTAAAATAACGGTAATCGGAGATGGTAGAGTAGGAAAGACTACTCTTATTAGGAGGTACACTCAAGGATCATTTAAAAAGGATTATGTTAAGACAATTGGGGCACAATTTTCAGTATATGATAATGAAATTGGAGGAGATAAAGTCCGACTAATATTTTGGGATATTGCGGGACAAGATACGTTTCACTTCTTAAGACCTTCATTTTTTAGCAATAGTAAAGGAGCAATTATTGTATATAGTCTTGAAGACAATAAACACGGACATGATAGTTTTGACCACATCTCAATTTGGGATGAAGATATAAAAAAACACTGTGGTGAGATTCCTGTTGTTTTATTTGCAAACAAAGTAGATTTAGTGGATGAATCTAATATAGATCAATCCGTCCTAAAAGAAATTGTCGAGGAGAATGGTTATCTTGGATATTATATAACTTCAGCAAAAACAGGAAAGGGAGTGTTTACAGCTTTCAATATTTTAATAGAAAATTTGTATAAATCGTCCAAAGCATTATCTCTTGAATTACAAGATTAGAATAGAACCAAAACTATTTCTTTCTTATTTCAAATTGTATATATTAGACTTACTAGACTTTTTATTCAAAAGCTTTATAATGTTTTATACCTAGATTATGTTCATAAAATATTTTTTTAAAAACTTCATATTCCGAATTTCCAAGAAAAATTTATGAAGGATATAAGTTTTGTTTTTAAAATTGTTGTTATAGGGGATGGAAGAGTAGGGAAAACTACACTAATTCAAAAATTTACAAAAAGCACCTTTAAGGAAGAATATATAAAAACAATTGGTGCCGATCTCTCAAATTACGATTATGTAATTGACAACGACAAAATTAGACTTCAATTCTGGGATATTGCAGGGCAAGATAAGTTTCATTTCTTACGTCCTTCATTTTTTAACAAAAGTAGAGCAGGAATTATTGTTTATAGCCTTGAGGACAATAAACTTGGTCAAGAGAGTTTTAAGAATATCCCAAATTGGTATGCTGAAATCAAGAAATATTGTGGGGATATCCCAATTATTATTTTTGCTAATAAGGCAGATTTAGTAGAGTTTTCTCAAGTAGATGAAACCCCTATCCAAGAATTTGTTAAGGAAAATAAATTGCTTGGTTATAAAATTACATCAGCTAAAACAGGAGAGGGAGTCATTGATGCTTTTAATACAATTATCAAAAATTTGTATGATAAATTTAAATCTCTTTCCGAAAATAGTTAATTTTTTCTTAAATCTTTATCATTTTCATGCATTTTTCCAAAAAATACTATCATCGAATGCAATCCTTTATATATATAAAAAAATAATATCAATTAATTTCAAATTAATTTTGTGCGAAATCAAAGAGGTGCTATTATGGTAAATATTGAAATTGACGTCGTTAATAAACCTACAAATAGATTCAGAATTGAGCAGTATTTTGGGACACCAGTTGCTAATGAAATATTTCAATGTCTTCAACAACATATTGGTTTGTCTGCATCACAAGCAGAAGCACAACTAAGAGCTTCAATCCAAAGAACAGCAAATGCTATAGCAAAGGAAGATGAAATTATCACAATTATGGGATTTATAACTGTAGGTTAAAAATCCTTTATAAAAGGTTGAAAATATTAATCTAATTAAAATTAAGTACACTTCAATGAGGTGTTGAAATGTCAATCAACGCAGATAAAGTAAAGAAAAAATCAAATAGAAAAAGACTTGATAGATTCTTCGGCAGAGATAAAGCACAAACGATTATAGATTGCTTACAAGATTGTGTAAATCAAGGGAAATCAAGTGCTGATATGGGGGATTGTGTAAAAAATTGTCTTATCCAAAAAGGATTCAGCGCGTCTAAAGCCGATGAAGCAGTCAGTCTCATGGGTTTCATAACAGTAGGTTAAAGGAAGAAGTTATTATCTAATTTTTTTCATATAATTTTTCTAAAGTGGCTTATCTTGATCCCTGAATCTATAGATTTATTAATGATTTTTCCTTCAGGAGGGGATATTTATCAAACAAATTTCAATCACCACCTAGGAACAGCATATATAATAGGTTATGTAAGGAAACATGGATTTAAAGCTAAACAGTTTTTATCAAACACCCAATATAATGTTAGAGAATGTGTTAAATCAATTTTCCAATACAATCCAAAAGTAATAGGGTTTACTGTTTATGAAAGCAATTATATGCAATCAGTTTTACTGTCGACTTTCATAAAAAAAGAAAAGCCTAATATTATTATAATTTTTGGGGGTCCTACTCCGACTATTCACTCTGAATACTTATTAAAACAAGTCAACAGTATTGATCTCTGTGTAAGACAAGAAGGTGAAGAAACTGTACTTGAAATTTTAAAAGAATTACAGAGTGTCAATTATACTATATCAAGAGCCAATTTTACTGAAATTAAAGGTATAATCTATAGAATTAAAGATCAAATCTTCAAAAATCCTGATAGTGACTACCTTTATTCAAAAAGACATATTAGGAATTACATTGATAAATATCCCTCTCCATACCTTTCTGAAATTATCCCTAAAAGTAAAGCTTTTCCCATAGGGATACTTACGGGAAGAGGATGTAATCAGTCTTGTACGTATTGTAACTGTGCTGTTTTAAGTAAAAAGAACATATATTTTCATTCAATAGGGAGAGTAATTGAAGAACTAGAATTTATTAGTCAACAAGAGAAATTTTCACATCCCATTCCTATATATGATGATGCTTTTACAATAATTCCTTCACGAGCGAAAAAAATTTGCGAAACTATCATTGAAAAGGACATAAAAATTCCGTTATTATGTATTACTCGCTGTGATAAACTAAATGAAGAATTATTAGACCTTATGAAAATGGCAGGTTTCAAATCAATCGGTTTTTCTTTAGAGAGTGCTGTACCGAGAGTATTGAGAGCTATTGGTAAGGTTAGACCTGTGGATGTTGGCGATCCGCTGGATTTTGATAAAGAAGTTGAATACATTGAGAAATTAAAGCACATGACAAAGTATGCAAAAGAGATTGGGATGTTTCCTGTCTTTTTAAGTATTATGATTGGACTGCCTGGTGAATCCCTAAAAGATGCACAAAAAACCTTAGAAATGATAAAACAATTAGAAATTGACTATTATACTCACAATCTACTACATATTTTTAAAGGTACACCTTTATTTCAAGATCATGGCAAATATGGTTACAAAATTACCCCTATGGGTAAAAATAATCAAGTATTCACGATAAACAATTATCCATTTGATATAACAAAAATACATTTAGCTGACAACTCTACTAAAGAAAGGAATAGTAAGGTTATGGATTATGATGTTTTTAATATTATATCTTTAAGATATATTCAAAAAGATTCAGAATCTCTTTTTTTCAAAAACATTATTATTGATAAAGATATAATTGAGCCCTCGTTAGTAAAATGGATGCAGGATATACTTGCAATTAATGGTATAATTATACATTTATATTCAAGCAAAAAGAATTATTTAAAATTCCATGAAAAAAACGAAATGACCCTCTATAACGAATATTCTCCAACTAAAACATACGAATGTTACTATTGGGAAAATTTAGATAGGAGTCAACGATTAAAATCTGGCAGATTGCTTACTTATGGCGAGAAGGTAGGATTAAATATTGAAGTTAAAAGCACTGGTCTCGCTTTGGAAGAATATAATAAAGGATATAACACTGATTGTTTTATTGGGGCAAGCAGAACGAAAAATGATTCAGATTCTCTATATAAACTATTCCAAGAAATATCGAATGCGGAAAATAGTTTCAATTATTTATTAGACAATAACGCTCTCCCTCATTTCCAGAATCTATGTAGATGGATCAAAAATCAGGCAAATTGTGAGAAACTAGAAACAGTTATAGTTGATAAAAATAATTCCATTCGATTTTGTTGGCATTCAAGTCCAGTAGGAAAAGTTGGAATGCGCTTTTCTGAAATTAAAAGAAAGATAAATGACTTAAAAAAACAAGTAATAAAAATTAGAGGCTGTTATCAATGTAGTCAAGAACAATCTTGTCAATTATGTTTATCCCCTTTTCCTTTATCATCAAAAGAATATTGTGAGTACAAAATTTCTCAAGATACTAATACACCTGCCAATTTAATAAATGTATTTTATGTGATAAAAGATTTATTTTACAAACCAATTAATCCATATGATTTCTGATTATTGAATTAAACTTTTAAGTTAGTCTTTCTTCTTTTGTTTCATAAACCTTTAAAAAACACCAAGATTGCTCTGACGTAATTTTTTCTTAAGTAAATAAAAAATGGAATCCATTATTAAACCAGAGGAATATCTTCAAGCTGAAGAATTGATTTACCAGGCAAAATTTGATGATGCACTTGAATTGATCTCAAATTTCAAAAGAAGCACAAAAAAAGATTCTATGGAGTGGCTCTGGGGCTTAATATTAGAGGGAAGAATAAACTGCTATAAAGGTCAATATAAAAGAGCTATAGAAATTGGGAATATTGCTTATCTTCTTAGCCGAAAATTGGACCTTGTCCTTGAATCAGTGGAAGCTCTTCTAATCAGGGCTCATATAATATATTTAGCTAAAAGAGAAGAAGCTTTTGAAATTATCACTTTAGCTGAAAAAATTTTCAATTCGCTTCTTAATGATTCTACGTCTAATTATCCTCGACAAAAAGCAGAAATTCTATTATTAAAATCTGAAATCTATCGTTCGAGGGGTGAACTTAATGAAGCATTTGAACTAGCTCGAGAATGTTTACTAATACAACAAAATCTAAAAAATAAAATTGATATTTCAAACGTTTATTATCACTTAGCAAACCTATATCTTTACAATAGTGATTCTAATTCAGGTTTAGAATACGCATTGAAAAGTTTAACAATTCAAGAAGAACTTGGTTATCAGTCAGGAATTGCAGGTAGTTTGTACTTAGTAGGTACAAGTTATTTTGTTAGAGGTAACTTTGATCAAGCTTTGAAATTAGGGCGACAAAGTCTAAAGAGCAAAGAAATTAGCACTCTTACAAAACTCGAAGTATTAGATCTATTAGCAATGGTCTTTTTAGTCACTGGTCAATTAGATAGGGCATTAAAATATCGTAAAAGAGCAGCTATTATAGCTCAGAAAGAAAACTACGAGGAACAGTATATAATAAGTACTTATGGAATTGCAACAAATTTAAGAGCTAAAGGTGAATTTGATCTGGCTGTAGATTATCTTAAGAAAAGTTTGAAATTATCTGAAAATACAAATTCTACATTTGGGATAATGGCTTCACTTTTTCATCTAATTCTTACGACTCTTGATAACAATAATCCTGAACAAGCTAAATTTTACTTGAGTCAGTTAGAAAAATATTGTGATCAAACAGAGAGTGATGTATTTAAAAATGTATATTTAATTTCAAAAGCATTAGTGTTAAAAAATAGTGGAAGAATTCGAAATCTTTCAGAAGCAGAAATAATACTGAGGGGGTTTACTGAAAAAGAAATTGAAACACCTCTTATATATCGATTAGCAATGGTCAATTTATGTGAACTTTTCTTAGAAGAACTAAAATTTACAAATAATGTTGAAGTTTTAGAGGATATTATTCCCTTAATTAACAAAATTTATAAGATTGCAGAGAAACAAAGTGCATATGCTTGGCTGGTGGAAATTAAAATATTGCAGGCAAAAATTTCCTTAATTCAAATGGATTTTGATGCCGCAGAACAATTATTAACTCAAGCTCAACGAATCGCAGAATTACAAGGTCTCACACTGTTAGCACTAAAAATATCTAGTGAACATGATAATTTACTGAACCAATTGAGTGAATGGAATAATCTTAAAAAAATAGACGCTCCTATGTCAGAGCGAATAGAGTTAGCTTCTTTTGATGGGGTTGTAGAACGATTACAAGGAAAAAGCACAATTGATCCTCCTTTAATAACTCCTGAAACTCCTGTATTGCTCCTTATTATTGGTCAGGGTGGATTCCCCTTATTTTCCAATCAATTTGAAGAGGGACATCAATTTGAAGAAGATCTTCTTAGTGGTTTTTTAGATGCAATTAATTCATTTAGTGGAGAACTTCTTTCTAAACAATTGGATCGTGTTAAATTTGAAGATTATATGATACTTATGCAAACCGTGGAGAACTTTTCTGTAGGGTATTTATTCAAAGGACAAACTTACATTGCTAAACAAAAATTAACTCAATTTACAGAAAGTATTAAGAAAGATTCCACAATATGGCATACCTTAAATGTTTATTTCAACACAAGTCGGGTAGTAAAATTAGAGGATTTACCTTCTCTTCAAGCTTTAATCTTTAATATTTTTATTAAGTGAAATTGCTTTAGTTCAGGAAAAATTTTAGTTCTCCTTTAAAAATTCATAACCTGCATTTAAAGCTTTTAAGTTTATTTCTATAAATCGAAGTGGAATAGATTCGGAGATAGATTTTTTAATTGCATTTAATGAAACAAGCTTAGTTTTTTTAATTAAAGCACCCAGCATTATAATATTCACCAATTTTAGGTTTTTAAATTCTTGAGCAATACTATTAGCAGGTATTGGAAAGGTCATATCTGTAATATTTTCTAATTTTATCAGATCAGAATTTATAAATCTTAAACCCGAAGATTTCACCTGATTTGAGTAAAAATTATATGCATCATCACTATAAGCTACTAATATATCAACTTCAGATTCGGTAGGATAAGACGTTAACTCCCCTTCTGCAATAATTATATCACTTTTTACACGAGTACCTCTTTGCTCAGGACCATATGACTGAGTCTGTATGGCGTTTTTATTATCATAAAGAGCTGCTTTACCTAAAATTATACATGATAAAATAACACCCATTCCACCGATTCCACAGAATCGAATGTTAACTTCCCCTTGCTCTTTTCTCCCAGAATTCATTTTTACTTGTTTCTTTTAATTTTTTGTATAATTCGTTAAAGGAGGGTTTATCAATATCAACTATTTCCCCAACGATTATTTTTCCTTCATAAGTACCTGTGAAAGATTCTTGGTAGTCTTTCAATACACGAGCAGATGTTTCATCTTGTACTTTTTTTGAATATTTTATAGTTTCATCTAAAAAATACCTCAACTGTTCTCTTGGATTTTTAAATTGTTTCTTATTTACAGGACAAGCAGAAATAATTTCAATGAATGAAAACCCTTTTTTTTGTAAGGCTTTTTTTATAGATCTAATCACTTGGAAAGAGTGCGCTGTAGTCCAACGTGCTACATAGACAGCCCCTGCTGCTTTGGCTAAAAACGAGAGATTGAATGCAAATTCAAAATTTTTATATCGTGAAGTGCTACTTATTTCTCCTACAGGCGTGGTTGGTGATAATTGTCCTCCAGTCATACCATATGTTTCATTATTAATGCATATTACCAAGATATCAAGGTTCCTTCGCACGGCTTGGAGAAAATGGTTTAAACCAATAGCCGCTAGATCTCCATCCCCGCTAAAAACGATTACCTTTAAATCAGGATTGGTGACCTTTATACCTGTAGCAAATGCTATAGCACGTCCATGAGTAGTGTGGATTCCATCAGTATCAATATATGCAGGTAATCTGGATGAGCACCCAATTCCAGAGACAAAGACCAAGTCATTTTTGGAAATGTTTAAGTCATCAATCGCACGAATAGTATAGTTTAAAATTTGACCATTCCCACAACCAGGACAGAACATTGTAGGCATTAAATCTTTCCTTAAGTATTCATTTAATAATTCAGTCGATGATCTCATTACTTTTTTCACCCTCTTTAATTTTTTTAAAAATATCTTCAGGAGAGGGAATAGCTCCTCCAATTCGACTTATTCTGTCGACATCACAATCCCCAATAGCATGTTCTTTTATTTTATGATATATCTGTCCGAGATTCATCTCTACCACAATGAACTTTTTAATTCTTTGAGCCATTTCAGAGACAATATCATGGGGGAAAGGCCATATCGTAATTAATCTTAAATATCCAACTTTTAATCCTTCCTTACGTGCTCTTTCAACTGCCATAAGTGTAGTTCTCGAAGATATACCATAGGATACAATAATAATTTCAGCATCTTCAATGTATTTTTCTTCATAAGTAATAATATCTTTTCTGTTATCAGCAATTTTTTCATAAAATCTTCTCACGAGTTGTATATGAGTTTTTTCGTCATCTGTGGAGGGATAAGCTTTCCAATCATGAGTCAATCCTGTTAAATACGTATGATATCCGTTTCCAAATTTATCCATCTCTGGTACTTTTGTAGGATGAGAATAGCCTGTCCTAAAAGGATGATATTTTTCTTTTTCAATTGTTACTGGTACTCTTTTGACAATATCAACTTCTTTTTGAAAAGGAATAACTAATTTTTCTCTTGTATGAGCTATAGCTGCGTCGGATAATATTATTACTGGAACTCTATATTTATCAGCTAAATTAAAAGCTCTAATGGTCATCCATAAGTTTTCTTGTACACTATTCGGATAGACAGCAATTACATAATGATCTCCATGAGTCCCCCAACGTGCTTGCATTATATCTCCTTGTGCTGCTTTTGTGGGTTGACCCGTAGAGGGTCCTGATCTTTGAACATTGACAATTACGCAAGGAGTTTCTGTCATACATGCATATCCAATGTTTTCTTGCATGAGAGAAAAGCCAGGACCAGATGTAGCAGTCATTGTTCTATAATTATTCCAGCTTGCCCCTATTATCGCTGCCAATGAGCTAATTTCATCTTCCATCTGTAAAGAGTATCCATCCTCTAGGATTGGTAAATACTTCATCATCAATTCCAATATCTCAGTTGCAGGAGTAATTGGATATCCTGCAAAAAATCGACAATTTGCTAACAAAGCCCCATATACTATAGCTTCATTGCCCGTGGCAAATTGTAATTTGGGTGTTATTAATTCGTTAACTGTTGGACTTTTCATTTGTTCAATCCTCCTCTTCAACAGTTATTGCCATTTCTGGACAAATCAATTCACATTGTTTACATGATGTGCAAGATGTTTCATTATCGACTCTAGGTAAGAAATATCCCTTTTTATTCAAGATATCAGATTCAACTAATACTTTTTTTGGGCAAATTTCAATACAATATCCACAACCCTTACAATAATCTTCAAGTATTTGTATTGTCATTCAATGCCTCTTTTTTAATGCTCCTAATAGTATTATAAAGAATTTATTAAAATATTAATCTTTATTCGATCTATTTTATAAGAGTTCCTCCTTAGAAATCTTTATTTTAGAAATTTTTACTAAATAAAATCACCTAAGCTTTTAATGGTTCTTTTTAAAAGCATAATATGAATTTATTTTTGATAAAACATAATAAATTACTTATATAATCTTGAGATGAGAAATGAAAAATGGATGCTATCGAATTAGAAGAAAAGATAATATCACTCATAAAGTTAGCAGTATTAGAATTGCCTTCCGATGTCGTTAGGAGCCTTGAGACTGCTTTTAAAAAAGAAACAAACGCTACAGCAAAAAATCAATTAGAAGCAATTCTTGAGAATGTAAAACTTGCTAAATCTCATTCAATACCAATTTGTCAAGATACAGGAATTCAAATCTTTTTTGTTAACGTTGGAACGAATTTTCCTCTTATTGGGAAATTGTCGTCAATTATAAGGGATTCAGTTAAAAAAGCTACACCTATAATTCCTTTAAGACCTAATACTGTAAATCCTTTAACAAATGAAAATCCTGGAGATAATAATGGATTAAGTATCCCATGGATAAATTGGAGGATTAATGAGGGAGATAATTTAGAAATTACAGTTTTCCCGAAAGGGGGTGGTTCTGAAAATATGTCTCAGTTATCGATGCTTACACCCGGACAAGGAATAAAAGGAATGAAACGCTTTGTAGTTGATACTGTTATAGAAGCTGGAGCAAAACCTTGCCCACCTACTATAATCGGGATTGGGCTAGGTGGTGGAGCAGATATTAGTATGAAGATTGCAAAGGAACAACTTCTTCGCCCATTAGGTCAACGTCATACAGATCATAAGATCGCAGAAATTGAATTGGAATTACTTGATGCACTAAATCAAACAGGAATTGGACCTATGGGTTTAGGGGGGAATACTACTGTCTTAGATGTTCATATTGGAACAACTATGAGACATCCGGCTTCATTCCCTGTAGGTCTTGTAATTCAGTGCTGGGCAGCGAGACGAGCATCAGCAACCATTACTAAAGATGGAAATATGATAATTACATCTCACGAGGTGAATTAAGCTATGGAATATGAATTAACTACACCAATATCTGAAGAAGACATTCGTAAATTACATGTAAACGATGTTATCTATATTACTGGTACGATATTTACAGCGAGGGATGAAGCACACGAAAGAGCTTTAGAATGGTTTAAAGAAGGAAAACAACTACCAATTGATCCACTCGGTTTAGCCGTTTTTCATTGTGGCCCTATTGTTCGTAAAGTCGATGAGGGATGGGAGATGGTTGCCGCTGGTCCAACCACGAGTACCAGGATGGAGATGTTTGAAGCTGAGTTTATAGAAGCATTTAAACCTCGCGTAATAATCGGAAAAGGAGGCATGGGTTCTAAAACAGCAGCGGCTATGGAAAAAATTGGGGCTGTATATGGGGCTCATGTCGGTGGAGCAGCCGTATTAGCTGCAAAGGCTGTGAAAAGGATTATCGATGTATCTTGGTTGGATCTCGGTATGCCTGAAGCATTATGGATAATGGAGGTTAATCGGTTTGGGCCGTTAATAGTTGCAATAGACACGTATGGCTCTAATTTATATGAAGAAGTTAAAAGAAATGTAGGACAAAATCAAATAGAAATCTATAAAAAATTAGGATTTTAATAATTTACTTTAATTTTTCACCACGATAAGAAGCTGCAAGCAAATCTATAACGTTCATAACCTTAATATCCAAATTTTTGCGTTTAATTCCATCTGCGATTTGTATGAAACAAAAAGAGCAAGAAGTTGCGATCACATCTGGATTAGGTTCAGTGAGTATATCTAATTTAATATTCGAAATCTCTTCTGAAAGCTCACGTCGACCTGCTCGTACACCTCCTCCTGCTCCACAACACCTATCACTCTGCTCTACATCGATGAATTCAATTCCAGGGATTAATCTTAATAACATGCGTGGTTCTTCACTGATTTCCTGGTGACGATTTAAATGGCAAGGATCATGATAAGTAACCTTTATATCAAGAGGTTTTAAATCTTGAATATTTAGATTTTCTACTCCGATTTCTCTAATAAGGTATTCATTAATATCAAATGGTTCAAATTGATATGGTTTTTTACCTAGTTCATGTAAAACCACAGGCCAATCTTGCTTTATTGTGGACATGCATCCGGGGCAGAGACCTGCGAGTTTATTCACTCCAAGTTTTTCAAAGTATTCTGTGTTTTTTAATACCATTTCATAAGCTACATCTCGTGAACCTGTACGAAAAGCTACACTCGTACAACACACAAAATCTTTCGGGATATACACTTGAATGCGATTTCGCTTTAAAACTTCTATAATATTATGACCTATATGTTGAAGTCTTAAATTTATTAAGCAACCAGGGAAAAAAATCAGTTTGTCAATAGGATCATTCACTTCAATAACATCTGGGACTTGTTCAGTAAATGGTTTATCAGCTACTTCAACTGCGTATCCGGTACTTTTAATCTGGTCAATAAAATTTTGGTGTCCCTCTAAGGGACCCATACCACGTTCTACAGCTCTCGCTCGTAAACTTTCTACTGCGTTTCGTCGTGAATCAATATGTTTAGGGACACAAACCTCTTTACATATACCACAACTGGTACAATCATAGAGTCCACTGGTTACGGCAATTTGAACTCGATCACCCTCATCTCTAGGATCAAATTCAAAACTTGCTAATTCACGCATTGCAATAGGTCCAGAATATTCTTGCTTAGCTGATTCTACTGCTGGACAGGCGGCATAACATGAAAAACATTCAATACAAGATCTAAGGTTCATAGAGGTGGAAACATCTTCTCTTGCAAGTCTTTCTGGTCGATTTGGAGTTGAAGTTCGTTCTAAATAGGGACGAAGTTTTGATAAACGTTTAAATCCTGGACCAAGGTCTACGACGAGATCTCGTATAACTGGGAAGTTTGTTAAAGGTTCTAAAATATAATTTTTTATTGGATTTACAATTGTTCGACATGCAAGACCAGGAGTACCATTAATGTTAATCGCACATGAACCACATTGTCCTGTTCTACAATTCCAACGAAATGCTAATGTGGAATCTAAGTTTTTAAATATATATTGCAATACATCTAAAACACCAGTACGATCTGAATAAGGAATATCATAATCAACGAAGTAGGACTCATCATCTAAATCGGGATTAAAACGAAGAATTTTAAATTTTACTATCTTTTTCTCAACCATTCTTATCACTTCCTATGTAGAATTGCTTATCCATGGTGGATTCCATTTAGTTATTAATACGGGTGATTTTTCTAGCACCATTTGCTGATTTTGGTTTTTGATTATAATATTCGAAAGCCAGTTCGCAGGATCTGCTTTTGGATAATCAGTTCGATAATGAGCTCCTCTCGATTCTTTACGCATTAATGCTGAACGAACAAGCATTTCACATACAATTAACATATCAAACAATTCTAAGGAACTTACCCATTCTGTATTATATCTAGTTGCCTTGTTTTTCACCATTAATTGATTTACAACTTGATTTTGTTGCTTTTCAATGAAATTTAATGCAAAAGAGAGATCTTCCTCATTTCTGAATATCCCTGCTTTATCCCACATTACTTTTTGAAGTTTAGCTTTTTCTTCAGCTGTGGTTAAACCCTCTTCCCTGTCTAAGATAGCTTTAACTCTATTATATTCTTGATCAATAATTTTTCTATCAATTCTTGGAACTGAAACGACTGTAGCATGTTTCGATGCATTTCTTCCAGCTATATGTCCAAATACCTGAGTATCAGCAAGAGCATTACCCCCAAGACGATTCCCTCCATGTATTCCGCCTACAACTTCACCAGCAGCATATAACCCTTTTAAATTTGTTTCTGACTTATTATTAATCTTAATCCCTCCCATCATATGATGAGCAGTTGGTGTAACCTCCATTGGCTCCTTTCGAATGTCAATTCCAATATCAAGAAAGTCTTCTAACATTGTTGGGAGTCGTTCTTCTATTATTCTAGCTGGGATGAATGAAATATCTAGATATACTGCGTCATTTTCAGTTCCACGTCCTTCCCGGATCTCAGTTGCAATAGATCGAGCAACTTCGTCCCGACCGGCTAATTCCATTGAAGTAGGATTATATTTCTTCATAAATCGTTGACCATCTTTATTAAGAAGTATTCCTCCTTCTCCCCTAACACCCTCAGTAACAAGGCGTCCCCTAGCTGAGGGAGGTATAGCTGCTCCTGTGGGGTGGAATTGGAATTGTTCCATATCAACCAGCTCAACACCAGCCTTATAAGCCATTGAATAACCACTCCCTACATCGGCTTGGGCGTTAGTTGTGGTTTCATAGATTCTTCCTGCACCCCCTGCTGCCATTACTATGGCAGAAGCACGAATGGCTTTAAAATTTCCTGATTTAATATCAACGATTGTAACTCCAGCTACTCGATTATTATCTCTAAGTAGTGAGGTTGCATAAACTTCATCAATAAGCGTAATTTCTCGTCTTCTTATCTCATCCGTTAAAGTTGCCAAAATTTCATGACCTGTTCTGTCTCCCGCATAACAAGTTCTTCGATAACTCTGATGTCCAAAAGGTCGTTGCATAATTAAACCGTCTGGAGTTCGAGAAAATATACCACCAAAATTTTCAAGATCATAAACTCGATCTGGTGCCTCTTTCGCAAGGATTTCAACAAGAGTTTGATCATTTAAATAAGCTCCCGCGTTCACTGTATCATTTGCATGATATTCCCATGTGTCATCAGGATCTAAATTTGCTAAAGCTGCATTATATCCCCCTTCAGCCATAACTGTGTGAGCCTTCCCTAATACATCTTTAGTAATGATAAGAACATCTTGATTTAGATCAGATGCTGCTATTGCAGCCCGACATCCTGCTCCTCCTGCTCCTATAATTAAAACATCAGTATCTATGATTTCAAAAGTCAATTTGATGCCCTCCTAAGTTTGTTGTTTTTATAAAATTAACTGGCGAATCAAGTTCTATTTTTTCAAGATTAAATTCTTTTTTTATTAACTCAACAATATTTTGAGAAACCCAATCATGAGCTTTTTTCTGTCCTAACTCATAATCTTCAGCCTCAATATTACGATCAATTCTCATAAAAATATTATATGGTTCATCTTCTGAAAATTCTTTTGAAAGTACCCAGAAAGATTTACTTCCTTCAGGAATATCTATCGAACCAGTAATTTCATACCATTCTTTAATTGTCATTTTTCCATGTAATTCTTCATCTTTTCTTACCTTCATCATTTGAACATTCTTTAGAGAAGATACCCTCTTTAAACTCGTAAGTAACTTTTCACTTGATTCAATTAAATTAAAGTGTATGATTCTGATTCTTAGATATAAATCAGCTCTAAATATCGGCAATATCATTTACCTTCCTGTTTTTAAATCAAAACCTAGCAAATAATAGTGTTTAAAGTTTAATACCTTTAAAATTTTTTATTTTATTGATAAAATATTTCCATCGAACTAGTGTTTTGATTAAAAGACATTGGTTTATATTTGTAGCAATTTTGTTCCAAACTTAATAAAACTTAATACAAAGAAGTATTTTATAATAACAATCGTATAAAAGGATGATATAATATTGGAAAACACGCTTAAAAGTTCTGCAGTAAAATGCAAAAAATGTGGCTACCTACAACATAATTCTCATGTAAGATGTTTGAGTTGTAAATACACCAAATTTGAAACTATTTATCCCTCGGGGAAATGTAAACTTCTAACTTATACTATTTTGACAGCACCACCCGCTGAATTTAGGAAAAATCCTTTTTATGCTCTAGGGATTGTTGAATATGAAAACGGTGTAAAGGCTCTTGGACAATTAAGTACTCAAGAAAATTTAAAAACGGGTATGGAACTAAAACCTGTATATACTAAAATCTGCGATGATCTAGATGGAAAAGAAATATATAATTTTATTTTTACACCAGATTGATTCTATCTAAAGAGGTATTAGGAAAATGTTTTCTAATAAAGGAATTGAAAAGATTAAAACGAAACTGGAATTTTAATGAAGCTTCTGAATAAAAAATTTATGTTTTGACTCTTTTATTATACTCTGATATTTTTCGTAACAAAGGGATGACTTGGAGTGGATCACTAAAAATAGGAACTTTCCTTTCTGCCAGTTTTGCGGCTACTCGTTCTCTATCTTCTGGTCGATTTAACCGTTGAATAATTGGAATAACAGGTTTATTATATTTATGCCCTAAACTAAGACTTTCAATTACGATCGATTCAAAAGAATTGCTATATCTTGATCGTGTAAAAATTGGTGTTAAATAAAAACTGGGCATATCTATTATTAATCCATCGATATTTTTATCTGATAAAGCAAGATTTAAAACATCATATATAAAACTTTCAAAAAAGAAATGCGCTGCCATATCTAAAGGATTTTTAGGGCTTGTCCCTGGCAAAATGAATTTAGAATTTAGTTTTTCTTGAATATCGGAACTAAATTGAGGTAGATTAAATCCATATTTTTCCAATAGATCTATCATAACTACTCCATATCCACCGCTAACGCTTGCCACTGCTAAATTATTAATTTCAAAATTACCATAGCAATCGATAAGGTGAGCTGTATGTAAAAGTTGCTCGAGTGAATCAACTTCTATAAGGTTGTATTGTCTAAAGAATGCTTTCCACAACTTATCATTACCTGAAATTGAAGCAGTATGGGTTTTAGCTGCTATTGAACCGCTTTTTGATTGACCCCCTTTAAGACATATAATGGGTTTTTTATTTTGCTCTAAAACTTTCTTAAGAACATCAATTCTACCATTTTTAATTCCTTCTAAATAGCATAGAATTATATCCGTTTCAGGATCTTCACTTAGAAAATAAATTAAATCCACAGGATCTAAATCTGCTCCATTTCCAAATGAAAACGCTTTAGAATACTTAATTCCAAAAGCTTTTGCCCCATATATTGATATATTACACATCCCACCTGATTGTGCAACTAATCCTATATTTCCTGCTGTCATTGGGAATTGTGAACGATAGGCTATCCCCAATTTCGGATAATATAAACCCATTCCATTTGGCCCTAAAATTCTCACTTTACTTTGAGCCCTTCTTAGCAATTCTTGTTCCAATTTTAACCCTTCCTCGGTTCCGGAATCAGAAAAATCAGAACTAAAAATAGTTACAAGTTTTACTCCTTTTTCAACACAATCATAGATTACATTTAGTACTTGAGAAGCAGGTACTGTAATCCATGCATAATCAATATCTTCTTTGATTTCTTTTAGAGTAGACGCTATCAAATCCTTACTGAACCCAGGAATTTCTTTTAAAGTGGGATGGACCGCATAAACATTACCCTTGAAACCCTCCGCATGACTCTTATAGAAGTAATAATCTCTTTTTTTGGAAGGACCAATTACTGCAATAGTTTTAATATCATTGATAAATGAAATATCTTTTACATCTAAATTTGAATGTCCTACTTCAGTCATTACATAGAAAAATAATTTAATCATTTTATTTTTTCATATTTTAACTATTCCAAAAATGTCTATGGTAAACTTTTTATGCGATGGGATAACCAACCCACCTTATCTCTTTTTAGTTATAACAAAAAATGAAAAATTTTAAATAAGAAAGCTTCAAATATTAAATTCAACGAAAGCCTTGAAATTGTTTTTCATTTTCAAGTATGCTTGTCGATGTTCAAAATATTTCATTTTTTCTGCGGAAACCAATGAATTTTAAAGAACAAAAAACAAATTTTTAAAAAAAAAATGAGTTGATAAAAAAATGAGAAAAAAACAATTACTTGTACTGCTAATAGTCTTCATCTTTTTAAATGTTGCTAGTCTAACTTTCGTAATCAGTGCAAAAGGCGCAACTAACAATAACATACCTACTCCTGAAGAATTATATGCTCAAACCCACGATGGTGATTTAGTTGGAATCGATGGTACAGACCGATTTCGAGGTATACCTTTAATAACTGATGTGGAACCAGATAAAGGGAATACTTGGACAGTCCCTGTTATAAATGATTGGACTGGTGGATGGGAATGGATGGATTTTGAGTGTGTTTTGAGTGATGAACATGCCAATATCTGGATTGGACTCTGGCCCGATGTTTGGGACGGTGGATTCCAAGATTATTATGATCCTGGATTTGAAGGTTTTGAAGATGATACTTGGTATTTTGCCTACCCATGGAGTTCAGAAGGAGCCAACGCTACACTATGGGGTGCTCCTGATCCTGATAATGATGGATGGTATATGACACCAGGCTACATGGATTATATCACAGGGCAAGATTTAATGAATGTTATGGAGGAATTTGAAACTAACATCTATGAAACAGATACTGCTTACTTTGGTATGTATGCTGATCGACCTGGACCATTAGATGATTATAAGATTCAAATCTTAATATTCAATATTCGAGATGGTCTCTATTATGATCCAATTAATGCTGGTTGGTTTACAGCAGGATACTTCTGGTCCTTTGCTAGTGAATATAATGACGCAAATATTTTCCACATGGATACCTATCAATGGTGGAGGAGACAAGGGTATCGAGAAGAACCATTGCCATTTGGACTCAATCCCCTTTCATATGATTATGAGGGCACATTCGCTCATGAATTTCAACATCTTATCCATTATGATGTAGATTCTAATGAATTATCTTGGGTCAATGAAGGATGCTCAACATTGGCTGAATGGTTATGCGGATATGGTGCTCCGTATGGGCACATAGGAGATTACTTTTTCTATTACTGGGATGTTTCGTTGGTACTTTGGGGTACCAGTACATTTACAGGTTTAGGTCACTATGGAGTGGATTTCTTGTGGACATTTTATATGTTTGAACATTATGGTGGAGCCGATCTCATATGGAATCTTGTTCATGATCAAGCTAATGGAATCGAGGGATGGCAAAATGCGCTCAAATCGATGGGTATATGGAGAACATTCGATCAAATCTTCCATGATTGGTCAATTGCAAACTATATAGATGACACATCATTTGGACGGGGTAGATATGGTTATTATGGTATAGATTTTCCCGACGATTCGGATGGAATAACTTTACCAATGATGGTGTATTATTGGAACCTTTGGAATCCTTGGCTTGATACATATGTTGAAGAATATCCTAATTATGGATGGGCATATCCGTTTGGAGGCACATTACCATATACTCCGAATTATATCGAATTTCACCCCGAAGATAATGGGTTTATGACAGTTGAATTTGATGGGGATGATATTAGTGGTGTTTTAGCTGTAAGTGGAGATTATAAATGGTATTCTGAAGGAGATGCATGGGCATACTTCAAATTGGGTCAAATATTTGACATACCTGTTGGAGGTGCAACCTTAAATTTCATGAATTACTTTGATATTGAAACAGATTGGGATTTTGGTTATGTAGAAGTCCACGATCTTGATACAGATGAGTGGTATACGTTGGCCGGTCTAGGCACAACAACTTCAATTGGTTATAATTATATGACCGATAATCCAAACTGTCCAGGCGATATGGATGATTGGGGTATTGAACCTACAGCTTATGTCGATGCTGGAAGATGGAATGCCTTTACAGGTTCAAGCGGTGGTTGGTATGCTGAATCAATGGATCTCTCTACATTTGCAGGGCATCAAATTGAATTATCCTTTACATACTGGACTGATCCCTATACACTTGGAGCGGGATGGTATCTCGATGATATTGAAATACCTGAACTTGGTTTCTCTGATGATGTCGAAACCGATACTGCTGGATGGAGTGTAGGTGGTTTGTGGCACAGAGATAATGTAGTTATTCCAAATAACTTTGATGTAAACTTTATAAACATTTTAGAGTTTTACGACTGGCACGGTGAATTAAGAGGATCATTCACTACTATAGACCGAATGTGGGTTAATCCAGATACAGAACAAGGTAAAGAATTTATCTTTTTGACTGACAATAAATATTGGTATTCATATTCTGTAATGGTGATTGCTAATCAACCTGGGTTTGAACATACATTTGCAGCTGGTTATGAATTTGTCGCTGACAAATTTAATTGGAAATGGTGTTTTCACTGTTAAACCGTGAACCCTTTTAATTAAAAATTATTTAATTTTTTTTTTTTATTTATTTTCTATCCTAGAAGAATTTTTCTTCAAAAGATTATCTTTCCAATGAAGAGAAATTTTAAAATGACTGAAAGGTTGTTAAGATTTATCTAGCCTTAACATTTTTAGGTAATTGGCTTCATTAAGATAATTAATACATAAAATAATTAACAGATAATAATAAAGAAAAAAAATTCCATACATAATGATGATTCAAAATAATGAAAAGAAAGACAGATCAAATCGTTTAGTGAAATTATTCAATACCTTTAAAGGGAAGAATTTGAAGGACTTTCCAGTTCCACCTTTCACGAAATGGCTGAATGGTTCGATTGTTAAAGCGGAATATGGGGAAATCGTCTTAGAATTTGATATTCGGTCAGAAATGGCAAATCCAACGGGTTTATTGCACGGAGGAATGCAATGTGCTTTAATGGATGATACAATTGGGATGATGACAGCGACTCTGGGCTATGAGGGATTCCCAATAAGCATTGATTTTCATGTAGATTATCTAGGAAAAGTAAAAGTGGGGGAAAAAGTAAAAGTAATTGGAAAGATGATCAGAGAAGGACGAAATATTATACACGCCGTTGCGGAAATTTATGATATAGGTGGAAAGCTTATATCTACAGGGAATTCAAACCTGTTAAAAACGAGTTTTGTTCCTGAATATATAGAAAAAGCAGATGAGTTTTCAGAATAATGAACAATTGGTTAAAACATTTAAAATACATATTAGATTATGGATAAGAAAAATTTGGAACTCTTATTGGAAGCGCTTAGGAGAAATAACTCTTCAGGGGCCAATGAGATTGTTAAGGAAGCTCTTAAAATTATAAAAGTTCGATTAGATCTAATAGAAAATTCAAATATGGATATAACTGAAGAAATTCATTTATTACTTAAGAAAATTATTGACACCAGACCCACTATGGCACCTTTAATTAACGTAGTTGGTTTTCTCCTTAATAATTTAACTATAATAACGAAGAGATCTTTTGAAAACAAAATTAAACAATTACAAAAGAATCAAATTGAGAAAAATAAAGATCTTGAGCGTAACTTTAATAAATTTTTACATGAGAGAAAGAAAGACCTGAAAAAAATTATGCTCATATCATATAGTTCAACTATTTTTAACCTTTTAAAAAAGAATAAAGATTTTGAATTAGAACTATTTGTTTTAGAATCTAGACCTCTCTTAGAAGGACGAAAAACTGCGAAATTTCTGTCTAAATATTTTAAAACAACTCTTATTATAGATGCTGCTATGGGAAAATTCCTAGAACAAACTGACTTAGTTCTAATAGGTACTGATAGTATCTTAAGAGATGGCTCAATAATTAACAAGATTGGCTCATATCCTTTAACAGTATTAAGTAAATTAAAAAATATTGATGTCTTTGTTGTAGGAGATTCTCTTAAATACAACCTTAGAAGTCATTATGGTTATGAGATTTTAATAGAAGAGAAATTGAGTAGCGAAGTTTTTGATATAAATGAAGATACAAATATAGATGTATTGAATTACTATTTTGAAGTAATTCCCTCAGAGTATATCTCGGGGATAATTTCTGATTTAGGAATACTAAGTATCCAAGAATTTACAGAAAGGGTGAAAAACCTTCTTCCAATCGAGTGGTTTAAATATTTTATAAATGATCATTAATCATCCATTTCGCATAAAGAACTACATTCTATTGACTTTATATATCGTCTTCCATTATAAGTAACCTATGAAATATCAAAAGTGGTGAATGAATTATAAAAAAAGAAATGATTGGTACATTTCAAGGAATTCCCATTGAAGGTTTATCTTATCAAACTCCTACACTTTCAGGAATTATGGATATAAAAGGTCAATTTCGTTATAATGCAGGAGAATCTGTGGTATTCTCAATTGGTAAATTGATTCTTGGAGAAATTATTGGCAAAGAGACGATATCTCTAATCGATATTGTCCCAGGAGCAGAGAATTCCAGTGATCAACGTGTTATAAATTTATGTGTCTTATTACAGACGCTAAATGAGGAAGGCAATATAAACAAGGGAATTCGAATATCAGAAAATGTAGTTACTATTGTTTCAGAATTTAGTGGACAACTGAATTTTAATCAACCTCCTAAAGCATTTCGATCCGATCCTAAATTGAGAGCTTTAGTAGAAAAATTGAATTCTAAGAAATTATTTCCAGATACTGGCAATTTTGGTATGCGAACCATACGATACCCTTCAGCAGCTCAAGCTAGTTTTGAAGCAAGTTTAGATCCGAAGCATTTGGAATCAGACTGCCACAAAATCGTAGAAATATCATCAGGTAAAATTAATGGTTATGCTACTAGCAACAATACATTTACATGGTTAGGTATTCCTTATGCTAAAGCCCCAGTAGGAGATCTGCGTTGGAAACCACCGCAAAAAATTACTTCGTGGGAAGGAGTACTCGATTGCACCCAGTGGGGAGATCAATGCGGTCAAGGAGATTTGGGACCGGCTAGTTTTGGCAATTTGAGTGAAGATTGTCTGAACCTGAACGTTGTAGCACCCAAAAGTATTGGCAACAAGAAATTACCTGTAATGGTCTGGTTTCATGGGGGAGGATTTCATGCCATGTCAGCCAACAATTTTACGTATAATTACACAGCTCTTCCTGCCAAAGGTGTAATCCTTGTCAGCGTAAATCATCGGCTTGGTCCATTAGGATATATGGCTCATCCAGCATTAACTGCGGAATCAGAGAATGGAGTTTCTGGGAACTATGGTCAATTGGATTTGATTGCAGCATTGAAATGGGTTAAAGAAAACATTTCCATATTTGGAGGTGATGCTGATTGCGTAACAATTTTTGGTGAATCCGGCGGTGGTGGTAAAACCTTTTATTTGATCGTTTCTCCCCTTGCCAAAGGACTATTTCATCGAGCAATTATTCAAAGTGGGGTAGGTCTAATAGGTGAACGACATATTCCACGTCTAAACGAGGCTGAAGCCCGAGGAGTGACTCTCGTGGAAAAAATGGGTATTAAGGGCGATAAGGATGTACTTAAAAAAATGAGGGAAAAACCCTGGCAGGATATAATAAAAGCTAGTCAAGAGATAAATTTTAACGATATACGTCTAGTTACAATCGATAATTGGTATCTTTTGGATGACCCAGCTTCTGTGTTTGAACAAAAACGGCATAACGATATACCTATTATTATCGGTGCATGTCGCACAGACATGGCTTATGGAATGATAAAAGGGATTACGGATTGGGCCAGTTTGATAAGTAAAAACAGTCAATCAAACATATATACTTTTCTTTTTGGACATGTTCCTACAAGATGGCGAAAGGAAGGTGTTGTGGCATTTCATGGAATAGAAGTTCCATATGTTTTTGGTTGTCATCGAGTAGGCCTAAAAACCCCTACTATGCTGAATCTCTCTAGAACTGGAGGTGCTAAACAACCAGATCCAGGCATTGATGAAATGGATGATTATATAGCTAATAAGATGACAGACATGTGGACCCAATTTGCTAAAACAGGTGATCCCAATACAAAAGGAAAAATTACTGATAAGACCACATGGAACCCTTACAACAGTGCGAAAGACAATTTTCTTCTTATAAGTGACGATGAGGTCCCTCTGTCGATGGAAACAGGTGTTGCTGAGCACTATGAACCACCACCGAAAGACACACCCCCATTAATACCGGTTAGATAAGGAGATCGTATGAAAATTAAATCCAATAGAAAACTCCTTTTACAATTTATTAATGATTATCTCGAAGCACTCTTGGTTCATGACCACACTCGGTTAAGGTTAGTTGAAAATTATAAGGCTACTGAAAATGGTGACCCCTTGATTTTAGGTGAAGGGATATGGCAGACGGTTCGAACTATTATTTTGAGAAAATCGTTTGTAGATGCTTCAGAAAATCAAGCAGGTTTTTGGGGTGTCTTGGAAGAAATTGGGGGCGAGAAAGCATTGTTTGTGCTTCGTTTAAAAATCATTGATAATAGGATTACAGAAATCGAAACATTGCTCTCGAGAAAAGGTTGTCATCCTTTATTCAGTCCAGATACAGCGCGAAACAATCCACTTTGGGACATATTAATCCCCGAATCGGATCGATTGACGCGCAAAGAACTTATTAGAATTGCGGACGGATATTTTGAAGGCATTGAGAAATCGGATGGATCGATTGTTATGTTGCATCCAGATTGTCAACGCAAAGAGAACGGTATTAAAACAACAAATAACTCCAATTTACTAAATTTCAGCACACAAGCCGGACTTTATCGAATGGATTATATCAAAAAAGTTCGCGAACGACGATATCCTATCGTAGATATTGATAGAGGTATAGTTTGGGGTATAGCTGTTTTTGACATACCAGGGACAAATATAAAAAATGAACAATTACCCGATGGTTCTGTACAACAGGAATTGCGTACTAAGCCACGATCTTTATTGCTCCATGAGATGTTTAAAATCGAAGATGGCTTGATCCGGGATATCAATGCTTTTATGACCAACGCTCCTCTTAACGCCACCCATGGATGGAGTGATTGAATTTCATTCTCGAGCAGTTTAAATATTTTATAAATGATAAAGAATTATGATTCTTAATAGGAAAGCAACAAAAGATGAAAAATTCAAATCTACTTCTAATAGAACGAAAGGTCTTGATAAATTGATAGATGTACAAAATGCATATAGAATCACAGATAGATTAGCCTTTCCCAGACTTATTGGTTCTAAAGGTGAAAAAAAGGCAATTGAGATAGTAGTTGATGAATTTAAGAATGCAGGGTTTATTTCTGTTAATCGTCAAAAATTTATGACTTCTTTTCATAATTTTATATACTCCCGATATATATTTCTAATACTTGGGACAGGATTGATTTTCTTGGGATTGTCCTATTATATTAATGTTTTTTTAACATTAAGTTTAATCTTTTTATCTCTTTTTATCTCCTTTAAAGCCCTTCAAACATCTACAAAAATGAAATTAAGTAGAAATAAGAGTAATAATTATGAAACAGAAAATATATGGGTAAATTTGGAAAATAAAAATTCCAATAGTAGAGTTGTTTTTATGGCTCATTGGGATTCTAAATCACAAACATTTCCCTCTACTATGCGAGTTATGATATTTTTAATTTTTTCGTTTGGGGCTCTCCTATTATATTTGATCTTTTTCATTTTAAGCATAATTAAAATTTTTGTCAATTTCAATATACCTATATTAAAAAATGTTTTATTAGATGTTTGTCTAATAATTGCTCTGATTGGAGGACTCAACTATTTTAATAAAACTGGAAATTTTTCTCCGGGTGCTTTTGATAATGCTGCAGGTGTAGGGGTTATTATAGAACTCGCAAGATATTATAAAATAAATCCTCCTCATAATCTTGATTTGACATTTTTTAGTCCTGGTTCAGAAGAGTTAAATTTAGGAGGTGCTATTCGATTTATAGAAAAACTGAAAAACCAATTGAGTAAAGATAAAACTTTTTTTATTAATTTGGATTTAATTGGGGGTGCAGAAATAATTAGATTAACTAGTTCATATGGAATTCCACGAAAAATTTCTTCGAAGAAATTGAATGCGCTATTCAAAGAAAGCGCTAAAGAGAATCAGATAGAAATGAAAGACATTTATTCACCTACAGGTTCATGGTCTGATTTCATGCCGATTGTACAAGAAGGATTTGAAGCATGTTGGCTAGGTTCTCAACCTGGATTAAAATATGTTCATACAAAGAAAGATAATATGAGTTTAGTATCCAAAGAAGGTCTTAAGAATATTATTACTTTATGTATCGACATTGTTAAGAAATTAGATCTTGAGTTTTGCCAATAATTAAGCTAAACCTATAAAATATTGTATAAAACTTAAATTAGTTTCTAAGATTTATTTTATCGATATTCATTTAAAATAAAATACTAGTTATTGAAAATGTTAACTCCAGAACAAGTTAAAAAAGTATTAAAGGATCACGTAATTAACCTACGGTTTCATGCCAGAGGAGGCCAAGGAGGCGTAACAGCATCAAATTTATGTGTAGAAGCTTTTTACGGCTATGGTGTGTGTCAACCACTTTTTGGTGCCGAAAGGATGGGGTCTCCTACGGAAAGTTATGTAAGGCTCTCTGCTAATGAAGATTTGGTACGGTCAAATGAACAAGTTTATGGGCCACATTACGTCTCTGTATTAGATCCTTCGTTATTGGGAGAGATTGATGTTACTGCGGGAATGCCTAGAGGAGGGTGGTTAATTGTAAACACAGTTTTGAATCAACAAGAGATTCAAGACATTGTTAATCGGCACGATATCAATGTTGCTACTATTGATGCAACGAGAATAGCTCTGGAGGTTTTAGGTAGAAATATCACGAATACTATTATTTTGGGAGCATTAATCCGTGTTTCTCATATTTTTTCTGTTGAGGAGTTGTCTGATGCAATTGCAAGAAGATTTAAAGGTGAACTTGCGGGGAAAAACATCCAAGCAATTAAACAGGCAATTGAAGAAACATGCGTTTATGATCTCGGGATTGATGCTGATTATTCTGTTGATACTAAAGTCCCTTGGCAACAAGTTAAACCAGGACTCCCTGGATACAAAGACCTAGACAAATCTGGAGTCTGGTATTGTGATGAGGATGTCATTGAGGTTGGAAGCTCTCAAGTAATGACAGGAACGTGGGGAGAGTGGGAAATCATTTGGGATGAGGAAAAGTGTACAGACTGTGCTCAATGTTGGTACATATGTCCCGATTTCGCCATAATTAGGGAAAAAGGTGAGGATGGCTTATGGCATATGGCAGGTATAGATAGCTTCCATTGTAAGTCATGCCAGAATTGTTTAAAAGTATGTCCAGTAGAGGCAATAAGTAAAGAATTAAAACAAGGCCCGGCGTCATGTGCGGTGCCTGAAGAGTAAAGGAGGTAAAAACATGAGTATTGAACCAATGAGAATATTTTTTAATGAAATTAAAGAACCAATAGAAACTACCATGATTGGAAATTATGCTGTTGCGGGAGGTGTGACTCAAACCGATCCTGATGTCATATGTGCCTTTCCGATAACGCCTCAAACTCAATCAGTTGAAGGATTATCAGATGTAGTTCATCATGGGAGACTTAAAGCAGCCTTCATAAACGTCGAATCAGAACTTGCCGCAATAAGTTATTCAACCGCAGCATGTGCTGCGGGAGCAAGAACCTTTACAGCAACAGCATCACAAGGTTATCTGTTAATGACTGAAGCTTTACCAATGGCAGTGGGGTGGCGAGTCCCTTTAACAATGCTAATTAGCGCTCGAGCGTTTAATGCGCCAAATTTATCAATATGGAATAGTTGGGAATTTACCCAAACTAATTCAGAATTGGGTTGGAATTGTTTTGTGTCTGAAAATGTTCAAGAAACCTATGATGCTGCTATATTATCAGTAATGATTTCAGAGGATTCACTATTCCCAACAATGTTTGTTCATGATGGTTTTATTATTTCACATTCTGTACAGAAATTAACTTTAATTCCCGATGAAATTGTTAGAAAATTAACTCCCAAGAAACCAAGACACCACATTTCTACAGAAAAACCAGGAACTTGGGGAGGAATTGTAACACCTGATTATTTTATGGAAGGAAGGAAGAGACTTGATGAGGAAAAACAACCCGTTTTAAGAATAATGAAGAATTCATTTGATGAATTTGCGAAAGCAACTGGACGTCAATATGATCTAATTGAAACATTCAACTTGGATAATTCTTCTAAAACAGCTTTTCTCACAATGGGATCTATGTGTGGAAATATTATCAGTTGGATGACAAAAAATAAAGATATTGGACTTATTAAAATAAGAGCTTATCGTCCGTTTCCTCATGAACAACTGCGAAAAATAGTTGAAGAGCATAACATTGAGAAAATTATTATTTTAGAGAAGTCTGATGCATTAAATGGAATGTTACCTCCATTTTCAATGTCAATTGCTTCAGCATTATATCCTATTGGCACTCTATTTAGAAGCTTTGTTGTTGGTTTGGGAGGAAGAGATGTTACACGAGACGAATTTGCTATTGCTAAAAAGAAAATGGCCACAGTAACAGATATGAAAGGGAAACTTTATATGTATCTCGGTGTGAGAGAAACAAAATCGAATATATTGGGAGTGGAGTTATAAAATGTCAGGACCAGAGAGAAATTTAATTAGAATCGAAGATCTCTTGGCGAGAGAAGGAAAGAGTAATGTGTTATTCCTTAATTATGATAATGAAGCGTTCATGAATACAGGGATTCAAGAAAGTGGGGGAACTCCCCCATATGCATCAACAACAACAGGCCCCGCAGGAGAGAAAATACCTGGTAAAGTAGGAGTAAAGCAGGACTTAGTAACACCTTTTGGTTTTTATGGCTCAAATTCATTGTTTTTAGCAACACTCAATCCCGCATATCCCAATGATTTTATGGGAAAAATTATTGAAGCTCTAAAAACAAACGGATCTGCATTCGTTCAAGCCTATTCTGATTGTATGAGAGGTTGGAGGCATGCTTCAGAAGATGCTGTAAAGATCTCAAAACTAGCTACAGATTGTGGTTATTGGCCTCTATATACAATACGTGTGAAGGATGGTATTCCTACATTTTCATACTATCGTGGGTTAGATATTGATAAAGACAAGTTTATTGAGTATCTTAGGTCTATGGGCCGATTTAGACATTTGTTTCGGCCAAAATTCATGGAGAAAGAAATTGATGATATCATTTATTATACAGAGCATAGGAATAATAAATTGAAAGCTTTGATCAAAACTTTTGGAGCAGATAAACCTATCGACGTATATAGAGTTAATCGTAAATCTTTAGAACCTCAGTCTCATTTGTATCCAGGACATGGTCTATGCCCCGGATGTGGCGCTGGTATGGTTCTAAATCAACTAGCAACAGCTGCTCAAGCCGTAGCAGGTAATAATATTGTGTATGTAAATAATACATCTTGTACAGAAGTATCCACCTCAAAAGACAATGTAACTTCTTGGAGAGTACCCTGGGTTCATCACCTCTTTGAATCAGGTGCCACAATAGCAGAAGCAATAAGTACTGCATATAAGATTCGAAAATCCAAAGGTCAATTTGATGGGGAGGTTCCCTATGTGATTCATATAGGGGGTGATGGCTCAACTTATGATATCGGATTTCAATTCCTGAAAGCAGCTTTAATCAGAACAAGTACTATGGTTGATATGAATATTTACTTAAAAAATCAAAAGTAATTTCTTCTAAATTATTTATTTCTTTTATTCTTATTTTCTTTATGGCAATTAAAATTGAAAAGAATTATCCTGTTTTTACAGTTATAATCGATAATCCTGAAGTAAAAAACGCTGTTGATCAACAAACTGCGAATCAATTAGCAGATGCTTTTCGAATATTTGATTCAGATGAGAAAGCCTTAGTTGCTGTTTTATGGGGTGCTAATGAAACTTTTTGTTCAGGGGCAAATCTAAAAAGTATTGCCGAGGGAGGGGGAAATCGAAAAGAGAGAGACGGAGATGGTCCAATGGGTCCAACTAGACTACAATTGTCTAAACCTGTGATTGCTGCTGTAGCAGGATATGCAGTTGCTGGAGGTCTTGAGCTTGCCTTATGGTGTGATATGCGAGTTGTTGAAAGAAATGCTGTGTTTGGAGTTTTCTGTAGAAGATTTGGAGTACCTTTGATTGATGGTGGGACAGTTCGTCTTCCAAGACTTATTGGATTAAGTAGAGCTCTTGATATGATTCTTACTGGACGACCAATAAATGCTGAAGAAGCATATGAATGGGGACTTGCTAATAGGATTGTCGAAATTGGTCAATCTAGACATGAAGCCGAGAAACTTGCTAATGAAATAGCGAATTTTCCTCAAACCTGCATGAGAAATGATCGAATGTCAACTTATAATCAGTTAGGTTTAGACATAAAAAAAGCAATGAACCAAGAATTTGAATTTGGATTGAAGACCTTGGAAACTGGAGAACATATTCTAGGAAGTAAGACTTTTACACAAGGTAAAGGAAAACATGGAAGTTTTAATAACAATTAAATAAATTAAAATAATATTGTGGTTCAATCATGATATTTTTTGAAGAATTTAAGGTTAAAACACCAGAAAGAGAAATCCTTCTTGATATAACACCTGAAATTAGTAAGAGAGTAAGAAATTCAAATATAAAGGAGGGTGTTTGTAGAATTTTTATACCTCATACAACAGCAGGGGTTACAATAAATGAGAATGCTGATCCTTCCGTAAAAATGGATATTCGTTATTTCTTCGAAAAATTAATTCCGAAGGGTGGAAGATTAGGATACTCTTTTAGACATAGAGAAGGAAACTCAGATGCTCATATAAAATGCACTCTGACAGGACATACTGTTGAAATCTTGATTCATGAGAAAAAGTTAATGCTTGGAACATGGCAAGGCATTTTTTTTGCTGAGTATGATGGCCCCAGAAATAGAAGCGTCTATGTACAAATTCAAGGGGAATAGGAACATTCATAATCCTTAATTTTGGTTAAATATTAAAGTTCATAATAAAATTGGTTGGTGTTTAAATTGGAATTAGGAATTAACTCATTAGCTAGTTTAGCAAAAATCAAAAAGAACGTGACCAGAAAAAGAATATCTAGTTATGATGTTACTGGGGCAAATATGGATAATGTACAAATTGACAGCAAGGGAAAATATGAAATTTGTAATATTGAAAACGCTGGAATAATCAAGCATGTTTGGATGACTCTCGCATCAAAAAGCCCAAATTACTTAAGAGAAGTATTAATTAGAATGTGGTGGGATGGAGAAGCAAATCCTTCGGTTGAGTGTCCAATTGGTGATTTTTTTGGAGTTGGACATGGAAAAACCGTAAACTTCTGGAGTTTACCATTATCAATGGGGCCTCAAGATGGAAAAGGATTTAATTGTTTCTTCCCAATGCCTTTCTCCAAGAATGCTAGAATCGAAGTTGAAAATCAAAGTGAGGAAATATTAATTTGCTATTTTTATATTGATTATGAAGAACATGATGAAATAGATTCCTCTTTTGGTAGATTTCACGCCTCTTGGAACAGATCAAACCCATGTGAAGGTCAAGATTACGAATATTTAATGAAGAGAAATTTAAAATCAGAAAGATTTACTAAAAAAAATGTAAGTCATGAAAATGATTATTTAGTCTTAGAGGCGGAGGGTGAAGGCCATTTTGTTGGTTGTCATTTGGATATCCATAATTTGTTTGAAACTGAAAGATTTAATTGGCCAGGTGAGGGTGATGATTTTATTGAAATCGATGATGGTAAAATTATTCTCTATGGAACAGGGACAGAAGACTATTTTTGTGGTTCTTGGTGTCCTACCCAATTTTATTGTTCTCCTTATTTTGGAGTTACTTTACCGGGTGGGAAAAACTGGAGTGGGAAAATCTCTTATTATCGTTATCATATTGAAGATCCTGTATATTTTCATAAGAATATTAATGTGAAAATTGAACATGGGCATGCTAATCAACGTTCAGACGACTGGTCTTCAACAGCGTATTGGTATCAAACAGAACCTCATAAAACTTTTAAATTATTACTTCCTGTAGATGAGAGATTACCTAGAGAAGAGCCTAAAGAAATATAGGATAAATAATTATAATCTTTCTATTTTTTCTAATTCTTCCCAATCAAAATCTATTTTAATAAATTTTCTCGAATAAAGATATGCAAATATTAATACCAATGAACCTATAGGACCCCATATTACATAACCAACAGAATAATCTAAACCTAATTTTGGCAGATCTAACAAAATACCTATCACAAATAACCCAAAAGCCTGAAACAAGTTTAATATAATACTAGGAAATCCCGTATAAATTCCCGCTTTTAACTCACCAGTTATTTTTTCGTCATCTTCAGCAATATCTGCAAAGATAATACTCGGTAAAAGAAACCACCCGCCCATACACGCTGCTATTCCAAGAATAAATAAAATTCCAAATATAAAGTAAGTCTCCATTCTTATTGCCCCAAATAGGGTAGTTGGAAGGAATAAAATACCTACTAAAAAGATATATAGAAGACTCTTTTTCTTTCCGATCTTTTGAATTCTCTTCCTCCATAAAAAGATAAAACCTAAAATACCAATCACCATCAATCCTGCAACAATATAGTAATCTGTATCTTCAAATTTAAGAACAATTTCAGTATACTGAAGAACTGTTTGTCCAATCATTATAAAGGCAATACTGGCTATCCCTTGCATGAGTGTTACCAAAATAAAATTTTTATTTTTAACTATAACCTTCAAATTTTCAATCATATTTGATCTAATCTTAAAATGAGGCTCAGTAGGGATAACGATCGCTGCTATTAGAAAGAGTTGTGTTGGCAAAATCGAAAATATTATTACAGCAAATAAAAAATCAGAAGGGATTAGTGTTGGCTCAATTTTGATTTTTTTAACTGTATCTGTTAAAATTATAAAGGAAAATATAGACATACATGCAGAACCTATTAATGCAAAAATGTTATTATATTGAGAAGCAAAAGGTCTTTCGTCTGATGTAAACTGTTCTGCCATCCATGACCCATAAGGTGTTGTAATACCATAACTAATATTGAATAAGATATTCCATACTAATAACCAAATAAAAGTGGAATTTTGACTATTTATATCTATGACTAAATTCGGTAAAAGTAAAAAGAAGAAAGAAAAGCTTAAAAGTGGGCTGAGTAAGATTAAGAATGGTTTTCTTCTTCCCCATTTAGTATATTTTACGTCACTTATCCAACCAAATAAAAATTGAGATATCGCAATTGTGATCTTTCCTAAAGCCAAAGCAATTCCGATAAGAAATGCTGAATCGATATATGCAAGTTTATAAAGTGAAAACAAGGCAAAATCAGCAAATCCTATAACAATTGAAGTCGACATTCTTGGTAGTCCATATAAAATTGATCTTCCAAGCAAACTGTTTCCTTTTTTATTTAATACACTTTTAACCATAACTATCCCTTGATTATTCTAATGCCTTTTTTATAGCAGCTCTTGCAAGCATCCTGGTCGAATCCAAGACTGGTAAAGGACAATTATTTGGATCAATCAGTAATGGAATTTCAGTACAACCCAGAACCACGGCATCACAACTCTTATCTTTTAGTTTTTGAATTACCTTGTTGATGTACAACCTTGATTTTTCTGAAAACTTTCCATTGACAAGTTCTTCAAATATCAAATTATTTATCCTATCTTGATCCATCTCTTCAGGAATTTCATAAGTAATTCTATATTTTTTAAGAGCATCAGGATATATTGAAGAAGCCATGAGATATTTTGTTCCCAAAATTCCCAAATGCCTAAATTTTCTCTGCTTGGCGCCTTCACCTACTACTTCTGCAATATGCAACCAAGGGATAGGAGATTTAGAAATCATTAGTTTAAATGCTTGATGAATTGTATTATCAGGGCAAATTGCAAAATCAGCACCTGCCCTTGCCACAATTTCGGTAGAAGTAAGCATCAATTCCGCTACTTTTTCCCAATTTCCATCCCATATATATTGCATATAATCCGAAAAAGGTGGGGTGTGCATCGTTATTTCAGGATGCCTATATTTAAACAGTTTCTCTTGAGCTTCAATACAGATTGTAGTATAGCATAAAGCTGCTCCCTCAGCACTACAAGCAACAATACCAATATGTTTAACCAAATTTTACACCTTCTATTATTATATTAAATTTTTTTTATAAACCCAATATTTTCCTTGCCTTTAAGGGATCTGCCACCTCTCTCCGTACATGCTTACAAATATCAACATAATTCTTTACAATTTCAGCGTTATTTCTAGCAGGTTCTCCTTTTTTGATAAATGGGTAATCTTCGGTACCTACTCTTATATTTCCCCCATGAGTAAGGACAAACACCAATAGTTTCATTTGATCCTCTCCT
The DNA here is from genome assembly GCA_048938895.1 of Promethearchaeota archaeon. Taxonomy (GTDB): domain Archaea; phylum Asgardarchaeota; class Lokiarchaeia; order Sigyniarchaeales; family SOKP01; genus Loki-b32. Next base: position 94,506 of record JBHLLU010000001.1, read on the forward strand.
AATACACTTACAGTATGAACACTATCAGTGGGTATAAATTTTTTTCTATACATATATTCTTGATAATTTGGAGGACTCCATAATCCTCCTGGCCAATTAAATAACAAAGTTAAGATGTGTGGTTTTGACCATTCCAATAAACCGCTTTTAATTAAATAATCTAAATTCCAAGAAGAACCTGTATGCCATAGTTCCCATTCAGGCTTAATATTTGCTTCTTTAAGCTTCATACAATATTCTTCTAATTCCTTTATTGGATGCAAAACTTCAATTATAGTTTTATCATAATGTTCAGAGTGATGATTTAACATTACAGACATCATATCAGGTTTGGCTTCAAAATCTCCTTTTCGTTGACTAATTGTTTCCCTTGACATACCTGCTTGAATAATAATATCACATCTTTCTCGAATTTTTTTAATAGTTTCAACTTCTTCTCCGCGAGGTAAGTGAACGTGAGCAACAGACGCCCCTGCTTCATAGCATTCTACAACATCATCAACCAATTGTTCAGTCTTATTCGCCCAGTTTTTCAATTCAGGATACACTAAAGAATTCGCTGTAGTCACTGTTATGATTATTTTTTGATTATCTTTCATAATTTAATAAATTCTTATGATATCTTCTATTATATAAACTTTATATTTGACAATCTTGGTCATGGCCTTTTCACACCAAATCCCCAATTAATAACCAGCATTATAATTGAATTTCTTCAGAATTAAACGTATTCTATAGTTGCTGGCGGCTTTTCTGTAACATCGAAATATACGTTTTTTGTTATAGGATTTTTAAGTAGTTCTGATTTTAAAGTATCTAATAATTCAATCGGCAAATTGGTAACAGATGCAGTTCTCGCATCTTTACTATTAATAGACCTAATTATAACGTCTAATTTGCCTAAAGGATTATTTCCTAACTCAAATAAAACTCTTGCAAATCCTTTTATATTAGATCCTTTCTCTATAAGTCTATTATAATTCCATTCTCCTCTTTCAATTAAAGGGAATTGATAAGTTCTACTTCCCTCAAATAAGCCAGTTACCTTTTGATTGCTAATATCTGCACTCACTGCCGCAAAGACTTGGAATGGTTCTTGTTCACCATTATCGTTAATTATCATGATTTTTCCATAACTTTCTTTATAAAAATCCTCCACATGAGATTCTACAAGATCATGGACTTTTTTCTCAAACTCTAAATTTTCTTCTGAAACTGGACCGATTATTCTTGCGGCTAGAGCTGGGCCTGGAAAAGCTTTCCTGAAAACAAGGTCGTCTGGCATTTCAAGATAACTAAGTACTTCTCTGACCTCATGTTTAGTAAGACTTGCTACAGGTTGGATTGTTGCCTTAACATCATATTCGATTTCTACATTATGTTGGCTTTTTACAAATCCAGTAATATTTTTATTTTTTAAGGTAAGTTCTTCCTCAAGTGACATTGTTTCTTTTAAATCAGTAATTTTAACTCCAAAACTCTCTTCAATATCTGGGAGGATTGTTCCATCTGCGAGAAGATCACACTTTTCCTCCTTAATTACTTTACTAATGGTCTCTGAATATGCATCTTTAAATAAATGTCTTTTTTTCTCAGCATCCCCTTCACCGATTATCTTAGGAAGAAATTGATTTCGGATATCTAAAACCATAACATCCGGGAATAATTTTTTTATATATTCTCTCTCTTCAACACCTCTGATTATTCTCATAAGCCCATGGTCAATAAACACTGGGATTGTATTGATTTTTGCTTCCTTAAGTAGAAGATATGTAGCAGAACTATCTATTCCTCCAGACAGAGCACAAAAGACTTTCTTACTATTTGCATGTTTTTGCAGGAATTCAATTGCTGCTTTTACAAACTTCTTAGGTCTTTTTGGTGGATTGATTAATCTATGGTTTAACATAGAAATTAGTAATCCATTTCTAAAAAAAAAGTTAGTTATTAATTAGTTATGAAAAGTATTAGTTTTGGATAAATTCTTCTAGTTGAACAAAAATCCCATCGGGATCCAAAGCTGTAGCAATTTTAATTAGATCTCTTCCTGGATTTTCAGGGGTTAAGTCTGCAATTTGAGGAGGACTAATAAATTCAACACCTTTGGATTTCAGTTCCTGGTACATTTTATCTAAATCGTCAACTTCGAGAGAGATCCGAGTAATCCCAACATTGTTTATTCTATCATAAGGTTTTCCAGTTGAGGGTGGTTTTGTCCATTGAAGCAGATCAAGCACTGTAGCATTTTTATCATAACCCCATCGGATAAGCCAACCTTTATATTCTGCTGTATCACCCAATCCAAGAGCAATTCCGACTCCATCACTCTCAGTTTTTCTTTTAAGAATAGCTGTCTTTTCTCTATTTCCAAGTAAATGTCCTCCTAATAGATCAACATAGAATTCTAAAGATTTTTCTAGGTTTGAGCAAACTACATTAAAATGTATGATCCTCTTTATCATTTTATATTCTTATCTTTGATTTTCTTTTAATTTTCATATAGAACTCAATGAAATAAAATGGATTATTAAGTGGTTGTGATTTATGAATTATTTATCTTAATTTAAAGGAATTTAATATTTATAAGGCAAAGAAATAATTGCTTGATAACTGTTTAACAATTATGGAAAGTATTAGAAAAGTAAAAGTATCTCTTAAAAGTAGACCCACTTTTGAAGGTGCTGGTGTTCGATTAAAGCGAGCTTTTGGATATGTTGATCCATCACTTGATCCCTTTTTACTACTTGATGACTTTCATTCAGACAATATCAATGATTATATCAAGGGATTTCCATGGCACCCTCATCGTGGTATTGAAACTATAACATATATGCTACACGGCAATATTGAACATGGTGATAGTTTAGGTAATGGAGGAGTGATCCATGCTGGTGATGTGCAGTGGATGACGGCAGGGTCAGGAATTATTCATCAAGAAATGCCTAAAAGTGACCCTGATGATACCCTGCTCTGGGGGTTCCAATTGTGGGCGAATTTACCATCTTCACACAAAATGATGGATCCTAGATACCGAGAACTAAAAAATGATGAGATCCCCGAAATTTCTTTAAATGGTGGCAACGTAAAAGTCAAGATAATCTGTGGTGAAATTAATGGAACATTAGGCCCAGTACAAGATATAATTACTGAACCAGAATATTTAGACATCACGATCAACCCAAATTCTGAATTTCTACATCATATAAAGAACGAACATAACGTTTTTGCTTATATAATAGAGGGGGAAGGATTTTTCGATGAAGTTAAAACAGAATTAATCGGAAAAGAAACACTCATTATTTTCCGAGAAGGAGATTCAGTAAAAATAAGCACAAAAAATCAAAAGGTACGGTTTTTATTAATCTCTGGAAAGCCTTTAAAAGAACCAGTTGCTTGGCGTGGACCCATTGTAATGAATACTGAAGAAGAACTCAGTATTGCTTTTAATGAATATCAGAATGGTACCTTTATTAAGCACTGATAGAGGTCTTAGAAGCTTCCAAGAAGGTTAAAGTTTTTTATTTGTATAATTTTAAATGATCAAATTTTTATCAATTAATCAAAATCATTCAGGTGAATACATGGTGGATGAAGAAATTTCCTCAGAATTGAAAGAAATAATCCAGGAAAATGTGGATAAAGTCTTTGGAAAGTGGCTTGAAAAAGTTTCTAAGGGTGAATCAATAGAAGGAGTAGTGAAAGCTCTTATAGTTGAAAAAGTAATGAATATTTTAGGTGCCTTAATTAAAAGAACAGTAGTGAAAAAAGTAGCTAAAAAATTGGTTAAAAGAAGAGTGGATAAATTCTGGGAAAAAAACAGAGATATGATACTTGAGAAAATCAAAACTTTATAAAACTATATTTAGTAAATTTATTTTTTGAACAAGATTTACTCTATTTAAATTAAAAAATATACTTTTTTTCATCTGTAGGTGATAATATATCTCAGGAAATGATTTCAGAATATTCGATGCCCATTTACACACTTACGGTGTTTTCTTAAATCCTTATGAGGATCTAATTAGTTATATGGATCATTACAATGTTGAAAAAGCAATTATCACAACAATAAATAGAACCAGATATTACGATAAACAGAAAGAATATCTATCTACAAATAATGAAAAAGATAATGTCACTAAATTTATGGATGATTTTAAGTCATTGATGAATACTGGGCAACTTGATCACTCTGACGTTAAAGACATCACTAAAAAGGCACCAGATCGTTTCTATAAATTCTTTTGGTTTAATCCAAATATGGATCCAGAAGAAGAAGAGAATGATTTTAAGATTTTAGAAGAACATTTCAAAGAAGGATTTTGCGGCGTAAAAATCCACTCTGGTTTTCACGCAATTAGAGTCCCTAAAGATATTGAGAAATTAATTTCTTTTATGCAAGAGTATAATAAAGATTTTATCTTCTATATCCACTCTCTCCCCAAAACTTCGTTTTTTGGTGGAGTGTCTACAAGAGATATTGCTAAATTGGCTGAAAAATACCCTAAATTAAGAATTATCGTAGGTCATGCGGCTAATACAATGTCTTACTCCGTTGATGTCAGTATGACATTAAGAAGTTATCAAAATATTTATTTTGAGACCTCTTGTTCAGTTTCTTTCGGTATCTATAATTTAATCAAGACCATAGGTCATAATAAAATCTTGTTTGGATCAGATTCACCAACAGCTTCACCATTAGGACTTGAAATCGATAAGATTCTCTCCCTTCCAAGGATTTCACATGAGGTAAAACAAGATATATTTTATAATAATGTGAAGCATCTTCTAAAAATTTAGGTTAATAAATTTCTTATATTATTATTAGCAAGATAATACTAATTTTCAAAATTGTATTAGTTATTTGCCATCAGTTAATCTATTAATAAGAAATCCTCTTAATATTTATTGTTGTCTTTCTTTATTATTAACCATTCAATTTTTTATCAACTTATTATTAAATTTTGAAATATATCGTTGTACCAATCATTTATTTCTATTTTAATAATAAATCAATTAAAAGAGAAATCCTATTTTATCTTAATTATTAAGTATAAAATTCATAGGATGATTAAGTGAGTTATTTAAGGGATAATAAAGTCTGGGAAGAAGAAGAGGATCTGAACTGGGATGTTATAGAAATTTCGAAAGTTAACGACAAAATTATTAGATATTTACTTGATAGCTTAAAATTGGATACACCTGATTTATCCGAAAATTTTTTCATTGCATTTGAGAGTTTGTTAAAAATTGGTAAGAAAGCTCGAAATGTCTTAAATTCTTATATTAACGAAACTAATGAAATTCATAATTTCAAAGTTGATATTTTTAACTTTTTGCTTGATTTTATCAATGATAATTATACAGAATATCTATTAGTTCCACACTTATATGCCCCAGATTTTATTACAAGAGCTCGTACTGTATTTAAAATTCAACAAGCAAAGGATAAGAATTACCTAAAATTTATTCTACCATTGTTAAAAGATCCTGATGATTCAGTTCGTTATGCCATTTTAAGATTATTAGATGCGTTAAATCTGGTAACCTATCCTTTAGTCTGTAATGAATTGAAATGTTTTATAGAAAATGAATCAAATCCCATAATAAAAGAGAAATGTAAAGAACTTATTAAAAGTTCATAACGTCTTTTAAGAGTTTATTTAAAGGTTTGAGAATTAAACTCAAAACCAACCTAAAAAAATATCTAATAATATTTGTCCTACTAACTTAAACAAAAAAAAATTCAGATTATATTTATAAGAATCTATTTCCATTAAAATTATAATTATCACTCGGTATATTAATATAAAAATATATTAGATCGACCAATAATTAATATATTTAATTATAATAAGGAATTATAATAATGTCTCATTACGATTACACTTTCAAGATCTTACTACTTGGAGATGCATCCGTTGGAAAAACGTCCTTCACTAAACGATACTGTTACAATATATTCAATCCAAGTGAAAGATTAACAATTGGTGTTGACTTTCATGTAAAAACAATTGAATTAAATGATATTAAAATAAAACTTCAGATTTGGGACGTCGGTGGAGAAGAAAGGTTTAGGTTCCTCTTGCCAACTTATTGTTTGGGTGCAAATGCAGCATTTTTACTTTATGACATAACTAGACCATCAACATTAGATAACATTTCAGAATGGATGACTATTGTAAGACAGAAGGGTGGACTTATACCAATAATGCTTGTAGGTTCGAAAATCGATCTTTCAGATAGTTCTCGACAAGTTCCACGAGAATATGGCATTCAAATCGCGGAAAAAAATAATATGGCAAGTTTTGTTGAAATTTCAGCTAAAGAGAACATAAACGTCAACGAAGCGTTTAAGGTTCTTACAGAATTGACACTAGAAAAGACAAATAATGGGTGATATAATGGAAGATACCAAATATTTATCTCTGAGCCAATTGTTTGATTCAATTGGTGTTATTGAAAAAGGGATTGAAAGGATTTATCATTATCTCCTCATAAATAAACGAATCGACAATCTAAAGGAAGTATGTAATGAGTTTAATCTCTCTTTAAAACGAGGGTATAAAATATGTTCTGTGCTCAGTGATTTAGAACTTGTTCAGATCTATGATAGACCAATGAAAATCCATCTTGCGAATCCAATCTTGGGTTTATGGCAAAATTTAGTCAACAAAAGAATCGAAAACCTTCAGAATGAATTTGATGAAAAAAGAGATAAATGTGAAACATCACTAGAAGCATTCATAAACAATTTTAACTTAGATGCTCATGTCGCTCAGGAACCAGTTGAGTTTGTTAACTATGATGTGAAAAATTTCGATGAAAGTTATTATTCCTTGTTAGCTGAAAAAGAATGTAAAATAGCTATAGGTATTAGATATCACAATCCTTTGATCGATTTAATCCAAAACTATGGATTTACTCGAATCCCTGAAGATATAAGCATAGCTATGAAGATAGGAATGACAAGGATTAAAGAGAATCTTGACAATATCGAGGTTCAAGTAATTTTCCATTCTGAAGTGATAAAGGATTTAATAAACAGTGAAGAATTTAAACTTCTTACGAAACATGTAGATCCTTTGAATATTAAATTTAAAGACCTTAAAATTCATGTTACAGAGGAAAATTTTAGTAATTTTAGCCTAACTGATAGTGAACTGATTCAACCAAGTTTTGATCCGTCAAATATTTTAATTGGGGCATATATCTCTCGAAATAAAAATATTTATTCAATTTTCGATACAAAATTTAATGAAATCTTTAAAACAGGAATTCCGATTGAAGATTTTCTGCAAAAAGATAAAAACTTGCACTTGGATTCGATTACAGACACACAATCCTTTGTCCTATGTGTTTTGTAAAAATTTAAAGAATAAAATTGATTATTCTTTTTTTCTTTGCATTGAATTTCTAAATTTCTCTAACTGTTTACGAGGAGTAACTGTAGGTCTTTCATATCTTTTAGCTTTAGATTTTATCCCGAATATATATTTTGAGATATTTTTAAGCTTTTCTGTATCATATCTTAACATCATTGTAATTGTTTCCATCTGAGGTGAACCTCCTCCATGAACTCCTGCAACTTGCATCACACCTCCAAGATCAGATACTAAAAGTGTCTCTATTCCTTTAAAACAACGATATATATTTTCTGGTTTAACTCGAGGATTTCTCTTTAAATATTTCATCGCAAGTTCCCCAACCTCTTCGGAGAAGAATGTATCCTCATACGGTAATGTAGCTACTAATCCACCCGAGAGATCAGCTAAAATCTTCATCTCTTCATAGATATTTTCACCTGCTAATCTTCGACCTGCATTGGTTAGAATCTCATCGGGGATTTGAGTACCAGAGGGGGATTTTTCTGAATGTTTAGCGCTTGATTCACCTGCCGCGAATACCAATTCTGCTATACCAATGATGTGAGAAATTTTCTCTTGTACATGTTTGGTATTCTCAATGCCATTGTATTCTGCCACTAATGTCGCAGCACTTGCAATAACTTCTGACACGGCAGGTTTGCATCCTGTATATGTATGACGATGATAATGAGCAAACATCAGTGCTAAAAATCCCGCATAAGGTGTTTGACGCGGATCAGCTTGTCCGTTCATAAATATCCTTTCATTTGGGACAAAAACATCATCAAAAATAATAAAAGTTTCTGCGTCTCCTATATGCATACCTGGCGCATCAAGATTTTTACCTTTTCTAACGTGAGCAGGTCTAGTGAGAAGTTTTACACCTTCCCAATCTGCAGGTAACGCAAATGCAACAGCATAATCTTTATCCTCAGGCCCCATATAACGACATGGTACAGCTATCAACTCATCTGCATATGGAGTATTTGTTATATTGATCTTACAACCTCTTACAATTATCCCATCATCTCTTGTTTCAATAACCCTGAGATATTGATCAGGATCTTCCTGTTCATGAGGCCTTTTTAATCGATCTCCCTTTGCATCTGTCTGGGCACAACTAGCTACAATATCTTGGTCTTGAAAGAATTCCATATACTTCCTAAAATTTTCATAATATTTTGTCCCAAGAGCTTGATCCATCTCGTAAGTTATAACTGAAAGAGCGTTTAAAGCATCAATACCCATACATCTCTGTATACAACCCCCGACACGATGACATAGCACTCTTGTCATCATTTGTTTCTTAAGTAAATCTTCTTTATTCTGGTGAATATGACAAAAGCGATTTATTTTTTTTCCTGTAAGATGAGATGTAGTTACCATTAAATCTTCATAATCTGGATCATACGCACGATCAAGAGTTTCTTTGATAATATACATTCCACCTTGTAATCGAGGGTCGTCTCGACCAACCTTTTCGTCACCGATATATATATTCGGTTTCATTTTCAATAGATCTTCCACATATTGTTCATAAGTTCGCATATTTCTTACCTAAAATTATTACTATATATGGTAATTATTTTCAGTTTATAAATAAACCGACTTAGAGTTTAAATCATTCTAAGAGGTTGATAAACATTCATTTTTAACATTATTATACTAATTAATATTAAACAAATTAATAACAAAACCTAATAATTATATACTATTGTTCAGTCTTAATAATAGTAATATCTTTTTTTTCTATATATTTTCAAGGAGTTCTAAACTTTTTTCAATAATTTTATTAATGTACAATAAATAATATTATTAGTCTATTAACTATATCGAGTTTTGAGTAATGGATAATCGAATTTATCTTCTGGATGTTACCAACAGAGATGGAGTTCAAACCAGCCGTTTAGGCTTAGCTAAGCTAGAAAAAACAGTATTGAATATCTTATTAAACAGAATGGGTATCTACCAATCTGAAATTGGCTTCCCCACTACACTTCACGAAACTAACTATATTAATGCAAATTTGGAACTTGCTAAAATAGGAGTGCTTCATCCTATTATATTATCAGGTTGGATGCGAGCTATTGAATCAGATGTAGAAAAGGCAATGGAACTTACAGAATTAGAACACGTGAATTTATCAATTTCTACATCACGTCAAATGATTAACGGCAAATTTCAGGGAAGATATAATAGTAATGATATTATCGATATGATGGTTGCAGCTGTTCAAAGAGCGCAAGATTACGGTATAAAAACTATTGGAGTAAATGCTGAGGACGCCAGTAGAACCGATATGAAATTTCTTATAAAATTCTCCTTAGCGGCAAGAAAAGCCGGTGCTCATCGCATCCGATATTGTGATACTCTCGGATATGAAACACCTTTTCGAATTCATTTCCGAATGAAAGATCTAACTAAAGCTGTGGATCTACCTATTGAATTACATTGCCATAATGATTTAGGGATGGCCGTTGCTAATTCAATAATGGGTGCGAAAGGAGTCATTGAAGAAGGTCAAGATGCTCTTATCAATACTGCAGTTAATAGTATGGGTGAACGTGCAGGAAATGCTGATTTAGTTTCAACTACTTTGGCATTACAATATGGAGCGGAAATTGAAGATCTTGGAATGGTTGATCCTCGGATTGATCTATCAAAAGCATGGAAAATTGCTACTTATGCTTCTTATGCTTTTGGAGTTCCTATTCCTGTTAATCAGCCGGGAGTAGGAGATAATGCTTTTGCTCACGAATCAGGAATCCATGCCGATGGTGCCCTTAAAGATAGAAAAAACTACGAATTATATGATTATAATGAACTGGGGAGAGGGGAAACAATTATGATTGAAACAGGAAGAAAAGTCACCACTGGAGAATATTCTGGAATATCCGCATTTACACATAGCTACAATCATTTTAATATAGAGTTCAAAAATGATGAAGAAGCACGTCAAATTTTAGAGCTGGTAAGGTATGCAAATGTTCATAAACAACGTCCGTTGGTAAAAGAAGAATTCATCTTTATTGCAGAATATCCCAAGATTGCTCAGAAAATATTAACAATGACCCCTCCAGATATTTCAATAGATCGTCCTCATTACGATTTAGCGAAAAAAAGAAAATCAAAAGGATTTATGGCAATCAAACTTATGAAGAATTAACTATTTTTACTTATATTCATTTAGGAATATAAATAATAGGGAATAAAGTCAAATTTTCCTAATAATATATGAAAGAAGAATTAACTCCAGTAAAAATCTATAAAAATTTTCAAAATGGAGATTTAAATAAGGAAGATGCTGCTGATCTTTTAACCTCAATCATTAACGGGAGCGAGGATGCAAAAGTTCGGAAAGAAAGCATTGAGTTCTTGGAAAAAATTAATTATAAAGATGATAACATTTTTAAGATTTTGGAAAATCATCTTTTATCTGATGAAGATGCAGGTGTAAGAGCCTCAGCAGCAAAAATCATTATCTTGAACTTTCTAGATGAAGGATCTGAACCAATAGAATGGAGTTCTAAGCATGAAAAGTCGCCCCTTGTTATTAAAGCTATTATTGATACTTTAGAAAATAAAAAAAATAATCAACAAGAAGCAATTAGAGAGTGCTTAACAAGCTTTTTAGCTCAGTTTGCTGTAGATCTGGGAGTGGTCCATGAAGAAGCTAGGTTTTTTTTGGATCTAGAAGCAATTTTTTCGTTTGGGAACGCAAATTATGAAATTAAACCCCAAGATTATAAGAATTTTGAGAGATTGCAAAATAATATAAATTCTGAACCTTGGTTAATTATAAACAACAAACACGTTGAGACTCTTAATCTTAATTTGTTTAGCTGGTATTTCATAAAAGCAAATGTTGAGATCTTCGATTCATTTGTAAAGATTAATTACTTAGATTTATATCTCAATACCATTAGGAAATATACTAAACTTAATTTTAATTCTACTATTATACCTGAATCGATAGGTACATTATCCTTCCTTAAAAATTTAGGGTTGTCGCGTAATCACTTACAAACTATTCCTAAATCAATAAAAAATTTGAGTTCACTTAAAAACTTAGACTTAAGTCATAATCAATTTCCTGAAATTCCTCAAATCTTGAAATCACTGTCTTCTCTTGAATATTTAAACATGAAATATAATAATTTTAGAAATATTCCCCAATCCATGAAAAATTTTGTTAATTCTCTCACAAAATTTGAGTTATAATTGAAATTATTACTTAAATATTAAAACTGAGATTAATTCCATTAATTAAAAATGTCTTAGTGATGATTATGACAAATGGTAAAAAAATCTATGGTGGCGATATTTTAGTTAAATGTCTTTTAGAAGAAAATGTTAAATATATGTTTGGTATTCCTGGTGGGCAATTATTGAGAATGTATGATGCTGTACATAGATGGGGAAGAGAAAAGGGTATAGAAACTGTAATGTTCCGTCACGAGCAAGCTGCAGCACATGCCGCAGATGCATGGGCAAGACTGACGAATACTCCCGGAATATGTTTTGGTACTGTTGGTCCAGGGGCTACTCATCTCGTCCCTGGCATCGGTGCGGCATGGAGCGATAACATCCCTGTGGTGGCAATCGTTCCGCAAGTGGATATAGCTCTTGCTGACAGTTTTTCATTACAAGGTAATCTTGATCAAGTTTCATTATTTAAACCAATTACCAAATATCAAAAATCAGTTCGAAAAGCCGAAGAAATTCCAGACGCTGTTCAAAAAGTATTTAGAGAGGCTACAGGTGGACGTCCCCGTCCTGTTCTCTTAGAATTATACCATGATGCTCTTTATGAACAAATAGAGGAAGATAAAGTACCAATTCTAGCAGCAGAACAATATCGGGCATTGAGTAAACCTGCAATATCTAAAGACTTAATTTCCAAATCTCTAGAGCTATTATTAAGCGCAGAAAAACCTATAATAATATCGGGAGGAGGAGTTTCTCGTTCAGAAGGTTGGAAAGAACTTCAGGAGTTTGCTGAATACCTTCAAATTCCTGTAATTACCTCAACGACGGGAGTTGGTACCATTCCAAACACATCTAGTGCATTTTTAGGATCTGGAATTGGTATGGCTAGTTTTTTTGCTTCAAGTCAAGCTGATGTGGTTTTAGCTTTAGGTACTAAATTTTCTTTTACCTTAGGGTATGGAAAACCTCCTTTATGGAATAAATCACAAAAGTTAATTCATGTTGATATAGATCCTTCCATTATTGGGCGTAGTAAGCCAATCGCCTTAGGAATTATAGGTGATTGCAAATTATTCTTAGAGCAAATTCTTGAAGAAGTTAAAAAGGTTCCAAAAGTTGAAAAAAGACCTTGGATGGATTCTTTAACTAACAACAGGAAAAGTATTGTTAAATCAAGGACTAAAATTGCAGAAAGTGATGAAATTCCTATAAAACCTGAGAGAATGATTAAGGATGTCTATGAATTTATGGATGAGGATGCTATACTAGTAATTGATGGAGGCAATCTTGCAGTCTATGCTATTGAGCAAATAGATTTTTATAAATCTCGTCCACCACTTTCAACACTTCAAGCAATTGGGATGGGCCACTTAGGAACTTCAGTTCCATATGGTATTGGAGCAAAATTAGCCAAACCGGACAGACAGGTAGTATCAATCTCAGGAGATGGGAGTTTTATGATTAATATTCATGATTTAGAAACAGCAGCAAGACTTGGTTTAAAAAATCTAATTTATGTAATAGGGAATAATAGCGCGTGGGGAATGATAAAGACTGAACAAGAATTCCGTTATAAAAAGCGTTATATAGATGTGGATTTTCCTGACTTTGATTTTAGTCGTGTTGCTGAAGCTTTTGGTTGTTATGGAGAATTGGTAACTGATCCAAATGAAATTACACCTGCTCTTAACAGAGCTAAAAACTCAGGAAGACCTGCGGTTTTAGATATTAAAATCAAATATGATACTCCCGAATTTATGAAGTTGGCAGCTTCAAGGGGAGGTTTATAACAAATATTCTTAACTTTTTTTTATTATACTCTTTTTAGGTCATTATTTTAGATAAATATTTAAGATTTGAAAACAAAAATAACAATTATTACCTAAATTTTGGCATTAGGTGAAAATTTTGACAGAAGAGAAGAAAAAGTTGAATGGGGGGGATGTACTAATAAAATGTCTCCTCCAAGAAAATGTAAAATATATGTTTGGTATCCCAGGTGGGCAATTTCTAAATATGTATGACGCTGTTTATAAATGGGGCCGCGAGCAAGGAATTGAAACAATACTTTTTAGACATGAGTCAGCTGCAGCACACGCTGCTGATGCATTGGCACGAGTGACCAATAAACCGGGACTATGCTTTGGAACTGCTGGTCCTGGTGCAAATAATCTAGTCCCCGGGGTCGCTGCAGCATGGGCAGACAATATTCCTGTAATTGCATTAGTACCTCAAGTAAATACAAAAATACAAGATACATTTACATTGCAAGGAAATCTTGATCAAATTACAATGTTCAAACCAATTACTAAATACCAAAAAAGTATTCAGAAAGTTGAAGATATTCCTGATGCAGTTCAAAAGATATTCCGAGAAGCTACTGGGGGACGTCCTCAACCTGTTTTATTAGAGATTTTTGAGGATGCTTTTCTAGAAGAAATTGAAGAAGAAAAATTATCTATCATAGAATCAAATAGATACCGCGCACTTCAAAAACCTTCAATAAGTAAGGAGTCAATAAAAGAATCTTTAGAACTATTAATTAATGCGAAGAAACCTTTAATAATATCTGGTGGAGGTGTATCACGTGCAGAAGCGTGGCAAGAACTTCAAGAGTTTGTTGAGTATTTACAAATACCTGTGATGACCACTATAATGGGAATAGGTACTATATCAAATAAGTCTAAATGTTTGATTGGAGCTACTGCTGCTGGACCTTGTATGCAAGCCGCGATGGAAGCGGATGTGGTATTAGCACTTGGATGCAAATTTTCATTTACTATGGGTCATGGGGATGAACCGTTTTGGAAGGATTCCCAAAAAATGATTCAGGTCGATATTGATCCCTCTATAGTTGGAAGAGCAAAACCAATTACCCTAGGAATTGTAGGTGATTGTAAAGAATTTTTAAAATTGATTCTTTCAGAAGCAAAAAACCATAAAAAAGTCGAACAGAGGGAATGGCTGGACTCGTTAGTTGCATCCAGACAAAATACAATTCAAAGTTTAGTTAAAAAAGCCTCTAGAGACAAAACACCTATTACACCAATGAGATTAGTAAAAGATATCTTAGAGTCTATTGATGATGACGCAATTTTAATCCTTGATGGTGGTGATATCAATGTATATGCCATTGAACAAATAGATTATCATAAACCTCGTCCGCCAATTTCAACGCTTCAAGCAGTATGTATGGGGCAGTTAGGTACTTCGGTTCCTTACGGCATTGGAGCCAAACTTGCTAGACCAGACAAACAGGTGGTTTCCATATCTGGTGATGGCTCTTTTATGATAAACATACAAGATCTTGAGACTGCTGCTAGATTGGGTTTAAAAAACTTAGTTTATGTTATTGCTAATAATAATGCATGGGGTATGATAAAGAGTGGTCAAAAACTTGCTATGGGCAAGCGGTATATCGATGTAGATTTACCTGATTTTGATTTTGCAAAATGTGCTGAAGGATTCAGTTGTTATGGAGAATTAGTTACCGATCCAAATGAAATTAAACCTGCTTTTGAAAGGGCTAAGTCTTCTGGAAAACCAGCAATACTAGATGTAAAAATAGGATTCGGAACTCCCGATGGGACCAAATTGATGTTGAGTATGGGGATTTTATAGTCACTACTCTTTTTTTTCTTAATTAGTTAAAGCTACCAAAATACGTGTTATGTGATGAAAGGTGTAATTTTTGAAGGGAAACACAAGCTTTCCATTAGAGATGATTTAGTAAAACCAGAAATCAAATCAGATGAGGTTTTAATTAGAGTTAAGAATGTAGGTATTTGCGGGACCGATGTCGGTTCCTATGAGACTGGAGGACCGTATCTACCGGATAAAATAATCGGCCATGAATTCTCAGGGGAAATTGTTGAAATTGGGGAACATGTTAAAAAATTAAAAGTTGGGAATCGTGTAACTGTCAATCCGCAGATTCCTTGTGGTGAATGTTATTACTGTATTCATCATCAAGAAAATATGTGTAAATTACAAAATTATTCTCTAGGTACAACTGAAAACGGAGCTATGCGAGAATATATTAACGTTAAAGCTGAAAGAATACACATTCTACCCGAAGAATTTCCCATTGAATATGGGGCAATAGTAGAGCCTTTATCTATTGCGTTAAATGCAGTTTGTGACTCTGGTTTTAAGATTGGTGATACTGCAACTGTTATAGGAGCTGGTCCCATAGGATTGTTTTTAATTCAAGTTTTAAAAGCGACAGGAGCAGACAGAATTTATGTTATTGAACCTGTGGAATCAAAACGGAAGAAAGCTCTTGATATGGGAGTAGATAAAGCATTTATCCCGGACAATTGGGCTAAAATAAGAAGATTTACTGATAAATTAGGACCAGATCATATCTATGATTGTGTAGGGCTCTCATCCACAATTACTAATTCTCTTTCTCTAATAAAAAAAGGAGGATGTATAACGTTAATTGGTATGCATTCCAGTACTTTTGAAATTAAAAATGCTTTGCTTTTAACTACTAATAATATTACTCTTAAAGGTGTATATGGGTACAACCAAGATATATTTAAGACAGCAATTAATTTATTAGAACAGGGGAAAATAGATGTTGAATCTATAATTACTAACCGCATTATAATAGATGAAGTGCCTCAGATGTTTGAAAAATTAGCTAATCCCCCTCATGATGAATTAAAGGTCATTGTAAACCTTGATTAACTGTTTATTAATCCTTTCTTTTTCTTATTTTTTTCATAAAAATATTTTAAGAATTTGAACTACTACTAATTATACTTTAATTTTATATTTCTACTGAGAATTAAGATTATGTTTAACAAAAAAGGAGAAGTTCAATGCATCGATGATGAGATACTTGAAAAATTGAGTTTAAAATATCGCTACAGTTTTTTAAACAACAATTTGATGAGTATTTTAAAACCTGAGGATTTTAATTTTTTAAAAAAGACTCAAAAATTTTTTCTAAGGTTTGAAAAGAATAAAAATATAACTCATAATGAAGATTTCTATGATTGGTTTCCAGAAATAGGTGAAGCAGGATTACTTACTAGAGTAAACAAATTTCAGGAATTGGGTTTAAATTATGAACCACATGGAATGACAGCAGAATTTATGAGATGCTTAGCTACTGATTTTTTCGACCCTCAATTAGCAATGGGAATTGGTGCTAATGTTTTATGTGTAAATCCGTTAATGTTTCATAATGATGATGTAGAAGAACGATTGAATGCACTTAAAGATTTGGTTACTGGACAAAAAATTGGATGTATATGCATTACAGAACCAGAGAGAGGTTCAGATGCAGTACATATGCTAACTACATGTAAAGAGAATGAAGATGGTAGCTATATCATGAATGGAGAAAAAATCTATCAGACTAATGGAGCTAAGGCAGATTTAGCAATAGTTTATGCTGTAGCAGAACAAAATAATGGAAATACAATGGCCCAATTTTTAGTAGATACAACCTGGGAAGGTTGGGAAGTAGAAAGATTAAATATTCCCTGGACACCAAGAGTTTTTATTGGGAAAGAGACTTTTACAAACATAATAATTCCCTCAGAATATGTTTTAGGCAAACCGGGTAGAGGGAGAGAACACCTTTTTGAAGGATTAAATTTGGAAAGATTAGGGATTGTTCTTCTCAATATCTCAGAAGCCTGGAATGCAATTTCTCATGCGACAATATACGCGAATATGAGAAAACAATTTGATCAAGAAATTTTAAAATATCAAGGAGTAGGCTTTCCATTAGCCGATATGTGGGCTAAAACAATGGGTTTGACTTTAGCAGCATTGCACATTTGTCAAATAATTGATGAAAAAATGGAACAATTCGGAACACTTCCCCAAAATTTTAATTTAGCTCTAGTCGCAACAGCATCTCAATTAAAATCTCAGAGCGCTAAATTATCTGAACGTGTATGTTTTGGTTGCGCCGATCTAATGGGGGGAGCTGGATTGTGTGATAATACATTAATGAGCGATTTGTTGGGAATCTCAAGAATTCATCGAGTTGGGGGAGGAACATCCCAGATTCAAAAGTATATTATGAGTTTAGCCTTACGTCAATTGTTTAAGATGCTTTGAAAATAGGGTCGAATTTATATGAAAATTGAAGATTTAAGCGAAATAATTTATGAAAAAGAAGAAAATGGAATTTGTACTATTACTTTCAACACTCCAAAAAGAAGAAATGCTTTGTCTTATGTAAGTTTTTTAGAACTTTGGACTGCTATTGACGATATGGAAAAAGATGAAACTGCTAAGGTACTTATAATGACAGGTTGTAGAAAAGCTAACGCTTTTTCTTCAGGAGGATATTTTAACATGAAATATATTACGTCAGTTTCTCCAGAAATTATGAAGGAAATCGATTTAATGGATATTGCGCAGAAAAAATTATGTATGAAGCTTTGGAATTTTAATAAACCTGTTATTGCCGCGATCAATGGATTGGCTGTTGGTATCGGAATTACAATGCCTTTAGTTGGAGCCGATTTAATATATATGTCAGAAGATGCATGGTTGGGATTTTATTTTGTTAAACGTGCGGTTATCCCTGAATTTAGCACTTCATTTGTCCTCCCTTTCTTAGTAGGGTTTCATAAAGCAAAAGAGATTATCTTTTTTGGTGATAAAATTACAGCTAGTGAAGCAGAACGACTTGGATTAGTAAACAAGGTGTTACCTCCCGATGAATTGATGTTATATACAAGAGAACAAGCTCTCCGTTTAATTCCCCCCAAAGGACCTTCACTCTCTCTCAGTCGAATGAAAAAAGTAATGCATGAATATTTCAAAGAAATTTTATCTAAGACGTTAGATTTAGAAAATGAAGCACTTAGAGCATCTATCGAAACAAGTGATTTTAGAGCAGCAACAAAATCGCTTATAACCAAGAAAGATCCTGAATTTAAGGGCAAATAATTAAATTATTTTAAATTTTTAAAAATTTATTTTCCTCAACGAAACTCTTATTAAATGTGGTTGATATTTTATATTTTTATTTTGAACGATATATAAAATAACTTAATTATCTAATAAACATCGAGAATATGAATACAAACTGTAAATTTGTTTTTGTAACTGGAGGAGTTATGTCTGGAATTGGAAAAGGCGTAGCGACCGCTAGTATCGGAAAAGTTCTTCAATTTCGAGGTTTTAAAATATCTGTGGTTAAAATCGATCCTTATCTTAACGTAGACCCTGGCACTTTGAATCCTATAGAGCATGGAGAATGCTTTGTAACTGAGGATGTGTGGGAATTCGAACCAGTTTACGAATCTGATGAAAGATCATATCGAATTTCAGAAATAGATCAAGATTTCGGGACTTATTCTCGAATTTTGGGTATCGAAATGCATCCTTCCCATAATATTACCTCAGGGCAAATATATCTTTCTACAATTCTTAGTGAAAGAAAGGGTAAATTTTTAGGAAAAACTGTACAAATTATTCCTCATGTCACTGATATTATCAAAGAAAGGCTATTGGAAATTGCTGAAAAAGAGGACTTGGATGTGTTGTTAATAGAATGTGGGGGAACAGTTGGGGATTTAGAATCAAGCATTTTTTTAGAAGCTTTTAGACAAATAAAATTGGAATCACCGAAGAGAACAGCTTTCGTCCATGTGACTTTGGTTCCTTATTCTAGAGCAGTAGGACAGCAAAAATCCAAACCTACCCAGCATTCTGTTAAGGAGCTCCAAAGTATCGGATTACAACCGGATATAATAATCGGTAGGAGTGAAAAACCTTTAGATATTGACATTAAACGTAAAATTTCACTTTATTCAAATGTACCTGAAAATGCAGTTATTTCTAATCCTGATTTAGACGTAGTATACGAATTACCTTTACTATTTGAAGAACAAGGATTAGGAGATTTAATTTGTGAATTAATTGATCTTAAAGCAAAACTGGTATCCTATAGTGAAGTTACTAATTATTCTGAATGGGTTAAGATGGTCGAAATATTTAAAAAGACAAGTGATACAGTGAAAATTGCTATGCCTGGGAAGTATTTCAATATCTCAGATTCGTATATTTCAATTAATGTTGCTTTAGAAGACGCAGCTGCACATCATGGGTATAAAACAGAATTGAAGATGATAAATATTGATGAAAACATAAATATTCAAAAAGAATTGAGCGATTGTGATGGAATTTTGTTAACACCGGGATTTGGGGAAAGAGCCGTACAAGGAATGATTGAATCCGCGGAATTTGCAATGGAAGAAAAAGTTCCCTTTCTTGGCATTTGTTTTGGAGCTCAATTGTTTTTTGTAGCATTTTGCAGAAAATATTTAGGGTTAAATGAGGCAAATTCTACAGAAATAGTTCCTAATACACCATATCCAGTTATTGATCTTCTAGAAAGTCAGAAAAGTGTCAATGAAAAGGGAGGTTCTATGAGATTAGGTGCTCAAAAAATTATTATCAAAGAAAATACAAAATTATATAACGCATATAAAGAAAAAGTGATTTTAGAAAGATTTAGGCATAGGTGGCATATTCAGGAGCGATTTATCACAGAAGAAGCTAGAAATAAGGATATGGTAATATCTAGTCGTGATGAAAGCGGAGAAATAATAAATAGTATTGAACTTAATAGAGAGGATCATTGGATGGTTGGTGTCCAATTTCATCCTGAATTTAAATCAAGACCATATAAGCCTTCACCATTGTACTATGATTTCATTAAAGAGTGTATTAAGTATAAAAAATCAAAGAAAAAATAGTACTTTCAAAAAATTGTGATTTCTGACATTTCTCTTAATTCCTTGATGTGAGTAGTGAATTCCTCACTAGAACAGAGATTTGCCAGTTCCTTTTTTGATAATTCAGCAGCATCATATTTTTCTCGAAATTCAAAAGGTGAAAGAATGCCAGAAGTACTCTTTTCCTTTAATTTTTCTACAATATTATCTATGTCGTTATCAAAATTATCCAAGTTTTGTAATCTTTCAGATAATGCTGCAGGAAGACTAGAATGTATCTTTTTCAGAGAATTTGAATAGGTTAAAAGTGTTTTAGAAAAGTTCAGTCTGGATTCTATAATAGCATGAAGATTTTTTGATTCATCCGTTAATTTAAACATGATTTCATAAAACTTAATTTCATTTTTATCTCTATTAAGAAACTTCATTAAATTTGTGATTTTTTGAGAAGCATCAAAATCCTTGAAGTTTTCATATTCAGTAATTTTTCTTTCTGTATCTCTTATATCAAGTTGTAATTGCTCCAATTTTTGGCTGCTAAGATATTTATCTAACTTCATTATCTTCTTTTGGTATTCTTGCTCTTCTAATATTGTTCTCATAGTTTCAAATACTCCTGGTAATGGATGATATAAATACTTTAAGAGGAGAATATATAATGCATGTTCAGTATTCGCTACTTTTTTATTAAAAAATTCAAGAGTATCAACATTTTCACTGATATCAACTAATAGTTTAAAGAATTTTCGAATGATTAACATATTTTGTTGAGCATCAAAAGCAATTTGATACATCTCTTCGAAATATTTTTTGTAAAATCTGGTAGCTAAATCGAGATTATGAAGAAAATTATTAACTAAAGGTATTAATTCTCCTGTAAAACCGGATTTCTTATACTCTGTACCAATATCTTTTAGTCTTTCCTCTTCTCGATATGATATTAACTTAACAATTAAATCTGGAAAATCTTTTGTACTAATGTCATATGTTTTTATGAAATACCCTTTTTTACTTAAAACAGGTATGATTGTACTAATTGTCATCGTCCGCTGTTGAATAGCCTTAAGATCCTCTTCTAAAATTCGATTAATATGCTCATCAATATTTTTCTTTTTTTCTACATTTGCAATTTTTCTGTCTTTTAGTAATTGGTTTAGTCTAATCCCTCTAATTTGGGCATTTCTACCACCATATATTTCAATAAAGATTGTTCCCAAAACTCTAAAAGCGAGAGCTGCTGTTAATTTCTTATCCTTCTCTTCATCCACTAGAATTTGATTTACAAGCATGTTTAGTAATCGAAACATGAATGTCTTTTCCTTTTCTCTCGGAGTTTCTCTTAGATTTTCTCGGTATTGCTCTACAATTTGATCTTCAGGAAACCTACTTTGCCATAATAGATCTAATATTCTCTCACCTTCTGGATTTGGAAGAATTTCTAAAAATCGTGGTATAATCTCTGCAATTGCTTTTGCCCATCTGGAGTGTTCTATTGATAAAGGAATCTCATTATGAAAATCTGCTAATAAATCATGAATTAATCCTCCTTGCTCAATTACTTTAGGTCCTTCATATCTACCGAGTGTATGAATAAGAATTTCATCAAAAGAAGGATTTAAAGATAATGGCATACGTATCTGTATTTTTTCATAGAAAGCTTTAAATAACTCAAATAAGCTTCGGACTCTGTGGTCAGATCGATTTATTATGAATTGGTTGATTTCAGCATTATTAAGATCTTTTAGTTCCATTAAAGAATTAGCAAACATGATTGCACCATTAAAAACTAGTTCAATCTTCTCTGGTTCATGGTAAGAAGCCGTTTCTGAAAATTTGAATAGAAACTTCGCCAGATCTGAACCAAGATATTCTCTATGCTGCTCTGGTATTTGATCAATTGCTTCTAATAATTCCTCCATAAGCATTTGAATCATATCGTGACCAACTATTAATGAATACTTTTTTTCAGCCCGTTTTAAAAAAGCCTCGACGTCGGTGAATTGAACACGTTTTTCTTCTTCCCCAAATAAATAAGCGAGAATATCTTCAAAGCTATTGCATGATTCAATTGGATTACCTTGCTTTACGGTATTAATGTACCTTATAAATAAATCAAGCAGAGTATGTACCGTATTTTTGCTTCTTCTTATGATCTCTTGATTAACTTGTTCTTTAGTCTTTCCATTTAGATTTGAACTTGCTTCATTAAATACTACCACCTGTTTCAGCTTTTCTTCTGTTAGTTCCATAGACCATCCTTCTATATTCTGTGAAAACTTAAATAAATATTTAGGGATTTCAGACTCCAAGTAATCTCGAACATTTTCATCAGTATTTGATAATGATTTAATTATTTCTTCTGAATATTGGTGTGCTCTTTCTTTTCCTATAATTGGTATGAAATTTTTTTCAGCTCGCTTTATGAATAATTCAACATCATTTAATTGGATAACCCTAACTTCATCCCCGAAAACATATGTAAGAACATCATCGAAATTTCCTTGATTTACTATTGTTTTGCCATCCTTAGCCTTTTCTACAACCGAGTTAAGCAAATCAGAAAGATTCCTCATCTTATTATTGCTTCTATTAATTAATAGCTGATTAACCTGATTTCTGTCTTTATTAATTAGATCTTTTAGTGAATGAGTAAAAATTATAACATGGTTAAGTACAGCTTCAGTCATCCCTGGAGAAACGTCTTCAATCTCCTGTGAATAATTAAACAAAAATCTTGGAATTTCTGAACCAATTACCCGTCTGAATTTAGCGGGGATTTCATTAGTTGCCCTTTTTACTTGATCTAATATAGAGACAGCTTTAGACTCTCCTAACTTCTCTTTAAATGATTTTTCTGCTCTCTTTAGGAAAACTTCCATTAACAACTCCCGTTTAAAGTTTATAACTTGATTATTGCTTAGTTCAATTTAGAAATCAATTCAAATAATCAATTAGTTAAATAAATAACCTAGGTGATAAATTTAAATTTATGTTTTAAGGAGTATTATGCTTCTAAAAAGAGCAACTTTGAATTTAAATAAAAAAAAACTAATTATCTAGTATCTCAGTCCTTTCTTGTGGTGGTAATTTTCCTCTCAATGCAACTGGAGGATTCACGCACCAAATATAGTGTCCTTCTTCAATTTTTATTGGATGAGGCGTTTCACTCATACACTCTTTCGTCCTTGCCTCTGAAATACACCTAGGATTAAAAGTACAACCGGGAGGTGGTGCAATTGGACTCGGAACTTCACCTTTTATGATATATTTTATTTCTTTATCTGAAGGATCAAGCTCAGTTCTTGAGGATAATAATGCAATGGTGTAAGGATGAGTTGGGTTGGAGAAAATTTGTTCGGTATTTCCCACTTCAACGAATTTCCCGAGATACATGACTGCAACTTTATCAGCAATATGATTCACGACCGCTAAGTTGTGAGTTATAAACAGAAATCCATAATTATATGTTCTCTGTAACCTTTTTAATAAATTAAGAATTTGAGCTTGAACTGAAACATCTAAAGCAGAGGTTGGTTCGTCTAATATTACTAATTCTGGATTACTTGCAAGGGCTCTAGCAATAATAATTCTTTGCTTTTGACCTCCGGAAAATTCATGTGGAAAGCGATCCATATGTTCTCGTTCTAATGAGACTTCATGTAGTAAATTCAAAACACGCCTTCTTATCTCATCTTTCTTTGTTATACCTAATAAATTTCTTAATGGTTCTGCTATGATATCAACTACTTTCATTCGTGGATTTAATGATGCATCAGGATCCTGATATACAATTTGGATCTTTTTTCGTAGATATTTTGTATATTCATTAGGTATTGGTTCATCATTAAAAATTATTTCTCCTGCTTCTTTTGGGACCAAGCCTAAAATAGCTTTGGCTACAGTTGTTTTTCCACAACCACTTTCACCAACCAAACCGAGAGTTTCACCAGTTTTTATATTGAAACTAATACCATTAACTGCTTTAACAGATCCGAACTGTCTTTTTAGCATACCTCCAATCAATGGATAATAAACTTTAAGATCTTTTATTTGTAGTAATTTTTTATCTTTTTCTAGAACTGTCAATTCTCTGTATCTTTGGAAAGTTAAATTCATTTGGGCTATATATTTCACAACGGAACTTACTATTAACGTAATTATTAATCCCCATAGTATATAAGTAAAAAAACCTCGAATAAAAGCTTCCTTTAGCACTTGATACACTTGTCCTAAATAGAAAACTCCAGGAATTAAAGTGAGGATTGTTATAATATTTCTATTTTCAATAAATTGTGCCTTATTACCCCAATTTATGAAAAAAGTATTCACACCTAGAATAATAAGGAATGTGAAAAAAAGTGCTACACCCGATGAATACACATCATCGTTCTCAGCGGTTACCATGGTTCTCACAATATTAAAGACAATTCTCAGTAAAAAAGCTAAACCATAGAGAATCGCTTGAAATATTGCAATGAATAGTATGGATTCTACGTAGTTTTTATTCGCCGATTTCCTTACTATATTTGAAGATATCAGGATTGCTCCCGTATTAATTACAACATCAGCAATTATAATTATTACAAATTTATTTCCAATAAAATAGAAAAATACAAATTTGAGCCCTAGATTTAATAAGAACCATACCAAATTCACATCAATTGCGAAAGTAACATCCATCTCTTTCTTTTTTACATATGATTTTATAAAGGATATGCCATAAAGGAATACTAATAAAGAGATAAGATATGCAATGACTAATTCAGACATAAATGTCCCAATAGTTATATTTGAGGGTAGTTCCATTTTAAAACCTTTTTTTGTTTTATTTTAAATATATTTATGTTTTATTTTCAGTTAAATAATCTCTAATTTAATTTTCTGCTTTTCTTATTGAGATCTCTGCAAGGTCCTTGTATTCAGGGTCAAATAGATGACATGCAACAAAATAATCTGGTTCAACCTCAATATTCTTAGGGATCTTCGAATCACATGGTTCAAAACAGTATTGGCAACGAGGATGAAATCTACATCCTGAGGGAGGATATATCAAATTTGGTACCATTCCAGGAATTACATCTAACAATTCTCTCTTTTTGCCCACAATGGGTACAGAAGCTATGAGACCTCTTGTATAGGGATGATAAGGTGTTCTAAATAATTTATTTATATCACCATATTCAACAATAAAACCGCTGTACATTACAGCTACACGGTCACACATTTTTGAAATAATTCCTAAATCGTGAGTGATAAAAAGTATCGAGGTGTTATACTTTTTCTTAAGATCTTTCATCAACTGTAATATTTGGTTTTGAATTGTTACATCAAGAGCCGTAGTAGGCTCGTCTGCAATTAATAACCTCGGACCACACGCTAGACCCATTGCGATTTGAACTCGCTGTCGCATACCACCACTTAATTCATGGGGATATCGATCAAAAATGACTCGTGGAGTCGGAATATTTAAATCTTTTAATATTTTTCGACTCCATTTTCTTGCAATGTCATATATACTTGTATTAGCCTTAACAGCTTCAATCAAAAGCTCATTTTGCATATGAAGTCGATAGACTTCTGCTATCTGATCCCCAATTTTATATACAGGATTTAATGAGTTAAGTGGATCTTGAAAAATCATAGTAATTTTGTTCCCACGAAATTTTAAAAATTCTTCCATACTTTTCCGGTGTAAATCTTCCCCTTCAAAATAGACTTTTCCACTTTCAATTTTGCCTGGGGGACGAACTAATCGAAGAATCGATAATGCGGTTACAGATTTACCACATCCCGTTTCTCCAACAAGACCAAGAGTTTCCCCTTTGTATATTTTAAATGAAACTCCTTCTACAGCTCTCACAACACCTTCTTCTGTATAAAAATATGTTATGAGATCTTGGACATCTAAGATGACCTGTCTTTCCTTTTTTGATATATCCTGATATTGATCTTCATAAGTTGTTATGGAAGCACGGAACCTATCACCGATCTTCTCAGAGGATTCTGTAGTCATTTTTATTCGTAGTGATCCTAGAAGTGAAACTATATAGATACCAGAAGCAACAATTAAAGGAACTCGGGGATCTGTCAAACTGTAACGATATGATAAGATGAGAGATTGGAATAATCCAAGAAATACAGTAAGAAAAATGGCAAATAAATAGACAACAATATAAGATAAAAGTATGAATTTTACCGATTCACTTATTTTTCGTTTATAAATTCTTGAAACAAGAAATATTCCAATGATAATATTAATAGCAGCAATAATAAATTCATTAAATAAAATTGGAATTAATAAATCATATTCTGTTGGCCAAACATGATCTACCCAAAATCGCGACAATATATCTGTATACTTGATTCCCACGCCTGAAAAGATGAAAAATGATAAGATTCTTAATGGTAAATCTATAATTAACCAGACTAAATTAACTCTAGATGCCTTTTTCTTAACATAGGAAGCATTTTTCATGGCTGCATCCCACATTTTTATTGATGTAGCATACCACCATATAACTCTTGATCCTGTTATAAACAATGCGATCGAAAAGGTAATTATGAATAATAAGTTTATAAGAACTGTCTCAGTTATGAGGATGAATAAATATAAAAATATAGCAAAGAAAGGTACAATCCATATTAAAAATGTAAGTAGCCCCCCATAAATTGCAGAATGTTGAAGAATTATTTTCGATACCCTCGTATTTACAGGATTAATTCTATTCAACAGATATGTAATAGCTAAATCTCCAACAACCATAAAAAAAGCGCTTATACAACCTAGAAAAAGAACTCCTGCCAATGTATATGATTTATATATATATAAAAATAAACTAAATATCATGGTTTCTACAATCAAACCCCATATCAACCCAGCAATAATTTTATTTGATTGTTTATTAAAATTACTTTCTAATAATGAATTTTTTTCGAGGGATTTAGATTTAGTAATTTTCTTAAATAAATATGTATAAAAATGAAGAGAAATTCCCTGTGGAAAGCGAGGTTCATTTTCTTCACTAATATCACTGAATATCGAGTCCCGATCTTCTAATACTAAGCCTGAATTAGTGCTCGTTTTTGCTTTTTTAATTTCAAAATCTAACAATTCTTTAACTTTCCTTGTACTTTCAACGCTAGCTTCAGGCAAAAATTTACATTTCAGTAAATTAAAGAAGACTAGAATATATAAACCGGTAACTACAATGATTAAAACTCGTATATCTTGTATAATCAATTGAAATCCAAGCCATTTATTAAGATATATTTCAAATACGACTATCTGTATAAACCATAAACCGAATGCTATTATTGCGGCACCGTAACTAGCATTCCTTAGTATTTTTTTCTCTATACGTTTCTCATCTGCTAAAAACCTATTAATTATAGAAGTAAAAATGAGGCATACAAAAACTAAACTAATACTCCAAAATGTTCCTAAACCAAAATTGGAAGGGTATTCTGGAAGCTCAGGATCTCGTAAAGGGATTTGAAGAAATGCAATCGAAACATATATTGCTGACAAAACCCATGCTGCAATAATTAATAGTTTAATTATTTTCGTAAAACGACCCTTTTGAAGTTCAATCTCATCTGAGGTCTCTCTTAATCCGAATTTCCTGACAAATGGTTTATGGAGAAAAAGGAATATTGTAAGCATTATCGCAAAGTGCAATGCATCCTTATTCAAAATTTTAAATAATACACCAATGGTTTCAAATACCCCAAGCGTTTCAAATAACATTCGAATGCCTAAAGTAATTCCTAAAAGAATTGCACTAGTTGCCAGTGAACTTAATCTATATATTTTTACAATTGAATCATCTTCAAAGACAAATTTGGTAACTATATATAGAATTAATAATATTACCACAAATGAAAACATAGCTTCTATAATTGCAAATCCATAGTTCGCAACTTGAAATGTTATACCAATAATTTTTACACGCCTCTTAATTATATATGTAATCGAGGATCTAATGCATCCCTCAATCCATCTCCTATTAACATAAACCCAATAGCCGTAATTGCAATAAAAAGACCGGGCCAAAATACTGCACCATAAGCACCCCAATGATTACGTGCATAATTAATATCGGTACCCCAGTCTGAAAATGAAGCATCCCCTAATCCCAAGAAAGCAATTGATGTAAAACCTAAAATCGCTCCTGCCATAGCTCCGAAAAAACCAATAATAACGGGAGATATAGCATTTGGCAACACATGTTTAAACATAACTTTAAATTTCTCGGCTCCACTTGTTACTGCCGCTTCAACATAAACATTTGTTTTTACCTGCAATACAAGAGCTCTTACCCATCGAGTAGAACCAGGTATACCAAGAACTCCATAAAGGATGAGAATATTATATAAATTATTGCCAATCATAGGAGCTAATATAATCACAAGAATTAAGGTAGGAAAGGAGAACCAGAAATCACAAAACCTCATGAGTAATGAATCTATTCTTCCTCCAAAATATGCAGAAATTGTTCCAAGGGCAAGTCCACCAAGCGTACCTATAATAACCGGAAGAGCAGCAGCCGTCAAAGCTGTTCTCGCACCCCAAATTAATCGTGCTAGAATATCAAATCCATATTTTGTCGTACCTAATGGATGGTTTGGTGATGGGTCTTGGAATGGCGTTTCAGGGAGAACATCTCCCCCCGGTGTAATATTATCTAAGGTAAATGGGGTTAACCAAGGACAATACATACCTAAAACGGCAATGAATAGAATCAATATTATTCCTGCAATTGTTAAAGGAGTAAGAAGACGTCTAAATAATTTTCTTTTCGATTTGATTTTACCGATTTCATATTCGATTTCGTCAAACTCTGGTACTCGCCAGCCAGGTATTAAATAAAACTTTATTAGGTGAGAGAATTTAGTTTTCTGTTTTAATTGAATTTTATTTTGTTTTATTTGTTCTAGAGAAATTTGTGTCATTTTTATTCACTTTTTTTAATATAATATTCTTGGATCTATAATAGTATAGGCAACATCCGCAATGAGAGTGCCTGAGATTATAATGAGTGTTGAAAAAACTAAGAGACCGTTAATGACCATAAAATCACCAAGTATAATAGAAGTGTACATGGTAAACCCAAAACCTGTGTAGTTAAATGTTACCTCTACAAACAGCGACCCGAGTAAAGCTGCTGCAGTCCCCGAGATTACAAGATGACTGGTAGGAAGTATAGCATTCCGGAGTGCATGTTTGTTAATGACATCTTTTTCCATAACCCCTTTTGCACGAGCAGTTCTAATATAATCCTGATCTAGTACCCCTAACATACTGGATCGAGTTTGTCTTGTAACCCCAGACAAGGATACGAAAATCATACAAAATACAGGAAGAATCAGATGAACAAGTGTATCCCAAAGATAAACCTGGTCATTATATAAAATACTATCAATGAGTCTAAATCCCGTACCCGCACCTTCTGCTGGTACAGGAGTAAATAATATGGGATTATTAGGATTTACTACTTCCAAGAGTACACCTCCATGGGTGAAATCTCTTAGGGTAAGCCCAATAAAAAATTGTAACAATATGGCAAGGTAAAAGATCGGATATCCTGCCCCAAGAATAGCAATTCCTCTAATTAGCGTATCCCTCGGTTTATCCTTATATTTTGCAGAGGTCACCCCTAGTTTAATTGCTATAATTGGAACAATAATTATAGAAAAAAGCATTAGTTCGATTGTTTTAGGAAAGATTTCTGCGATAAGAGTAATGACGGGAGTTCCCTCATCTACAATAAATGATTCACCCCAATCTCCTTGGAAGAAATTTTTAAGATATATTCCAAGTTGTATATACCACGGATCATAATAACCAGATCGACGTAGTACTCTTTCATACCTAGCACGGTCACCAATTGCTGTACCCGGAATCTTATTTAAAGCAGGATTTACGGCCATCATATGTGATAATATCCAAGTAAATATCAAGACCGCTAATAAAATAGGAAACATAAGTAAAATGCGTTTAATCACATACTTGATCATATTTCGAGCCTGACGAGTCATTTTCTTCCTCTCCTTTCTTAAAACTCATTAAACAATAAGAATACAATAAATAGGGTTGTTTGATGTTTCTTTTTCTTATTGTTGATATAAAATTTATAATTTTTTTCTTATTCTGAATATTGATTGTAAAAAAAATTCACTATATTTAACGATTACCATTTGATTAAGGATATTTACGTTCGTAATCGAAGTATTTTGAAAACTTTAAATAGTAAATTGTCGTAACCTTATATTATCTTTACTTCGTAAAGTAAATTTTGTAAAAAAACTAAAAAAAAAGGTAGTTCGATAAGGAGAAAAAAACATGAATAAATCTACAAAAAGTTTAGCTTTTTTCTTGCTATTATCGTCGATAATCCTGCCTGTTTTACCAGCAATTACAGTTGCTCAAGGCACTACTCATGTCTTTAAATTTGGTGCTTCGGCTTTACCTGATGAATGGGATCCCGCTGTTACCGATTGGTACAATGTAATATGGGGATACTACGGAGTATATGCTCTTGAATATCCTATGTATTATCCTTCCACCTATTCCCAAGGAACAACAGGACCTATAGAAGATGAGTGGGTAGGGGCGCTTTGTACTGATTGGGTGCTTGAGCGATGGCCCTCGGAAAATAATTCCAAAGGATTCTATAATACGGGTGGAATAAAAACAGCCACCTATACTCTTCGTGAAGGTGTAAAATTCCACGATGGGTCCGATTGGAACGCAACAGTATGGAAGTGGAATATTGATCGAGTTAACATGATTAATGGGAATTATACCGGTTTATGCCAAAATACAGTGGATAATGATGCTGAAGGAAATAATATGCACACTGTTTTTGTAGAAGATTATAAACCTTATTTTACACCATCATGGAATATGTCTAGTTATGACTCACCAAATCTTGGAGTAACACCTCCTGCGACGGATCCGGGAGTTAACGACTATGCATATTTTAACTTAGGACCTAATGCCTCTTTAGTTGATTATGGTGATGCTGTTAATGCCCTAATCTTACCAAATAATACAATTCGCAATCCAACTCCTTATGGTGGTTGGGATTATGCTGCAGGAAATGCCATTCACTATGCACCTTATGATAGGTATCCTATTGTTAATTATGTGGAAATCCTTGAAAATCCTCAATCAGGAGGAAAGATCAGAGTTCATTTTAACCATTGGACTATCTCAGGGTTAACAGGGGCTGTAAATTTCCCTATGATTTCATACAAAGCTTATCATGATGATTACACTACGAGAGGAATCTACGGATATGAAAATGGTGTAAATGATGATAGAAATGCAGGACCAGTCACTCACATGATTGGTACAGGACCTTACATATATGTAGAACATGATCAAACAGGTACCCCTCCTGGAGGGTATATGTTAAAGAATCAGAATTATTGGAATAGAACCGCTCTTGAAGCAGAGGGATGGTTTGAAGCTGATCGATATGAGCTGATTAATTTCCCTACAGGGCAATTAGGTAAAGATGCACAAAATACTGCTATGCTTACCCATGCTATAGATTTTGCGTATGATTCTATGTACATGCCTTTAGATTATGACGCCGTAACTGCAAATGATAATATCCGATATGAAACAACAGGCTCTACAGAGTATAAAACAAATATCGTACTAAATTCAATTAATGAAACGTGGTGGGCGTGGCCGTGGGCTGACACTTGGCGACGAGGATTTTATACTGGAGCAGGTGATAAGCCTGCAGGTGGGATGCCTCGAGCGCTACGAAAAGCCATGGGATATGCGTTTAATTATGACCTAATGATCCATACTTATCTTAACGATCGTGCGATTCGGGGTGCTGGCATGCTGGCTGTACCAGATATTTATTATAATGCCACTTTAGTTGGATCTGACTATTTAGCTTACTATAATAAAACAAAAGCTCGGGAAATTTTACTTACCACAGAAACAGATCCTCTATTGTTCAATGTATCAACTCCTGTACCTCATGCAATAAATCCTCTCTATAGCGCAGGTTATCCTTTCGGGGATCATAATTACAAGACTCTTAACCCAGATCTCTATAATTTTAGTAAGATGTGTGCTGATAGGGGGTTAGATGCAAGTAGTACAGACGCTGACTGGCAATGGGTAGCTGATAATAATCCAATATATGTCGTTAACTTCTATTGGGACTCTGCTCATGAAGATGTAAAAAATGTGTTTCTTTCATCCCTTCGTAATATTGGATGTACATTAAAAGATAAAACGGGAGTTACCAATAGAGTTACCACAATAATATGGGATACAGTACGTATAGGTCATTTGACTACGTTTGATGGAACTTATAGTCTCTTTTCCTGTAATGCGTGGGTAATGGACGAACATTTACCACATGATTCTCCAGAGTTAAATCTCTTTTGGGCTCATGTTGATCCTGATAGAGGTCGATGGCGACAATATGGGGCAGGTGGAATTCAGAGCTGGCATTATTGGGGAAATTACGGATTTAATTTTGATGCGGAAGCTGATCGTCTGAACGATAAAGTTGCTGTGTCTGATCCTATGGTAAGAAAGAGAATAATTAATGATTGGCAAATTGTTGAACAAACAGATGTTTACCCAAAAATATGGTGTTATGAAGCCAAAAGTGGTTGGGCTTTATGGAAAGATTGGGAGTATTTCACCCGACCTAATAGATTAGGATTCCAAGATGGCTTCTATGGTGGTATGTCACCCTCTTTCTTGAGATTTGTGGGACTTCCAGAAGAGTATGCACTAATTCCTGGCTCTCCATTGTTTATTATATTAACCGTTTCAGCAATTTCAACACTTGGAATTATTTACGCGATAATAAAAAGAAAAAAATTTCGATAAAATAAATCAAAAATTAAAATCTATTTTCTTTTTTTTTAATTTACTTTTTTTACTACAAAACTAAAAGTGTTTTATTACTAGTCTAATTTCATAAGAAAAAGATAAAAAATTAAACACTCTTTCTGCTAACCATATAACGTTTAGTATACATACCAGCAATAGCCCCGGAGATTGCTATCCCAAATAACACGATAATATCAATCCAGCCTCTTATATCACCAAATTTTAAGATCAATGGTTCTGCTGAAAGACCAAACATAATGGCATAAAATATAAAACCTTCAGCAATAATAAGAGGTACTAACCAGATAGAAGCTTTAATACCATAGTGCGGTATATCTTCTTTATAGGTTAATAGAAAACAAACTAAAAATAATAACAAAGCAGGAAGAAAGAAAGTATCTATATAAGTTGTCCAAGTCCAAAAAAGTATGGATCTATCCATATCATTATAAGAGATCCAGTGTTCGTAATAATAATCATACATCATCATATTCGCAATAATTCCATAATAGCATAAAAGAGCAATAATGTACAAGGCAAGCAAACCCCCTTGACGCCCCCAGTCGATTTTTATATGACCTTTTGATGCAATCTCATTAGTTTCAGTTTCCATATGTGATAACCTTTATAATCCCAAAATTAATACAACTTATCCTTAAAAATTCTTTTACAAATTTAAATTCTTTTTATTTTATAGTACTATTTTTTTTTAATTTTACGTGAGTAAAGATCTAGCTTGTTAAGAATTCTTTTAATTGGCTATCCCAAGTATTATTTTTTGACATTCCATCTTCCCATTCTTGCTTCGATACTTCTTTTAAATATTCAATTCCTGAATTTTTGGGTAATCCTTCTATGATTTCAATATACCGAGGGACATGAAAATAAGCAAGGTTATGAAATAAAAAATCACTCAGTTCTTTATGAGATATTGTGTGGTTTTTCACTTTCACAGCAATAATTTTAAATTCAATATTGACATCATTTCCATTCTGAACAGGAATAACAGAAGATTCAATAATATTTGGGTGTGAATTTGCTACACGCTCAATATCTTTCGTAAAGATTACTTCATTACCTTTTGATACAATCTCGCTTCGTTTCCCTTTATAATAAACATAACCATCAGTATCGATATAGCCAAAATCACCAGTATGTACCCAATTATCTTTATCTATGTTTACATCAATTTTATTGGGTTGTCTATAATATTCAAAAGTGTTTCCAGATGATCTCCTTACTACAATTTCCCCAACATTATTTGATCCGGAAGGTAAGATCATCCCATTATGGTCAACAATTTTTAAATCTATAAAATCTAGAGGTGCTCCAATTGATCCTATTTTACCACCTTCAGAACCGAGTTTATTAATAGTTACTCCTACTCCTTCTGTGTGTGACCAGCACTCATGTAATTGAATTCCAAACCTTTCTTCAAAAGACTTCCATAAATCTGTTCCCGCGCCAAAACCATAAGCAAACTTAATTGAATGAACTCTGTCATTAACTTGAGGTTTTTGATATAACAAATTTGTCAGATGACTGGTAAAATAACAAAAACATGTAGGTTCAAACTTACGGACATCTTGCCAGAAACTCGACGCATCAAAATTTTCAGTAATTATCAATGATTTATCGTACACAATAGAGGGTAATACCACAAAAAAATGAGCTGTACTACTGGACAAAGGAATAGGACAAAATATTTTTTCAGCATTGCTAAGACCGATTTCTCTTAATTCAAAACCTAATGCAACACCTACTAATACCGTATTTCTATATACGACACCTTTAGGATTTCCAGTTACACCGCTAGAATATTGAATTTCAGTAGGATCATCATTAAATACATTAATTTCGGGATTTTGAAAATTTTGAGTATACAATGATTTGTATTCCTTAAAATAATCCCCAAAGTTAAATTCCATAGGAGCATTATGCAAAAAGACTTTCTTGATCTTTGGAAGATTTTTTTTGCATTCTAAATATTCAGTAAAGTATTTATAATCAAGTATTAAAATTTCTGTATCGCTATCTTTCAATATATGTTCCAAGTGACGTTCACTTATATAAGGATCAATAGGTACAAAAACGCAACCTGCTTTTATTATTCCAAACCAAGTGAAAAGGAATTCTGGGCACGATTCCATAAGTACTGATACTTTTGGTGCTTTTAAATCCAATTTCGATATTAAATCAAGAATTCCGTGAGCAATCGTATTAGAATGTTTGTTCATCTCGCTATAAGAATAAACTTCATCTTTAAAATACAAATAGGGTTTGTTTCTATTTGCTTTAGCTTTAGTTTCTAGCAATTTCGGAAGAGTAGCATTCTCTAATCCGAGATTCCTTATTACTTGTGAACGTTCGTCGTTCTTTATAATCTTTAATGCTCCATCATCAATTTCAATAATTACTTCTTCATTATCCATGAAGGGAAAATTATCATTTCTGTAAATTTTACTTGGTATATAGATCCAGGCGCTTTTATAGCCACCATTACCTGACTTTTTGATAGTAATTCTTCCTTTTGCCTCTTTCATAAAAATTAATCCCCTTAAATTCAGTTACGTTAGCATTACTACCGTAATTTAATAAAGTAAGATACAATTATTTAAAACGTTTTCCTCTTTTCTTAATCATTTGTTATTATATTTCGAAAAATTTATCAAAAGATAATACGTGTTATAAGAACGAACTTGCTACAAATAACATATGAGTGATAATTTATGCGATAAAAGAATAAAACAATTAGTTTTTGAATATACGTATTGAGATCTTAACTACTTTTACAATTAAAACAAAAATACCAAAAATATTTTTAATTTAACTTTTTCCTTCTAATATAATATGTCTAAAAATGAACAAGTTAAATTAGTAAGAACTGCCTGTCCAGCCCATTGTGGAATTGATGCCTGTGGCATATTAGCCCATATAAAAGGGGATCGAATTGTGAAGCTGGAACCTGCTGAATTTCCTGATGAAAGAGATAAAAGGATATGTCTTCGTGGTCTTACTAGCTTGAATATTACCTACCATCCTGATCGGATTAAGTATCCTATGAAACGGGTAGGTAAACGCGGTGAAGGGAAATTTGAACGGATTTCTTGGGATGAAGCTTATGAGATTATTGTAAAAAATTTTAGAGAAATATCTGAAAAATATGGATGGAAATCAATTGGATGGGTTTTAGGCGGACCTGGTGCGGGGACCACTAAATTTGGTGCGTATTTAAGGATAGCAAGTCTCACACAAAGCACTAGGGTAAGTGCCTGGGGTTATGGTGATGCAGGTTTACCATGTGGAAGTAGAGTGATTCTAGGTCACCAATTTCCTTATATGCATTTGCATGGAGAATTCTGGCAAAGAAAATATCCTGAATTATTAATGATATGGGCTACAAATCCAGCAGAAACCATGCCTTTGCAAAATATGCGAAAAGTGATGGATGCAAAAGAAATGGGTACGCAAGTTATTGTTGTTGATCCACGTTTTACTGTAACAGCATCTAAAGCAGATGAATACATTGGATTATATCCTGGTACTGATAGTGCTTTAGCTTTAGGTATTATGAATATTGTATTTAAGAATGATTTGCATGATAAAGAATTTATCTTAGAGCATACGAATGGTCCTTATTTAGTAAGAACTGATACAGGAAAAATGCTACGAGGGAAAGATGTTAATTTACAAAAATCTGATGCCTATATAATTTGGCACGGTCTATCTAATTCCTATAAAGTAGTGTCTCGTTCAAATGTAAAAGAAGCAAATCTCACTGGTATTTATAATATAAATGGGATTGAATGCAAACCAGCACTTCAATTATTAATAGAATTAACATCTATTTATACTCCTGAAAGAACGGAGGGAATTACAGGCGTAGATAAAGATCTTATTATTAAACTTGCAAAAAGGATTGCTAATTCAAAAAAAGTTGTCTTCCTCACTCACATGGGTTTTACTAGAACTTATCATGGGGATATTTCATTACGAGGAGTTATTTCTGTAGCAGCGATTACCGGAAATATTACTACTACCGTGAGTTCAGGATATATGCCCGCAACGTTGAATTGGAATCCATTCCTTAAGGCAATTCCTGATAAGCCAAGTTTTCATAGGATTGGAATACTCAATCTGTATAATGCTGTTATCTCAGGAAATCCTTACCCTATTAAGGTTCTGTGGTTTGCCTTTATTAATTTTTTAAATCAGTGTGCTAATTCTAACAAAATCATCGAAGAATTTTATCCCAACTTAGAATTTATTGTACAGACTGAATTATTTATGACCCCCTCGGCGCAATATGCTGATTTAATTCTTCCTGTCTGTAGCTTTCTAGAATTTTCAGATTTTATAGCTCAACCTTATCCAAATGTACAACTTCAACAAAAAGTTATTGAACCGTTATATGAGTCCAAGTCAGATGTTACCATTGTTTCTGAACTTGCAGAACGTCTTGGATTTGGGGAATACTTTAAAGGTGGAGAGGAAGGATTAATTGATCTCATTATGAAAACTCGTACGTTCCAAGGAATTTCACGAGAAACTTTGAAGAAAAATGCACTAAAATTACCAGCTCTTCCAGAGGGAGCGAGATTTCCTCTTAGCTTTGGCACTCCTTCAAAAAAAGTAGAATTATATGCTGAGCAGTTGTATGAAGATGGAGAAGCTCTCCCTGTATATTTACCACCAATTGAAGCACCAATAACTCCAGGGGAAAAAAAGTACTCTTTAACACTTATTAATGGTCATAGTCGTTTTCGTACTCATTCCATGTTTGCAAATGTAGATTCTCTATTAGAATTAAATCCAGAACCATTAGTAGATATTCACCCGATTGACGCAGAAAAAAGAAACATAAAGACCAATGATTTTGTAACGGTCTATAATGACAGAGCGCGAACAATGCTGAAAGCTAGAGTCTCTGAAGGAGTTAAACCAGGCGTGGTTGATATAACAGAAGGTTGGTGGATTGAACAATTTAGACAGGGAAGTCTGAATCATCTAACGCATGATATTATAAATCCAGTTCAAGATAAGGTCTATGAACCGAATATGCATATGAATGATGTTGCTGTGGAGGTGGAAAAAAATGAGTAAAAGCAAAAGAATGGGAATGATTATTGACCAAGAAAGATGCATTGGATGTGAAGCATGTAGTGTAGCATGTAAAATTGAAAATAATACGAATGAGTATTGGATTACAGTTGAAACTCAAGGAAGTGCTGTAAAAGACACCCCAAGAGGAATTTTTCCAAACTTGACAATGATTTTTCTACCTAAATTATGTAATCATTGTGAGAATCCACCATGTGTCGATTCATGTCCTGAAGAAGCTATAAAGCAAAGAGATGATGGGATTGTTTTATTACATCAAAACTTATGCACTGGTTGCCAATCATGTTTGACTGCTTGCCCGTTTAAAGTTATAGTGTTTGATTACGATAAAAATCTCGCAGGAAAATGTAATTTTTGCTTTCACAGGATTGATCAAGGTCTTGAACCTTTTTGTGTGATTTGTTGTGAAGACCAAGCAATATATTTTGGCGATTTTAGCGATCCTGACAGTATAATATCAAAAAAAGTTGCTAAGAATAAGGTTTTTCAACTTAAACCTGAGGAAAACACTAATCCTTCTGTCTACTATATTCCTCCTAGACCAAAGAGGAAATTATAATATTTTAACTAAGAAATTTAAAAAAAAAGATAAAAATTAATTCTATATGTCAGTATTTTCAATGATCATAGCGGTTCCTTGTCCACCACCGCAACACATTGTAGCAAGACCATAACGAGCTTTTCTCTTTTTAAGAATTCTTGCTAGAGTACCAACTATCCTTGGCCCTGTTGCTGCGATTGGGTGTCCAATAGCAATACCGCCACCTTTAATATTTATGTCATCCATTCTATTATCTAATCCCATTTCATGCATCCAATTTAAAGCTACAATTGCAAATGCTTCATTTATTTCCCAGTAGTCAATATCATCAGTTGTTAATCCAGCATGCTTCAATGCCATCCAGGATGCTGGAACTGGACCTCTCCCCATAACTGTGGGATCTACCGCTCCAAATCCAATAGAAACAATACGTGCTAATGGAGATAGATCATATTTATTCATAGCATCTTCTGACATCAACAATAAAGTTGCCACTCCTGCATTTGTTGGACATGAATTTCCCGCAGTTACTAAACCTTGATCTGTCCCAAAGATTTCAATATATTCTTCTTTAGTTAAAAGTGGATTATAGTATCCACCAGCCCAGCCAGGAGTGGTTAATCCTCTTAAATCTTTTGTACCCTCGTATGTAGCATTTTTTCTAACTGAAGTATCATGTTCGATTAATAAGGGGGTATCTTCATCACCTTCTGCGTGTGCCATCACAGGGACAATTTCTCCCTTGAAAAATCCTTCTTCTTGAGCTTTCGCCGCTAATTGATGACTGCGAACTGAGAATCTATCATTATCCTCTTTTGAAAATATGTTTGCATTCACTTCATGGAGTTTTTGTGCTGTCTGTAACATTGAATATGAGCAACGGAAGTCAACAACGTCATCAACATAAAATTCATGTCCTTTAAACATAGCGGGGTTTGGATCACGTACCGTTGGAGGTCGTGATCTTGACATAGTCGCATTATTCTTCCCTGAAGCAATTACAACATCAGAATACCCCAGAGCAATGTTATCATATGCTACTGAGGCAGCTGTCATTCCCGAGCCACAGGCTCGATCTAATGCGACTGAAGATACTTTTGCTGGAAATTTGGCTAAAAATATTGGATATCTTCCTCCAAAGGTCACATATTCATTATTGAAATGAGTAGCCCCAATATAAAACTCATCAACATCTTCAGGCTTAACTTGATCTTTTAATCGATTATCAAACATTTCTGATAGTGTTAAGGCAGTCATTTCATCAGGACGTAAGTTTCCAAAAACATCTCTTGGTGGCTCTCTTGGTCGAGATCTCGAAAATGGTGTTCTAACGTAATCTGTAATATATACATCTCTTATTTTCATAACTATTAAACCTC
This sequence comes from Promethearchaeota archaeon, assembly GCA_048938895.1. Lineage (GTDB taxonomy): Archaea > Asgardarchaeota > Lokiarchaeia > Sigyniarchaeales > SOKP01 > Loki-b32. The sequence continues at coordinate 134,717 of JBHLLU010000001.1, forward strand.
TTTCTATTATTCTAACCTCATGTTTTATTTTTTAATTTAAATTTTCAATTACAACTGCAGTTCCCTGACCACCACCACACGACATAGCTGCAAGACCATATTTTGCTTTTTTTTCTTTAAGAATTCTAGCTAATGTTGACGCGATTCTTAGGCTGGTTGCGGATGCTGGATTACCGATTGCTATCGCACCTCCATGGATATTCATCTTATGTTCCCAATCAATCCCTAACTTATTAGCAGCATTAAGTGCAACGATACTAAAGGATTCATTAATTTCCCAATAATCTATATTATCCATTTCTAAATTTGCATGCTTTAAAGCCATTTGAGCTGCTGGGACTACACCTCGTCCTCGTACAGTTGGATCTACTCCAGCAAAACCAATCGAGATAACTTTCGACATGGGTTTTAAGTTATATTCTTTAATTGCTTTTTGCGATGCTAATAAACAGAGTGAAGCTCCATCACACAATGGAGAGCTATTTCCCGTTGTTATAATACCTTTCTCAGTCCCAAATTTTGCGACATATTCATCTCTTGTGAATATAGGATTTTTATAACCCCCTGCCCATCCAGGAGTGCTTATGGGGGGTGAACTAGCAATATTTTCTAAAGTAACTGCTTTTTTAATAGATTGATCTTTTTCAATCTCAATTTCATTATTAGGGTCTCCTGCTTTATGACCTTTCATACGCATTATTTCTTCTTTGAAATATCCATCTTCCTGAGCTTTTTCTGCCAAATTATGACTTCGAGCACTAAATTTATCTAATTCATCTTTAGTAAATATATCTGCTTCTTCCTCCACGAGTTTCTGTGCTGCCTGAAATAATAACCGACTTGTTTTCCAGTCGTATAAATCATCATTATACCATTTATTCTTTGGATCAAGCATCAGTTTATCTGGGGGAATTCCAAATACTTCCACTTTTCCGTTGTAACTGTGCAAGGGTACTCGAGTAAAATGATCAAAACCTAAAGTTACCACCACATCAGAATAACCCAATGCAATATTTCCAAATCCAACATGTAAAGCTGTCATACCAGAACAATCCTGTTTATCGAATACCGTTGCAGGTACATGGAAAGGAAATTTTGCCATAAATCCAGGTATTCTTCCTCCAAATGTTCCGTGTTCGTGCTGTAATAATGTACCGCCAACCAAAACTTCACTTACATTCTCAGGTTTCAGTGTGCTGCCTTTATTTGGTATTCGATTGTCAAACATATCCCTCAAAACATGAGCTGCAAGTTCAGTACCCCATTTCTTACTAAAAACATCATCGTCAGGCTCTAGAGGATTTGCTTGAGAAAATGGTGTCCTTACATGGTCTACTAAATATACTTCTTTTGCTTCTTTCATATTGTAATTTCTCTTTTTTATTTAAAATATAAAAAATATAATGTTGAAATATTATGATTAAATAAAAATACTCTTAATTTTTTACCAAAAAAAAAAAATTAGGATAAGTTACTTACCCTTAAATATAGGTTTACGTTTTTCTACAAAAGCCGTAGCTGCTTCTCGATGATCCTCAGAAGCGTAACATCTAGTATTAAATTCACCTTCAACATTTAACATCTCATCAAATTTCTTATCATACCCTCGATGTATAGCTTCTTTCGAAAGGGCTAATGCTAACGGTGCCTGTTCTGCTAAATGATTGGCAAATTCCATTGTTTTGGGTATTAACTCGTCGTGAGGAAAAACGGCATTTACTAGCCCTATCTTCAAAGCTTCTTCAGCAAATATACGTTTACCACTAAATATTAATTCTTTTGCTTTATGAACTCCAATAAATTTAGGTAGTAGAAAACTTCCATTCATATCAGGAATTAAACCCATTCGAATAAAGAACTCTCCAAAACTTGCTTTTTCTGAGGCATATATTATATCACAGCTTAATGTTAAATTTGTCCCAAACCCTACAGCAACACCATTCACAGCAGCTATAATTGGTTTATATAATTTAAAGAAATCATATGGATGTATAGTTGGGCTCCCTTCTCCGACTTTTTCTCTAAATTTCCCACTAGCAAACTCCTGTACATCGGCTCCCGCACAAAATGCTTTACCGGCTCCTGTTATAACTATTACTCTCACATCAGAATCCTCTTTAGCTAGTTTTAGTGAGTTCTTTAAATCAGCATTCATTTGGACATTTATGGCATTCATTCTTTCAGGGCGGTTCAGAGTTATAACTACTACTTTATCTATTTTTTCATATAACAATGTTTCATATTCCGGACTCAATATAACTCATCTCAATAAAATTGCAATGTTGAGTAAAATTGATGAATATAATATTTTATTCTTTTACCTTTTACTTAAAATTTAAAGATAAGACAACCAAACTATTAAGATAAATAATAAAACTTTATTTTCATTTCGTGTTTACATAAATACTAAAATAAATTATAGATAAAACCTATTAAATTCAGATGTTAAAAATGAGTGAAGCAGATTATAGAGCAGCATCAAGAGTTTTAGCTAAAGCAGGTGGATTTCCTCACCAATGGTCTGAAACTCTGCATAAAATTTTAAAGAATACTATTAAAGATGAAAATCTTGATCTCGTAATGGCATTTGATAAAAATATCTCCCAAACAATGGAACAATTAAAAGAGAATAGTGGTTTATCAGAAGAAGAAATATTGAAAAAAGTAGATGCTTTAGCGAAGACCGGTGTAATTTTCAACCAACCTAATCGTCAAGGAGTAATGGTATATCGACTATTGATGATGGGACGGCAATTCGAATATATCTTCATGCAAAACCTCGAAAAAACAGAGGAGAATTATAAACTAGCAAAATTGTTCCACAAACTAAATGAGGAATCAAGTCAATATGTTCAATCTAATTATGATGTGTTGAGTACCGCAGTGAAAAGGATGCCCGCTGTAGATCGAACAGTTTCCATATTAGAGGATCTAGAAACAGGAGAAGAAGTTAATATAATTGTTAACCAAGAGGTACAAGTGCCAACAGAAAAAATTTTACCTACTCAACGAATTAGAGAACTTATTGAAAAATATGATGACATTGCTGTAGGTCAGTGTTATTGTAGACAACATCAGGAATTCTTAGGAAATCCTTGTAAGCAAATTGAACTAACCCCAAGTTGCATGACATTAGGTAAATCTGCCAGGCATACTTCTAATCATGGTTTTTCTAAATTGGTATCCAAAGAAGAAGCTCTTGAAATATTGAAAAAGTGTGAAGATGCAGGACTAGTCCACAAGGCTTATCATCTACACGGTGATACATCTAAGGAGGAAGTGGCAATCTGTAACTGTTGTAGCTGTTGTTGTTTAACCGCAAGAGATTGTTTAATTTTCCCTGTAGTAAATGCCACCAATTATTTAGCTAGTATTGATGAAGACTTATGTATTGGCTGTGGTACTTGCGTCGATTTATGCTATAATAAAGCCATTGAACTAAATGATGAAGATAAGGCCGAAAGAATAGAAGAATACTGTGTTGGATGCGGTGTATGTGCATATCATTGTTCTGAAAATGCTATTTCTCTTATTGAAGGACCAAGAATGGTAAGAATGCTCCCTCCACGTAAAAATTAATTCTTTAAACTAATTCTTATTCATTTTTATTTTGTTTAAAATTATCTCTAAATTCAGAAAGATGATTTTATATGTATAGGAGTAAAATTAATTTTGTAATTATTTTTAATGGATGAATTGAGAATTAAACGATATCGTGATAAAATAAATCACGTTATAGATTACAAAAACAACTTACCATTTGAGCCAAAAAATGAACTTGAAAAACCTGGAATTTCGAATTATTCCCAATTTACATCCAAATCTCCATAATAGAGAATTATCAAGTAGTCTTTGGCGATATATTAGAAGTTTCAGAATACTTTTATTCTTTTCGGAAAAAATGGGATGATTGTAAGTCGGATATTATCAAACCAGTTTTCAAAACATCGTTTATAACATTTGCATCAGTCTTTCAAAATCTCAAATGGAATTAAATTATTATTTGTAAAAAGAATAAAAAATTGAAAATTACTTAATAATAGTATACGCATTTCCTAAAACTATTGTATCTCGCTCAGAACGTACTTGAATTATGTAACGTCCGTTATCTTTCCAACCCTGTGTAGTAAGGGCTTCTCCAGGATATACTTCACTCGTAAATCGTGCTTTAAATTCCTTAAATCGAGAAACATCACCATCACAAAGACCATATACTATAGCTCGAGTTGCATGACCATAAGTACACAATCCATGAAGAATTGGCCGATCAAATCTTCCACTTCTTTTTGCAAAAGTAGGATCTATATGTAGAGGATTATAATCCCCACTCAGTCTATATATTGCTGCCTGATTTATATTGGTTTTATAAGTTATACTAAAATCAGGTTCTTTTCCTTCTGGGGGGTCTAGTGGTTCAGTTTTTGGACCACGATCTCCGCCCCATCCACCTTCCCCAATATAGAAATGAACATATTTATTCTCAAAAATTAGTTCATCTTCCATAGTTCTTCCAGAAATTCTTGTATGAATAACAGCAGCATTTCCCTTGTCAAATATGTTTTCACATACTCCTTTGACTTTAAACTCTCCTTCTGAGGGAAAAGGTTTATAAAGTCTGATCATTTGTTCTCCATGAATAAAACGGGCTCCATCAATACTCTCTTTACTAAATCTAGGAAATCCAGCTCCTCCTATAATGCAAGCATAACTTGGAAAAACTTGTACTCCTCCGGGATACCTTTCATAAACAAATTGCAATTCATCAGGTTGAGCGCCAATCCCTAAATTATATAGAATTACATCTTTCCAAGTATATTTACGAGTTCTCTCTTCTGTCTCTTTACCTATTACATCTAAATCTAAACTTGTCATTTTTGTTCTACCTTAAAATTTTTTAATTAATTTTTATCTCGAATAATTTATTAATTATTACTATTATTACATAAATTTTGTAAATCAATTCAAATTCTAATACCAAAGAATAAGTCAAATTCTCAATTGAGAAATTTATCAATAAATAAATAAAAAAAAATTTAGAAAATATTTTAAAGTAAATTACATCATTCCTAATTCTTGTGGACTTGCTGCACCTTCTCTTTTATCGGGCAAATCTTTCATTAATTCAGGAAATTTATCAGCTAATTGTTTTACAGTAAAAGTTTGCCAATCGTTTGATATTTTCTTTACAGCCCGCCATCCACGATACACCCATACTTTATCGCCAATAGCTCTAAACACTTCTCCATTAATTCCCTTAGCTTCATCAGTAGCTAAATAAGCAACTAACGGTGCAAAATGAACTGGATTAAAGACATCGAAACCATCTTTCGTTTTTCTTTCCATAAATCCAGCCATTCTCGGTGTTAAATCAGTAGTCATACGGGTTCGTGCACTTGGAACAACACAATTAATAGTAGCATATTTAGCAAGTTCTCTTGATACAATAACTGTAAACGTTGCTATTCCAGATTTGGCAGCTCCGTAATTTGATTGACCTACATTTCCATATAACCCAGAATCTGAAGCAGTATTAATAATTCTGCCAAAATTGCCTAAAGACTCATCTGCTTTACCTCGCTCTCTAAAATAAGCCCCAGCATGTCTAGTCAAATTAAACGTACCCTTCAAATGAACTGCAATAACAAGGTCAAATTCTTCTTCTGCCATGTTAAAGATCATTCTATCCCTTAAAATGCCCGCATTGTTTACTACGATATCTAATTTGCCAAATTCACCAATAGTGTTATCTACCAAAGCTTTCATTTTATTATAATCAGCTACAGAGTCATAATTTGCTATTGCTTTAACTCCAAGAGCCTTAACCTCTTCTACAACTGAATCTGCAATCTTAGCGTCTTTATCGAGATGGGTAGCTCCCCCGCCAATATCATTAATTACTAAATTGCATCCTTCTTTTGCCATAATTAATGCTTCTTCGCGGCCAACACCACGACCAGCCCCAGTTATTATGGCAACTTTTCCATCTAACATTCCCATAATTATATCACTTAAATTTTTAAAAATTTTTTTACTGTATGGAATTAAACTTTAACTTTAAATATTTCATATTATGAAGAACAAATCCCTTGATCTTCTTCTCTTCTATTCTTGAATTGTATTAAAACATCTTAAATTGTACAAGAATTCCAATTTTGAATTAAGAAATATAAAAAAAAAGAAAAGATTATGCATCAAGATTTTCTATTATTGTTGCTACTCCTTGACCGCCCCCAACACAGGCGTTTGCTACACCATACTTAGCTTTTTTATCTTTTAGGATCCTTGCTAATGTTCCTGTAAGACGAATCATTGTGGATCCTAATGGGTGACCAATCGCAGTTGAGCCTCCCATAATATTAACTTTTTCCCATGGTAGATTAAATTTATCCATACAGTTCAATGTTACAATACAGAATGCTTCATTGATTTCCCAATAATCAATATCCTCAGCAGACATTCCAGCAACTTTTAAAGCTCGTTCTGTGGCAGGAACTGGACCTCGTCCCATTGTTGTAGGATCTACTCCTGCCCACCCTATTGATACAATTCTTGCCATTGGTTCAAGACCTCTCTTCTTTGCCTCTTCAGCTTCCATTAAAACTGCTGTCGTAGCTCCTGCATTCAGTGGCGAGGAATTTCCTACAGTAATTACACCTTGATCGGTTCCTTCTCTCTTTTCATACCCTTCTTTCCCTCCATTCTTTTCTAAATAAAACGGACGGGATAATCTTGGTAGTTTTGCGTGCCCTTCCATACTTGAGAGTCTCGCATTCATATCTCTATCTACCATTATTTTTTCTTCTACATTACCTTCAGCATGACCGGGGATTGGTATAATTTCACCTTTGAGCCAACCTTCTTCGTAACTTTTAACGGTTAAATTATGGCTTCTTACTCCAAATTTATCCAAGTCTTCTTTTGTAAATGTTGGTACTTCTTCTTCATATAACTTCTGAGCTGTTTGGAGCATGTTGAAGGTTGTTTGTAGATCAAGATCAGGACGATAAAATATGCTATTTTTATCAGCCATCTTCATATTTGGGCTAGTTCCAGTACCTCTGCCACGACCCATATGTTCAAATCCATTAGCTAAAACACATTTTGAATTTCCAGTCATAATTTCCATAATTCCTACATGCATACCAGAACCTGCTGAACCACACTGTCTATCTATGAAGAATGCAGGTACGGTTACTGGAAATCCTGCCATAAAGATGGGAAGTCTTCCTCCATAAGTCCAGCCTTCATTCACTCCTGCTGCAACCCCAACAGAAGCTTCTTCGATATCCTTTTTTTCTATGCCTTTATCTGCTAATTTGTCATCAAAAAACTTCATTAATAACTGGGCTAACAATTCATCTCCTCTAGTATCACCAAAAACGTCTCTCTCTGGTGTTCTAGGTCTACATCGAGAAAATGCTGTACGGGCATAATCAATTAACCAAACTTCTTTTAAATCCAATATATTTTCACTTTTTTGTATAAGTTTTTTTTACTTGAAATTTTTAATTACCATTTAAAATTAAGGATGCTATTTTAAGAATTTTAATTTACATAATTAATTTAGATATTTTTAATTTGTAAAATTAGATTTTATTAAGAGCCCACTTTACTGTTGTACTGCTAAAAAATTGGAGTGAAAAAGTATTTATATACCAAAGACTATACCTTTCTATTATTTGTTGGTGAAAATATAATTGAATAAATGGAATAGTGAACAGAAAAATCACAAATCTGGTTTTTTTCATCGAGAAAAACCTCGAATCCCTCCACTAGGAGAAATAAATTTTATTAAAGAAGTATTTCAATTTCGAAGCGCTATGGAAAAATTAGAATATCCTAATGAAGAGGATGTTGAATCTAAATGGGAGAGTGAAATGCATTCACTTGTGCAATGGTTAAAATCTTATCATGATAACATTATTGAAGATTTATCTTCTTTTCTTAAACTGGAAAATGAAAGTCTAAATGTCAATTCAATAAATTCAACTATGGGGGAAGATTCTATTAAATTATTTATTCGAGAAAATGTTACAATTTTTAACATTATAGCTACTATGATGAATTACAGAAAATTACGGTTGAAATGGGTATTAATGGCAAGTCATGTTACCTATGATTCTTCTCTTCCTCCAAGGGATAAAGAGATTTTAATTCTAAGGATAGCATGGCTCTGTGGATCTCACTATGAATGGAATCATCATGTACTTGTCGGAAAGCGAGTGGGGCTCTCAGAAGAAGAAATAAAAAGCATAAAAACTGGATCAAAAGCCCAAGGATGGGATAATTTTGATAAATTGCTGTTAAACTCCGTTGATGAATTATATGAAAATAGAATTCTATCCGATACTACTTGGTTAGGTTTATCTAAAAAGTATGATGAAAAACAACTTATGGATTTAATTTTTGTTGTCGGTGCTTATAATATGCTGGCGATGTTCATGAATTCCATCGGATTTAAAACTGAAGAATGTGTAGAAGAACAATTGAAAGAGATTTAAAAAACTAAAGTAAAAACTTCAAGTTATTTTTATAACCAATATACTAATATAAATCCAATTAATGGAAATATTGCAGCAAGAGGTAAGGTCAAGGTATAAGAAAACAGGATCCAAAGGAACGCGAAAACTTGATAAGAAATAATCTTTGCTACTTGAATATCTGTAACCCAGAGACCCATATAAAATGCTCTATCCATTGGTGCTCGATTAATAATATATTTAACGGCACCTGTATAGATACAAGACCATCCAAATCCCAATAGAATTTGCCCTAATATAAATATGAAAAGGTTTCCTGTTGCTGAACCTCCCGCATAACATAATAATGTTAAAGCTGATAAAATGAAACCAATAGCCATCAATATCTTTTCTGAAATTTTAGGATTATCAACAAGCCTACCATTAATCACCATCGCTATTATCTGTAAAATTGGATTAAGAGCAATTATAATACCTGCTGTGCTTGTAGAGAAACCTGTATCAGTTATAATATTTATCAATATTTGGACGAATGGAATTAATCCAAATTGACGGAAAAATACTGTAATAAAGAGTAAAGATTTTACTTTTACTCGTTTTCTAGTTGGTTCTTGAATCTTACCTTCTTCTAATACTAAATGATCTTTTTGTATATCTTTTACAGGTATTGCAAATAATAGTGAAATAGTAGTCGCAATAATTAAAAAGATGACTAATGAATTGATTCCAAAAACGCCTATCATAAAACTCGAACCGAGTACACCAATAGCAAAACCTGTACTCCTAATAGTACTAAATAGAGATAATTGAACCCCACTAACCTCGAATGATTCCAAATTAAGGAGTAATTCTTTCCTCTTATTTTCTTTTTCTACAATATCAGCAAATAATGCATTTGATGTTGGCAAAAATATACCTAAAAATGCCCCCCTCATAAAATTTAATATACAGTGATATATGATATGATCACTTAGATATAATAGTAAAAAGACAATTATTGAAGCAAAGATACTAGAAATAAATAATAGCTTCCTACGACCTGTTTTATCACTTATTCTTCCTAAAAGCCATGAAAAAAGCGCCATTCCTACCCCCATCCAAGTCATTGTAAATAAAATAGTTCCATCAGAAAAGCCTTTAGATTCTAGAAACTTGGGTAAGAAAGCAAAATAAGCATATCCTCCAATTCCTTCAAAGAACACAGCAATAGTGAGAGAAAATTTATTTACAAGAGACTTTTGTTCTTCAGATTTCAATCGGATTCGGATTGTTTTCATAGCCTTAAAAAACAAATAATTTGTTTGTGCTGATTTGATATAAATTGAATCAATAAATTAAAAAAGCTAAAAAAAGGTTTTCAGATAACTATATCTCAATAAAAAAAAGAAAAAAGGAATAAGATTAATTCTTATTTTCCTTCAAACTTCGGTTCTCTTTTTTCATTAAATGCTCTTACTCCCTCTGCTGAATCTTTAGTAGATGTATTCAATGCATATCCCCAATGTTCAAACTGCAATCCTACATTCAAAGGTACTTGGGTGCCGAAATTTATACACTTCTTAATAACATACAGGCTGTTCGTCGCTGCATTTCCCAGCCAAGATGCCTTTTCGTGAACAAATTCTTCAAATTTATCGTCGTCGACTAAAAATGAGATAAAACCCCATTCATTCATCAATTCTGCGCTTAAATGTTCTCCAAAATACATCATTCTATTCACTCGCATTTTTCCTATATGTCTCGCCATTCGCTGTGTCCCTCCATTGCCAGGAAAAATACCCCTTTTAATTTCAGGGAAACCAAATTGTGATCTTTTTGATGCTATCACAATATCACAAACCAAAACTAATTCTAGACCTCCTCCTAAAGCATATCCATCAACAGCAGCGATCAAAGGTTTTGGAAATTCTTCAATCAAATCATAATATTTATGTCTTAAATACATTGCATGGCCACGGTGCCTAATGTTATCCATATCCAGGGGTACACTTCGATCACCTCGAGCAGAAAGATCGGCACCTGCAGAAAACGCACGTTTCTTGGTAAAATCTTTTGTTCCTCTCAAGACAACACATCTAACACTTGGATCTACTTCTACGGATTCTAGAGCTTTAGCAATTTCATACAATGTTTTATTTTGAAGAGCATTTAGCTTATCTGGGCGATTAATTGACAGTACCGCATAATTTCCCTCCTTAACTTTTTCAATTTTTACGTGTTCAAATTCATTTAATTCAGACATTATTTTCACCTTATTATTTATTTTTTATATTCTTAGTATGTTGTTATTGTTAAAGTTACTGAAAATAGAATTTTATAGATGTAAATAGATTGTTTTATCAGTTTGACCTTATTACTTCTTAGGCTTCAAAATCCATGTTTCCCTAGTTTTTTTTTGACTTTTTAATTCATTCAATCTATCTCGCGGAAAATTTGCTAAATATTTTATAGAACTTAATTGACTAGAGAGTAGATCAATTCGCTTATATAAACTAAAACCATGATTTTCAAAAAAAGTTTCAGCTGATTTAAAATTCTCAAATTTATTTTCCTCTACTTGGTGGTTTGCTAAAAATCGTTTTCCTTTCTCTTCATAAAAACCATCTGTGATTGAATCCTGAGTTTCTTTCTTTATATAGATATCTGCAGTAATCCAATAACCACCCCTTTCTTTTAATAAATCATAGATAATTGAACACACCTTTTTCTTTTGATCATCATTAAGATAAACCAGTAATCCTTCATTCAATATTGCTATAGGACCACTTGGAAAGTGTGTAATTATTTCAGAAAAAGCATTTCTATCTAAAGCATTCAATATTTGCAGAGATAAATTATCTATTGGATAATTACAAAACTTTCTGGTTAATTCAATTAAAATAGCCTTCTTTTTTTCAATAATTTCATGTAGGTCTGTATCTATGTAAAAAACTTCGGGATCTTTACACATACTTAACCCGCGAAAAGAAAACCCAGAAGATAATTCAATAACATTTTTTATTCCAGTTTCTCTTAAAGCATTATCAATAGATAGATACCTCTTTTCAAAATGAAGAAGTCTCCTAATGAAACCTATTGATGACAATTTTTCCTGTGTAAGTAGTATACTCTCATCGCCCCAAATCATACCAGCAGCTTCTTTTGCAAAAGGAATAGTCGTTAATGCTTTTGTTAAAAGGAGTGATTTGGCAGATGGGCTGATTGACTCAAAACGGGAATTTAATGATTCTTTCATTGTGCCAAATATTAATTATACTTCAAAGAATTCTAAATTACTAAAAAAAAAGTAAATTGAATTATAAATATTAGAGATATTTAAAAAATACCATCCCATGCTACTCTCTCATTTCCATAAGGATCATTCTCGATTGTAACCTCTTTATCAAAGAGTATTGTAGCTCTATTTTTTTTATCATAAGGAGGTAATTCTGGAATATTTTTATGATTTGGATTCCCTGAGCGAGCGAATGCGATCCACGCATCCATCATTTGTCCTGATAATTTCTGAGTTTCTTCAGTTCTAGCTGGAGAAATTCCAATATCCTTATCTCCAAAAAGACCAAAAACAAAAGCAAGTTCAAGAGCATGCATCGCACCATATTTTCCCCCTCCTAAAGGACTCTGCCAAGTGAAAAGATACATATAAACGTTCTTTTGATATTTAGATTGAGCTTCAGCAAGACGAATAGAAGGTATCCGAAACGTATAATCTGTTGAAATTGCATCTGCAATATCCCTTGGGGTTTTTCTTGATTCCCGATAGTTCTCTATTAACTCTTTACCTTTACTTTCTTTCTGATTTGCAATTCGCATAAATGAATTTATATATTTATATAATCCTTCCTCTGTCAGCTCAAAAGCCTTCGGATCCCATATTAAAAATAACTTATTTTCATCCAAGTTTGTCCCGATGAATATATCAATATCTTTAGCAAATCCCTCAGATATAGCTTCTTGTGGGTGAACTGGTAGGGTACTCTTATCTACGACTGGTCCTACTCTTATTCCTCTTGCTTGGAATCCGTTTGTTTCCGTCTGAGGTACAATAAATCTTTCCGCTGGTAGTTTCCGTAATGCTTCTATATCTCCTTTCTTAACACCTAATTTTTGAATTAAATCTTCATATACTTTAATCGCATTGACAGGATTAAAACCGAACTTATTAGCAGCTCCGGATTGGGGGATAGCTCTATGAAACAATCCCTTAGCTGAAGGTGTAGCAAGTAAGGTAGAAACCGCCATACCACCCGCAGATTCACCAAAAATTGTGACATTATTAGGATCTCCTCCAAATGTTGAGATATTTTCTTTTACCCATTTAAGTGCTGCGACCATATCGAGTATTCCTGCATTAGCAGTCGTATCAGGCATATCTGGCATATGCAAAAACCCAAGATATCCAAGACGATAATTAATACTGACTACAACTATGTCCCCCCTAAGAACAAGTCGTGAACCATCCAAAGTAGCACCAGTCCCTGTAATAAATCCTCCACCATGAATCCAAAACATAACGGGTCTCTTATTATTATCTAATCCTTGAGTCCATACATTTAAAGTTAAACATTCAGCTTCACTTTGAGGTAATGGTTCCCCGAACATTGCTTCTAAGCGTGATTCTGGCTGAATTGAGATAGAACTATATTTTGTTGCATCAAGTACATCACTCCAAGGCTCGACTGGAGCTGGGGCCTTGAATCGTAAATTACCTATCGGTGGTGCAGCATAAGGGATACCTTTAAATTTAATTACTCCTCTTCGACTATAACCCCTTACTTTACCATGTGTAGTTTCTACAATAATATCTTCTTCCATTTAAATCATCTTCCATAATTGTTAAAATAAAAAAATTGAATTTGGTTTATATTTTATATTATCAGAATTAAATATACTATAAAATACCTTCCCAAGATTCCCGTTCATTTCCATAAGGATCATTATGAATTGCAACCTCCTTGTCAAAAAGTATTGTAGCTCTTTTCTTTAAATCATAAGGAGGTAATTCTGGAATATTTTCATGATTTGGATTACCTGAACGAGCAAATGCGATCCAAGCATCCATTATTTGTTCTGATAATCTCTGAGTTTCTGCTGTTCTAGCTGGAATAAATCCTATTTCATTTCCAGGAAGACCAAATACAAAAGCAAGTTCAAGAGCATGCATCGCTCCAAACTTCCCCTCCCCTAGAGGACTTTGCCAAGTGAAAAGATACATGTAAACATTCCTTTGGTATTTGGATTGTGCTTCAGCAAGACGAATAGACGGTATCCGAAATGTATAATCTGTTATTATTGCATCTGCAATGTTTCTTGGGGTTTTTCTTAATTCCCGATACCTCTCTATTAACCCCTTAGCTTTGGTTTCTTTCTGTTTTGTAAACCGCATATATGCTTTTATAGTTTTATCTAATCCTTCTTCAGTAAGTCCAAAAGCTTTCGGGTTCCACATTAAAAATAATTTACTCTCATCTAAATTTGTCCCGATGAATACTTCGATATCTTTAGCAAATCCCTTAGAAATACCTTCTAGAGGGTGAACTGGTAAAATATCATTATCCACAACCGGTCCCACTCTTAATCCTCTTGCTTGGAATCCTTCCGTTCCCATTTCTGGTACAATGAAATTTTCAGCTGGAAGTTTACGTAATGCTTCTATATCACCTTTTTCAACTCCTAATTTCTGAATTAATTCTTCATACACTTTGATTGCAGAGACAGGATTAAAACCGAATTTATTCGCGGCTCCAGATTGGGCAATGGCTCTATGAAACAACCCCTTAGCTGAGGGGGTAGCAAGTAGAGTGGAAACCGCCATACCACCCGCAGATTCCCCAAATATAGTGACACTATTAGGATCTCCTCCAAATTTTAAAATATTCTCTTTTACCCATTGAAGTGCAGCGATAATATCAAGTAATCCTGCATTAGCAGTCGTATCAGGCATATCTGGCATATATAAAAAGCCAAGATATCCAAGACGATAGTTAATACTGACTACAACTACGTCCCCCCTAAGTACTAATCGTGATCCATCATAAATAGCCCCATTTCCAGTAGTGAATCCCCCCCCATGAATCCAAAACATAACGGGTCTCTTATTATTATCTAATCCTTGAGTCCAAATATTTAAAGTTAAGCATTCACCTTCACTCTGAGGCATTGGTTCTCTGACATCAAGACGTGAAATTGGCTGAATCGAAACAGGGCTAAATTTTGTTGCATCAAGCACATCACTCCAAGGCTCGACTGGAGCCGGGGCCTTGAATCGTAAATTACCTATCGGTGGTGAAGCATAAGGGATACCTTTAAATTTAATTACTCCTCTTCGACTATATCCCCTTACTTTACCATGTGTAGTTTCCACAATAATATCTTCTTCCATTTAAATCATCTTCCATAATTGTTTAAATAAAAAAATGAATTAATTTTACATTTTATAATACCAGAATTAAATATACTATAAAATACCTTCCCAAGATTCCCGTTCATTTCCATAAGGATCATATTGAATTGTAACTTCCTTGTCAAAAAGTATCGTAGCCCTTTTCTCTAAATCGTATGGAAGCAACTCTGGAATATTCTCATGATTTGGATTACCTGAACGAGCAAATGCAATCCAAGCATCCATCATCTTTTCAGATAATCCTTGGGTTTCTTCTGTTTTAAGTGGGAATATTCCTATATCCCTATCAAGTAAAATATTAAATACAAAAGCAAGTTCAAGAGCATGCATTGCCCCAAATCGTCCGCCATCTAAAGGAGTTTTCCATGTAAATAGATACATAAAAGTATTCTTTCGATGTTTCGATTGTTCTTCTGCCAAACGAATTGAGGGAACGTGAAACATAAAATCAGTAAAAATAGCATCATTAATATCGCTTGGAATTTTATAACGTTCCTCATAGGTTTCAATAATTTCCCTTGCTTTTGTTCCATTCTGTCCTGTTAATTTCAAAAGGGCTTCTATGTTTTTTAAAAGTCCTCCAGTAGTCATCTTCTCTCCTTTAGGAGCCCACATTGACCATAACTTCGTTTCATCTAAATTCGATCCAATGAATAAATCAATGTCTTTTATATAACCGTCTTTCACAGCTTCGAGGGGATTTATCGGTAATATATCCTTATCAATAACAGGTCCAGCTCTAGGATTATCAAATTGAATTATTTCAAACCTTTCTGAAACTTCAATTATTTTTTCAATAGGCATTTCACGTAAAGAATCTATATCTCTTTTTTCAAGACCCAATCTCTGTGTTAAAATCTCATAATATTTATTGCCTCTCTCAGGATCACCACTATATTTATTCATAGCTTGAGATTGCAAAATAGCTCTTTGAAACAGTCCTTTAGCTGAAGGCATAGCAAGTAAACAAGTTACTGCTGATCCCCCTGCTGATTCCCCGAAAATAGTAATGTTATCAGGATCTCCCCCAAATCTTGAAATATTATCTTTTACAAATTTAAGCGCTGTAACCATATCAATTAATCCCACATTCGGACTTATTTCAGGTAGATCATCTCTATAAAGGAATCCAATAACCCCAAGACGATAATTAATACTCACAACAACAACATCTCCTCTAAGAACTAGACGTGAACCATCTAGAGCTCTACCGCTACCAGTAACAAATGCACCACCGTGAATCCAAAACATAACTGGTCTCTTATCATTATCTAATCCCTGAGTCCATATATTAAGAGTTAAACAGTTAGCTTCACTGCTTGGTAATGGTTCTGAAAACATATTTTCTAAAGCTGAGGGTGGTTGTGGAGCGACAGGACCATATTTAGTCGCATCAAATACACCTTCCCAAGTTTTAACCGGAACTGTTGGTTTGAATCGCAAATTACCTATCGGTGGAGTAGCATATGGGATCCCCTTAAATTTGATTACTCCTCTATTAAAATACCCTTGAACTTTTCCTTTCGTGGTTTTTACAATAAATTTCTCTTCCATTTTAGTCACTTAATTTTGGTTTAAAAATTAATGAAGGTCTAAATTTCTCATGGTATTTATATCCTTCTGCAGTATGTACATGCCCGTACTTTTTTTGTAAATTTTCAATAGAATCTACGTCTAATGCGTACATAGGACAAGCGTCTACACAAATTGTCTGTTTTCCTTGTTCTAATCTCTCTATACATAAGTTACATTTCCTCATTTTAGAGTTTTCATCTGATGAAAATTGAGGTGCATCCCAAGGACAAACTTTCAAGCATTTTGAACCGCATTCTGCTTTACCTAAACACCTATCTTGATCCACCACTACAATTCCATCGTCTGTTCTTTTAATAATAGCGTTCACAGGGCATGCCTTTATACATGGAGGATCACCACAATGATTGCAAGCAAGAGCGAGATAGGAAAGAGTTAAATCTGGAAATTTTCCTTTCTCAATTGCAATTACACGCATCCAATTTTCTGGTCCAGCATCAATGTTATACCAATCTTTACAGGCAACAGAACATGTATAGCAACCTGTACATCTAGTTTGGTCAAAATAAAAACCCACTTGCTTCATGAAGAATCCTCCGATTTATTTTTGGAATATAATTCCACTTGAACGAGAGCACTATTCATGGGGAATGCACCACCAGGAGATCGTGAGTCTTTTGTGAGAACATTCCCACACCCCCCCAAATCCACTCCTTCTTCATTCGGATTATACCAAGCACCCTGATAAATCACTACAGCACCAGGAATAACACGTTCAGTAACCTTGGCAGAAATACGTATTCTGCCCCTTTCATTAAAGATATCTACTAAATTTCCATGTTCGATTCCTCTTGATTCAGCATCAATGCTATTTATCCAAACCATATGAGGTTCTACTTCTTGAAGCCAGGGAATCATACTTAAACTTGAATGAGTTCTCCGTTTATTATGAGGTGTGAGGAGTTGCAAAGGATATTTTTTTGCTAGGGGTGCATCATAATGTTCTTCATGACTCAAGTATTTAGGAATGGGGGGCATATTAGGGATATCTAATTCTGCTATATGTTCACAATATATCTCTATTTTTCCTGATAGTGTAGGGAATGGATTATTCTTTGGATCAGCAATTTGTTCTTTAAATGCAATAAATGGTTCCTCCACCTTTACTTTAAAAAATCCATCCCGTTTCATCTGATCATAACTTTTTATATCCTTCCGCGGAGAACTGAACATACGTAATATTTGATCTTCTGATAAATTAAGCAAACCAGGATCAATACCTAATTTCGGTGCTAATGCCTTACATATTTCTAAATCTGATTTTGATTCATATAACGATTCAATAGTTTTATTTAAATAAATATAGTAAGGCGACCCTAGCCATGGTACAGCAATATCATTACGTTCCATGAAAGTATTGACTGGCAATAATATATCGGCAAATTTAGCTGTAGGAGTCATAAATTGTTCGAGAACTACTATGAATTCAAGAGATTTTAACGCTTTTACACCTTTATTTACATTGCAATATTGATTCAAGCGATTCTCTGCTACAATATAAGCCATTTTCAGATCAGCGGGAAATCCCCCCTTTTTTCCAAGTAATATCGCGTCATAATACTCATTGAAATGAATACGAGTACTTGCAGGATTAGTTCCTCCTCTTAACTTATATAACGCATCTTTTCGAGGAGATGCTCTAAAGTCTACTGGATTTCCCCTAGGTGTTTGTTTCTGCTCCATTTCTTTCTTTTCTTCTTGTTTAATAGGTCCTGATTTTTTCCTACCAGCTGAGACAACACTTTCTCTGCTATAATATGCTCGCATAAAACCAGAAGCATAACCACCATTAATACCAATATTTCCAGTAATTGCACATAACACATTAGCCGCTCTAGAATATTGTTCTCCCATTGCGGTTCTGGCAGGCCCCCATCCTGCCATAAGAGCTGCTGGTTTATTTGTAGCATATTCTCGAGCTAAGTTTATTATAGTTTCTGCTGGTACTTTAGTAATTTCTTCAGCCCATTCCGGTGTTTTTGGAGTCCCATCCTCACCACCCCTTATATATGCTTTATATTTATCGAATCCAACCGTATATTTATCAATAAAGTCCTGATCTTGCAAATCTTCATTGATAATAACATACGCCATTGCACTAAGCATTGCAGAATCGGTACCAGGTCGAATAGGTATCCATTGATCTGCTAAAACAGCAGCAGAATCAGTAAAGATCGGATCTATATTTATAATTTTAATACCCTTTTCCCTTGCTTTGGCAAACATCAAGGGCGTACCGGGATCCCAAACAGTACTAGCTGGATTCCAACCCCACATAATAATGAGTTTAGAATTGAGTAAATCTTCACGAGCATTTCCCGTCATCATAGTTCCATAAGTAGCCATCGATGCAAAAAGAGCGCCTTCATAAGAGGGAGCACCCCACATTCGTGTATAACCTCCAAATTGATTAAGCATTAATCCTGAAGGTGTCACACCATGAAGCATACCTTGATTCCCCGCACCTGGAACAAAAAGAATAGAAGCATTTCCATACTTTTCCTTAATATCTTTCATTTTATTTGCAATTTCATCTAAAGCTTCATCCCAAGATATACGCTCAAATTTATCCTCCCCACGCTCTCCAATACGGCGCATAGGATATTTTAATCTATCTGTATGATAAACCTTTTGTCTATAAGCTCTTCCACGTAAACACGCTCTTAATTGGGGTTCTTCTCCATTATCTGTTTCAAAACGTATTATTTTACCTTCTTTAACATGAGCTTTAAGGGTACATCGACCACCACAATCATGACAACATCCAGTATTAATTATTTTAATATCACTTTGTTCGATATTATCTTTACTCATTGTCTTAAATCATTCTCTCAAAATTGTTAATTACACAAAAATTTGATATTGCTTTAATTTTTATCGATTAATTAGAATGAACACTATATTTATTCTTAATATTGGTGTTCTTTATCAACTAGATTTATAGGAGATTTTCCATTCGCTATATTACGTATATTTTCAGCCATTATTCGAACAGGATTTTCAGAATATTTTGTAATATCAACATAACCGATATTATGAGGTGTTGCAATTACATTAGGTAATTCCCAAAAAGGAAACTTTGATGGGTTTTCTAATTCAGGTATCCATGAAGGATCCCACCAATGGGGACTCCACCAAACATCAAGGGCTGCACCTGCAATTCTATTCTCTTCAAGTGCTCTAAATAATGGTTCCTCTTCAATTATTGCAGCCCTTGCAACATTAATTATAAAGGCTGAGGGTTTCATTAATCGAATTTCACGTTCACCAATCAAACCTCGAGTTGCAGGTGTAAGTGGAACAATCACTATAATAAAATCAGATTCAGAAAGAATAAAATCAAGATCGTCAGGCCCACCAAGAAACTCAAGGCTTAATTTTTCTGGTAACTCCGTAGATTTGCGTCTTTTTAACGCAAGAATTTTCATTTCGAACGCTTGCAACCGTTTAGCAATTTCAATGCCGATATGTCCTAAACCAATAATACCAACTTTTTTTCCACGTAATTCAGTACCTCTACCTCTATAAATTTCGGGAAATGCTTTATGGCGCTGAACTACACGTTTAGTTAGTGCAAGGAGTAAACTTATTGCCCCTTCAGCAAGAGGCACTGGATTTGCTCCAGAAGTGTTTGCTACAAAAACATTTTCATTAATTGCATCAAATGGTAGAGCATCAACTCCCGCTCCTGTTTTTTGTATAAGTTTTAAATTTTTAGCATTCTTTACCACAGCTGCCGATAATCGTGTACAGACTATAATTTCAACATCATGAGCAAGTTTTATTAACTCTTCTTCAGTCCCTTTTTCCGGAATAATTAACTCTACGTTTTCAGGTAATAAATCCTTTTGATTTCTTATCCAGTCTACTAGATAAGAGTTCACGACAAGTACTTTCATGGTTAAACCAATCTAATTTTTAGAAATTATTAATTACACATAAATTTAATATTACTTTAATTATTATCGAGAATATATAGCTTATAGGGTGAATAAATAATGGCTCGCAATGTTCTTAATTTATTTTTTCTTGGTAGCAGTGGATGCATACAAGTTCCGTCATTTCACTGTTCTTGCCAAACATGTGAAAGAGCAAGAAAAGATCAGAAATTACGAAGAACCAGGGCTTCCATTGTATTATCAGGGCAAGAAAATATCTTAATTGATGCTAGTCCTGACATCGAGTTCCAACTCGAACGGGAAAGAATTAAGTTTATAGATAGAATATTTTTAACACATTGGCATTATGATCATTGCTTTGGTCTAGCTCCTTTTCCAGAGCTGTGCACTCACGGAATTTGGAAAAAAGATAAAATTGATCTTTATCTTCCATCACAAGATATGGGTTATTTTGATAGAGATTTCTCTTGGGGTAAACCACAATTCAATCTTCATCCTTTAGATCCTGGAGATATTATTAAGCTTCCCGATGCTAATTTTGAAGTTGTAAAGACAACTCATTCTGTTGACAGTCTCGGATATATTATCACTACACCCAATAAAACTTTTGCATATCTTGTTGATGGAGTTATACCCCCAAAGATGACAATTAACCGATTGAAAGAAATCAAATTAGATTTTATAATTCTAGAAGGTACTGTTGACAAATTATTTCTACCTAAAGGCATTACATTTCAAGAATGGAAAAATTTCTCTATTTTTGACGCTGTTGATTTCTGGAAGACACTAGATATTCCAAAATGTATCATTACTCATGCTTCATTTCATAGTTGGAACATAAATAAATTAATACAAGGTATTACTCCCAATGAACGTAAAGAATTAGAAGAACAAAACCCTGGATTATCATTTGCTTATGATGGTTTAAAAATAGATATTTAGCATTATTAAATATGTTTAAAAACCTATTAGATAAATTAATACTTCAGGAAGATGTTCTCGCCATGCAATTTATTCATGTCATTTCATGATACCACTGATTATGTTCTGATCGAGTTTTGATATGATAGGGCTTATATAGTGGTGCTTTTTTGCCATTTTTGTAAATTTTGTTTTAATTGCATTTCTTAAATTTAATTACAATGAAAAATTTTTTTTTACAATGATAAACACAATACCCTTTAAAATTCCTGACTTTGTTTTGGTTAATTTAGATAAAGGTAATTATGACAAGATTATTTTATTTGCCCTTGGGATTTTTGGACCTCACAAATTAAAGGAACTTATTAATAATCCTATTGAATCTATTGAAAATAGGATGGATGAAACACTATTCTTCGAGTGGACAAATAAATTAAAGGGGGAACAATTGATAGAAGAATTTACATTGGATGATGAGATTCATTATCGAATTACCTCCAAAGGTGAAGACAAATTATTAGCGTATATAGAAGATACAAAAATTTTAAAATTATTTGAGGAAACTAGAGGTCCAATTGAAAAAGAATCTTCTACATCTTCTAAATCTGTTTCTGGTTATAAAATTACATATAAAGATTATGTTTTTGGGTTATTATCATTACTGTGGCGTTTAAATACATTTCGGCTGGAGGAAGAATTTGAGAAAATAGGACCTGATAAAAAAATATCGTTGGGAAAGTGTTTAGAGCGTAATGCAGAAAAATTTCCAAACAATAAAGCTATTCTCTATGAAGATCAGGAGTATACTTACAAAGAGCTAAATGAATGGATAAATAAATATGCGAACTTCTTTCTTTCTTTAGGTGTTAAAAAAGGAGAAGTAATTAATATCTTTTTAGAAAATAGACCTGAATTGATGTTTTTAATGGCTGCAATGTCAAAAATAGGTACAATTGGTTCATTAATCAACACAAGACAACGAGCAACAACACTTCGACACAGCTTGAAACTAAATCAAGTAAGAATTTATGTCATTGGAGAAGAACTTATAGATGCATTTGAAGAAGTTAAAGAAGATCTAGATTTATCATCAGAAGATAAGCTTTTTTATGTTGAGGATAAAGGACAAATGAAAAAACCAGAAGGATATCTTGACTTTAAGGCTCAAACAGAGAAACAATCTATTTCAAATCCTCCGACAACAGCAGATATGTTAGGAAAGGATACCTATGTGTTTATTTTTACTTCAGGTACTACAGGCCTCCCGAAAGCAGCTCATATCCGTAATATTCATACTGTAGGCTCAATATTAGGCTGGGGAAAAATGGCCTTGAACATGCAACCAGATGATATTTATTATATATGTCTCCCAATTTATCATAGTAACGCCTTACATATTGGATGGTCAGCAGCTATCGCCAATGGTTCGGCAGTTGCATTAGCTCGAAGATTTAGTGTGAGTAATTTCTGGAAAGATATAAATAAATTCAAAGCTACGTGTTTTAATTATATCGGCGAAATTCTTCGATACCTTTATAATCAACCACCTAGTCCTAATGATAGGAAACATACTGTCTATAAAATTGCCGGTAATGGACTTAGACCTGAGATGTGGAAGGATTTTAAAGATAGATTTGGTATTAAGGAAGTATATGAGCACTATGGAATGACAGAAATGCGGGGGATGTTTTGTAATTATCTAAATTTAGATTGCACAATTGGTACCTGTCTAAGTGAGTATGCTCTTGTAAAATATGATATTGAAGATGATGAACCAATTCGTGGAGAAGATGGATTTCTTCAAATGGTCGATGAAGGTGAAGCGGGATTATTTCTAATGAAAATTCAAGATCCTTATACATTTGCAGGATATACTAGTAAATCAGCAAGTAAACAAAAAATAATTGAAGATGTATTTGAACAGGGTGATAAGTGGATGTATTCCGGCGATTTGATTAGACCTATAGGTTATGGTCATGCCCAGTTTGTAGACCGACTTGGTGATACCTTCCGTTGGAAAGGAGAGAATGTGTCCACATCTGAAGTTGAAGACGTGATTCTATCATTTGAGGAAGTAGAACATACATCTGTCTATGGTGTTTTAGTACCAGATACTGAAGGAAGAGCGGGAATGGCATCAATTTTCACAAAGAGGAAACCTGAAACATTTGATTTTGACGGATTTTCAAACTTATTAAGAGAAAATTTACCTAATTATGCAATCCCTCTTTTCATTCGTTTCTTATCTAAATTATCAACCACAAACACTTATAAAATCCTAAAGTCAGACATGAAAAAAGTTGGTTTTAACATTAATAAAACAAAAGATCCCATTTACGTTCTATTACCAAAAACTTCAAGTTATACACTTCTTACAGAAAAAATTTTCAAAGATATTGTTGAAAAAAAATATCGATTTTAAGGTAAAGATTAAATACCTTAACAAGAAATTTTAAAATTGCATATAGATTTTATACTATATTAAAATTTCAAGATAAATAATCAAATATTGATGAAAAATGTCAGAGGCTATAGATGAAAAATATAGAAATGCTGTACAAGTAATAAGTAGTGCTGGGGGTTCTCCAGTTCCAGCTACTGATACCACTATCGCTATTTTAAAATATATTGTGGATGAAAAACATGTAGATTTTATACTAGCTTTTAAAGGTAGGAGATCACAAACCATGGAACAATTAAAAGAAAGTACTGGATTGACTGAAGATCAAATCAACGAGCATGTTGAGGTATTAGCAAAAACAGGATTACTTATGAATCAACCAAGTAGCTCTGGTTTAATGGTATATAGATTGATGCCATTCGTAAATGTGGGGGTTTATGAGTATACATTTATGAAAAAACTTGAATATAACGATTGGGAGAAAGGATTAGCTCAATTATTTCTTAAATTAAATAAAGAATCCAGAGGTAGGATGTTAGCTAATTATGATGCCATAGTAAATAGATTTCTGCCATCCATGCGCCCAATCGACAGAACTATACCTTATACAGAAAATTTTGAAACTGGAAAAGAAATTAGTATTGTTGTTGATGAAGAATTAGAAGCGCCTGAAGAAAAAGTTATATCTACTCAAAAAGTTGAAGAAATAATTAACAAATTTGATGATATTGCCGTAGGTCATTGTTATTGTAGACATTTTCGTGATTTAGTGGGAGAATCATGTAAACAAACGGATATACGTGAAAACTGTTTTACTTTTGGAAAATCTGCTCGTTATACGACGGAACAAGGTTTCGCTAGAATGATATCGAAAGAAGAAGCATTAGAGATATTAAAAAAATCTGAAGAAGATGGGCTAGTACATAAAGCTTATCATCCAAACAGAGATTATAATCGAGAAGAAGATAGTATTTGCAATTGCTGCTCAGATTGTTGTGGTCAAGCAAGAGGTATTACAGCTAATTTAACTAATTACATAGCACGAGTAAATCATGACCTATGTGTAGGATGTGGGACATGTGTTGAAAAATGCTATTCTGGTGCTAAAAGTTTAAACGATGAAGGAAAAGCTGAAACGAATGAAGAACTTTGTATAGGATGTGGAATATGTGCGGCTTTCTGTCCTGAAGGAGCAGTCTCCTTGGTAGAAAGGCAGAGGATTGTAAGGATTGTTCCTCCGCGTTCTGCTTATGAACAATAATTTTTTTTTATTATGGTATAAAATCTATATTTCCTTTTTTTTCTTTCTCTAATGTTTTTCAAATCTGCAAAAGGTTCAGGATTAGAAACCTCTGCATCTCGAGTTTTGTAATATTTAAGTTTTGAAACTATTGTACTTAATTATTAGAAATGAGAGTATTAAAAATAAAAAGAAAAAAATAGACTAAAATCTCTATTTGATTTCAATTTTCTTCTTTTCTGGTACTACAGGTTCTACTTTGGGGATCTTTAATTTCAAAATTCCCTTTTCAAGATTCGCATCAATTTTATTCTCATCAATATTATCTGGTAATGAAAACGCCCTATAATAACTTGAAGAACGATATTCTCTCCGGACTAATTCTCCTTCTTTTTCCTCTTTTTTTTCCTCTTTGACTTCTCCCTTAATTTCTAAAGTTCCATCTTGGATAGTGATTTCAATATCTCCTTTATCTAATCCGGGTAATTCTGCTGTAATAGCAAATGCATCATCTTCCTCAGTAATGTTTGCTAATGGTGTTCTAAAGATTGGCTCATCTTCTCTAATAACTAATGAAAACGGTCTTGTTCTTCGTCTACCAAAGGGCCAATTCCAATCATCAAAGAAATTTCGCTGCATCTCGTTAAACATTCGATCCATCTCTTGAAATAAAGAAAATGGACTTTCCCTTCTAACGGTTATTTCTCGTGATTTTTTATCTTCTTGCTTTTCTTCATTAGTTTTTTCTTTCTTTTTAACTTCAATTTTATCTGACATATAATCCACCTCTTATTTCAATTTTTTAAGTTTTTAAATGTTGGTTGTCAACCATTGGTTGACACTCATATATTTACATAAATCAATTTGATATTTAAATCTTACTATTTTTGATCATAAATTGGATCATATAACTTGTTACTCATCATAGGTTAAGAATTAATATAAAGAACTCTATATCCTAAAAATACTCTTGAGTGTAAATCCTCAAATATAAAAGCATTATTATTGTAAAAAATATACAACCAAATTAACTATTATAGAAATAATGTGAAATGACATGGATTATAAATATATTATTGTTGAAAAAAAAGACCATATAATGATTGTTAAGATTAATAGACCAGAAGTAAGAAATGCCTTAAGCCCATATGTAAGTATAGAATTGGAAGATGTATTTAATAAATTTGAAAACGACACAAATGCATGGGTTGCGATTGTTACTGGAGTCGGAGATAAAGCTTTCTCAGCTGGTTTCGATTTAAAGTGGGGAGCAACTGCTAGCCCTGAGGAACAACGAGAAGCTTTTGGGAAACTTAAATATAAAGCCGTTAGTGGGGCTGTAACCTTAAATCCTAATATAACTAAACCCATAATTGCCGCTGTAAATGGATTCGCTATGGGTGGTGGATTCGAACTTGCTTTAGGTTGTGATCTTATCATTGCGGCTGAACACGCTGTTTTTTCTTTACCAGAACCATTAGTTGGTCGTGTTCCTACTGAAGGAGGTGTTCATAGGTTATCAAGACAAATTCCTTTTCACTTAGCGATGGAAATTCTTTTTACATATAAGCGAATATCTGCTCAAGAAGGTGTAAAATTGGGTTTTGTAAATAAGGTAGTTCCGTTAGACCAATTAATGATAGAAGCAGAGAAATTAGCAAATATTATAATGGAAGGTTCGCCTTTAGCTATACGGGCAATTAAACAGATGGTTAATGATGGCCTTGAAATGACCTTGAGAAATGCATTATCTACTACGTTCTCCCTTTATGTAAAATTTATGCGGTCTAATGATTTTATTGAAGGGCCAAAAGCATTCTCAGAAAAAAGAAAACCAGTTTGGAAGGGAGTATAAATTAAATAAAAATTAAAAATAAGGAATTGAATTATTATGGAGTATGAACATATTATTGTAGAGAAGAATAACCATATCACTATTATTACTTTAAATCGACCAGAAGTATTGAACGCAATTCATCCTTATATATCATTAGAACTAGGTCATGCAATTAATGAATTTGAGGATGAACCTAATGCATGGGTTGCGATTTTAACAGGTGTAGGAGAAAAAGCATTTTCTGCAGGTGCGGATTTAAAATGGGCTGCCAAAACCAGTGTTGAAGAACAGAGAGCAGCTTATGATGAGGTAAGAAAGAAAAAAGCCTCTTTAATAAGAAACTTTAGAATTACCAAACCCATAATCGCTGCAATAAATGGTCTTGCGTATGGAGGAGGTTTTGAGCTTGCCTTGAGCTGTGACCTTATGATTGCTGCCGAACACGCTACTTTTTGTTTACCAGAACCTGTAGTAGGGAGAATTCCTTCAGGAGGAGGAATTCATCGATTAGTAAGATATCTTCCATATCATTTAGCAATGGACATTCTCTTTACGCGTAAACGTATGACTGCTCAAGAAGGAGTACAATATGGTTTCGTAAAAAAAGTAGTACCTTTCAATCAATTAATGGAAGAAACAATAAATACTGCAAATCTTATTATGGAAGGCTCACCATTGGCAATCCGAACAATAAAACAAATGGCTGTTGAAGGGCTACAAATGTCCTTAAAAGAGGCTCTTTTTGCAAATTTTTCTTTGTATACAAAATTTTTGCAATCTCATGATTTTAGAGAGGGACCAAAGGCTTTTGCTGAAAAAAGAAAACCTGTTTGGAAAGGTGAATAGCAAATCTAGTTCAGATTCTAGGGAGGTTAGTATAAATAAAAAGGAGAGTCTATTTCTTTTCAGCTAGAAAGGTACACATTCCATCCTTAGGTATTTCTTGTGTTTGGCTTACCTTTACATCATTCATTTTGAGAATTTCAAAAATTGTTTTCCATGTGCTTAAACATCCACTTTTACATGGTAAGCTTTTCAATTCTTCTTCAGACAATGCTTTTTTAAGGTTGTTATGAATGGTACATGTACCTTCTTCGATTGAAAAGCTTAATTCTTTATTATACGCTGTTTGTATTAATACCACGCTCATAAGATGAATTGAAAGACACGCTATTTCAATAAATCGTTGAGCTTCATGGGGAAATCTTACTTCACCTGTTTTTTTAGCAACCATTTTAACCATTTCATAGAGATGATCATTATATTCTGGTTTTGTTCCTAATTCATATGTTTTTTCCATTAATCTCTTTCCCCATTCTTCAAAAACCGAAACGTCTTTAGATTCAAGAAATTTTTCTACAATTTTTACAGCCGCAAATTCTTCTTCAATTGTTTTGAAAAGCTCTTCAGGAAGATTATAATCATATTTTGGTTGCATCACAGTTTTTTCAACCCCTTATATGTTGAATCTAATTTCTCAATTTGTTCTAGATTTTCTAAACCAACATCAAGTGATTCAAATGGATGTTTATAAGGATGTTCTCCCTCTTTCCCCTCAGGGATAGTAATTTCAATTGTTATCGCATCATCTGGACAATTTTTAGTACATTCCATACACCCAATACACTTAGGAGCTGCAGAACCATTTACTAGATAATGTTTTGGACTATTTGGATCTGGTTTCATAAAAGGTCCAGAGACATTTGGATATGAATGGACATGAAATACACCTTGAGGGCATTTAGTATAACATTTATAGTCACACACCATCGGTAATTGACATTTTTCCCTATCAACCTTAACTCTTATTACAGGTATATCTTTATCTTTTATTTGAATTGCCATACAATCACCTTTTACCAATCATATCTTAATATTGGGAAATCGCGTCTATTTTTTAATTCAATGGCATCAAAATCACAAACACTTTCGCAAAGACCACAACCAAAACACATTTGAGAGTCAATTTGTGCTTTATTTTTACGAATATCTGCAGCGATTGCACCAAATTGACATCTCTGAATGCATTTGAAACAACCTGTACATTTTTCTTCATTATGGATTGCAACTCTTTCGCCTTTGATTAATTGTGCTTGTCCATAACGTAGCCGATTTTCAATCGAAGCACAATCTGGTCGTGAACAATTACAAAGACCTCCAATATATGGACCACCATTTCTCATTCCAAAATTCATTAAGTTTTGTACTAATCCCTTTTTATTCCATTTTATAACCCATTCTCGTGCTTCATCATGATCAACCCATTCTGCTCCTGCAACATATCGTGCTGGGGTTTTTTGCCATCTAAGCATTCCAATTCCAAGCCCTAAACAAGTCATTTTAGATCGATCTCTTTCTACAAATCCATATTTAAATTTTCTGCATTCGCAATGAATAAAACAGATTGGTGAACTGATATCTATTAGATCAAGTGCATCTTGAAGCGTTAGCACCTGAGCTCCTTGAACTTGTTGCTGCATTCTATTTGCAGCTCTCATAAGATCTGGAAATCTTTCATCCTTAAGATTATAAGCTTCA
Source organism: Promethearchaeota archaeon (assembly GCA_048938895.1). GTDB lineage: Archaea > Asgardarchaeota > Lokiarchaeia > Sigyniarchaeales > SOKP01 > Loki-b32. Next base: position 164,029 of record JBHLLU010000001.1, read on the forward strand.
ATTGCTTGTCCTATCATTGGTCCAGCAGCAGCCTCATAAGCAGCAGTGCCACCCTTTATTCTTTTTGAATTTTGTTTTGCTAAATCCACTCGATTTCTATGATACATGAATCGAGCATATCGTTTCGCTTCTCTGAACCATAATTTTGCTGATGAATTATGTGTGAAACATATATCGCACATTTTTATCTTTTCCCGGTTTAATATATACTTTAGTTGATTTTAATTAAATTTTATTTAATTTTGATAAAATTTAATACTTTTGATTTACCTTCAAAAGGTTCAAATAGAAACCTTAAGACCTGGATTAAATCTCTTTTTTAAATTAAGTCATTATGAATTTGAATTAAACTTTTAAATATTTTGGGAAATAAAATCAGTTAATAACAAAAAATATTAAAAGGTGAAAATATGGAATTTGAAACTGTTATTTATGAAAGTAATAAGGAAACTAAGGTTGGTTATATTACTTTAAATAGACCTGAAAAGCATAATGCATTGAGTTATCAATTGCTTGATGATATTGACGCCGTTTTTGACTATGCTGAAGCAGATGATAGTGTAAAAGTTATAGTGCTAAAAGGCGCAGGCAAGAGTTTCTGCTCAGGATTTGATCTTAAGGGATCTTATTATTTAACACCCCCTGAAGGAGGATGGAAATATAAGAATTCTTACGATATTTTACGCAAAAAAATATATGCCAAATACACACGCATTTTTAATTTTCCAAAGGTTACAATCGCTCAAATTCACGGTCATTGTTCTGATGCGGGATGCTATCTTCAACTTTGCTGTGATATTTCAGTTGCAGCTGAAGATGCATTATTAGGACATCCTGCTCAATTATGGGGTGGTTCACAGAGCTTACCACTTTGGCAGTTCTATTTAGGCGAAAAGAGAGCACGTTATCTTTTGATGAGTGGGAGAAGAATCTCGGGAAAACAAGCAGCAGATTGGGGACTTGTAAGTATAAGCGTCCCTAGAGAAAACCTTGATGAAGAAGTGAATAAATTAGCTGCTGAAATTGCTCAGGTACCTGTATGGGGTTATATGCACAATAAACTAGCGATGAATACGGCTCTTAAAATAACAGGTCTCGATGCCTTATTCGAGTATTTTGGCCAGATGAATAGATTTAGTAGATTTGTCCCTGATAGACCACCACGTTGAGGGTACTAAACATAAAATTCTTTAAATTATATCTTAATTTTTTCTTTTTAATTAAGAATTTTTCTTAGAAAGAGTAATTTTTATGTGTGCCAAATTTAGAGGAATTCCAGCCATAATATATTCAGGATTATGGAGACGTCAAATTTTTGGAAGATTAAAAAAGGATTTTCCAAAAAAAACAAAATTAGTAGTTTTTATCACAGATCAACCCCCAGCTGTCTTAATTAATATTGATAATGGCAATTTTGAAATGGAAAAATTAGAAACTATAAAAGAACTTAATGATCTGGATAACATTGAATGCGATGGTTATTTTGCTTCACCTCAGAGGAATCTATTTGGGGGATTTAATGCATTGAAAAAAGGTGTTGATGAAGGAAAAGTTAAGATGAAAAATGAAGCGATCATTTTCTCAATACTACTGAGAAACTTAGGATAATAGGGAGGAATCAAAAATGTCAAAAAGCCAAAAGATGTCTGCTCTTGAAAGAGTTACAACAGTGCTAGAAGGTAAAATACCTGATAAAATACCGAGTTTTATTTTAGGAGGGGATTGTGATTTTGTCTATAAGTTTATGAATTCCCCTTATAAACTTACTGAAGAGGATATCAAGAGATTGGATAATGACAGAGTTTCTTTTATGATTCCTTTTATTCATTCTATTGTCGCTAAATTTGCTCCCCCTGATATATTTCCTGGAGGTATAGATGCTAAAATTGATATGTGTTGGAGTACTACTGGAGGTGGATTTATCCAATTAAGCTTCACTGATCAAGCTTTAACAAGTGTCGGTGGATATTTTGATGTGGTAGTTAAAGAAGATGGTATTCCCCACAACTGGTTTATCGGACCAGCACTCTTAAAAAAAGAATATATCGAAGAATACTGGGAAAAAGAAATTGAATTAAAGCCTAATCCTGCTGCTTTTAGAAATCTATCCAGAATTAGAAAAACAATGTTAGAAAAATATGATATTGTGGTTTCTCAAGGTATTTCTGGTCCCTTTGAAAATTGTGTATTCGGAATAGGGCATGCTAATTTCGCTCGTTTTGCGAGGAAGGAACCAAGTTTCCTTCAACAGCATATAGACTTCCAGTGGGAAACGTTTGAAGAACCCTCATTAAAACTACTAATGGAACAAAAGCCAGATGTGGTTATGTGTGGTGATGATTATGGTTTCAATGCAGGTTTACAAATGAATGTAAAAAATTGGCGTAAATTCATTAAACCCAAATTAGCAGAGTATGTAAAATATGTACATGATGGTGGTGCTAAGTTTGTACTACATAGCTGTGGTAATATTGGAGAAATCTTCCCTGATTTTGTAGAGATTGGTATTGATGGCGTGGAATCATTAAAACCAAAAAATAATGATTTAAAAATGTATAGAGAAAAATATCCTGAAATTGCATTGATAGGAACTGTTGATGACTCAGAAATGCTAAAATATGAATCTCCTGAATTTATTAGAAATTTTATAAGAGAGGAGATACAGCGATTGGGAAAAAAAGGAGGATATATTCCGGGACCAACTAATTTCCTACTAGACCAGTCACCAGAAAATATTGTGGCTCTTTTTAGGGCAATCCAGGAATTTGGAGAAATATATTAAGAATATGTATAACAACTGATAACTAAGATTATTAAATATTTTTAAATTAGATTACTACATATTACTAACATTTATTAAACTAACAAGTTGGTCATTAATGGTAATTGAGACAACTATAACTAAAATGCTTGGGATCAAGCATCCCATAATTGCAGCTCCAATGGGCCCATTTTTTACCACTGAACTAACTATAGCGGTTTCAGAAGCTGGAGGTTTAGGTGTATTAAGTCATACTGGGTTATTAAGTGAATTTCAAGCGCATAGATTTCCAACAGAAATAATGAAGGAGAACATGGTAAAAGTAATTGAACATACGGATAAACCGTTTGGTTTCAATATCAGAACATCTCGAACTGAGCAAAGTGGGGCGAGAATTTGTAAAGAAATCCCAAAATTCATATTAGAAAATCAAAGAATTCGTGATCAATGTATATATGCTGTAACTAGTGCAGGATCTTCAAGAATGTTACCTGAATCAAAATCCTTCCAAAAATTAAGAGAGAATTCAAGTATCAAGCATTTTCATGTAGCTCCAGCACTATGGCTTGCAGACAAATGTGTTGCGACTGGTGTGGATGGTTTAGTAGTTACTGGAGGTGAGGGAGGTGGCCATCAATCTTATGAGAGAGTTAGTACTCTAGTTCTACTTCAGCAGGTTATACAAAAGTACCCTGATTATCCTGTTGTAGCATGTGGTGGATTTGCATCGGGTCGAAGTCTTGCTGCAGCTTTAGCTATGGGTGCTGGAGCTGTAGCAATGGGTTCGCGGTTTATAGCAACTAAAGAAAGTGAATTTCATGATTCTTATAAAAATATAGTACCTTCTGCTAAAGCTCAAGATACAATATTAACTACGGGCGCTTTAGGAATTATTCGATTATGGAAGAATGAATATTCCTTACATCATGGTCTTGTAGCCAATAAAGAGGAAAAAATGGCTGAAGAAGATGCAATGACACCAGAACAAGCAACAGAAGTGGCAGAAAAATATGAAATCGCTTATCGTGGCAACATCCAAGAAGGTGCTGTTCCTCTAGGACAAAGTATTGGCGTTATTAACAAAATAGAGGCTGTATCTGACATCATTGAAACGATAATAAAAGATGCAGAACAAAACCTGAGAAAATCTTATTCCTATTTAAGCTAAATTTTCTTATTTCTTTTCAATTAGCTTTTAAAAAGTCCTTTTTTAAAAGGAACGGGAGTAAAATTTACATCTTCAAAGTTAATAACTAAAGGATTCTAGAATAACTTTAATAAAAATATAAATTTGCAAAAAACAAAACAATTTCTAATAAATATAAAATCTATTGGTAGTTAATATGGTAAGTCAAGAAGATGATGAAGGAGTAAAAATTGTTAGAACCACATCTGCTTTTGATTGCGGAGGGCGGTGTTTACTAAGGTTACATGTTAAAGATGGAAAAGTTATACGCGTAGAAGGCGATGATTTCCCTGATCCTGATAAACAGCTTCGTGCATGCTTAAGATGTAGGTCAATTAGGCAGTATATCTATCATCCTGAGAGGTTAAAATATCCATTAAAGAGAGATGGTCCCAAAGGTTCAGGAAAGTTTAAACAAATTTCTTGGGATGAGGCTTTAGATATTATTGCGGAAAAGTTAAAAGAAACGATTGAGAAATATGGAAATCAAAGTATATTATATATTACTGGGGGAGGGTATCTTGGAGCATTACAGAGTGCGGGAGCTGCCTATGCAAGACTATTTAACGCGCTAGGAGGATATACATCATCTTATGGCAATATTTCTTCCCAAGGAGCAATATTTGGAACTCAAGCATCATATGGATTTGGTCAGATCTTTGTTGGGAATAGTAGGGAAGACTGGATGAATACAAAATTAATTATATGCTGGGGTTGGGATCCTGCTCGTCAGATTTCAGGAACAAATACCTTATGGTGGTTAATTAAAGCTAAAGAAAATGGAGCAAAAGTTATTGTTATCGATCCCCGATATTCAGATACTGCTTTGGTAGCCGCTGATCAATGGATCCCAATAATACCAGGAACGGATACGGCTATGATGGCAGCAATGGCACATATAATCCTTAGAGAGAACTTACAGGATCAAGAATTTCTCGATAAATATACTCATGGTTTTGATAAATACAAAGCATATGTAATGGGAGATGAAGATGGGATTCCTAAGACACCAGAGTGGGCTGAAAAAATCTGTGGAGTAAAAGCATCTATTATAGAGGATTTGGCGATTGAATATGCTACCACTAAACCTGCTGCATTAGAAGATTGCCAAGGTCCTGCTCGTTCAGCAATGGGCGGGCAATACACTCGAGGGGCGATAACTCTAACGGCAATGACGGGAAATATTGGAAAGCCTGGTGGTAGTGCCTGTGGTGGCCTACATGGGATTCCATATGGCCATATGTTTAGGGGAATTGCTATTCCCCCAGGTACAAATAAAGCTTATCCTAAAGGTAAGTCTTTGAGGGGAAATATTAATCCTAGAGATCGTTTAGATACCAGAATGCATGTAAATAAGATCTTCGATGCAATTCTTCAAGGAAAATCTGGTGGTTATTCTGCAGATATAAAATTTGCTTGGTTCTGTGTTTGCGATTTTCTGAATCAGACAGGTAATGTAAATAAGTCAGCAAAAGCTATGAGTCGAGATGATTTGTTTACTGTAGTACCAGAACTTTGGTTAACGCCAACAGCTCAATATGCCGATATCGTTCTTCCTGTAACTGGATTCCCAGAACGGAGTGACCTTACAAGACCCTGGCCCTCAGGACCTTATTTTGGTCACATGAATAAAGCAATCGATTCTATGGGTGAATGTAAGGATGATATACAAATAGCAGAAGAATTAGCTGAAAGACTAGGAATTAAAAATTTCAAGAGAGAAGAAGTTCTTGAACAATTTTTTAAAAATCCTCAATTAGCTCCAGCGAAACCTCTTATAGATAAATATGATGATATTAATGATAAATGGCTTCGATTATTCACTGTTATGGCGCAAGATCTACGAGCGAATATCAAAGATTACGATAAGTATAGAAGAGAAGGTGTTCATAGAGTTGAACTTAAAGAACCCTATATAGCATTCAAAAAAAATATAGATGATTTGGAGAACAATCCTTTCCCAACACCTTCGGGGAAGATTGAAATTTTTTCCGATCAAATTGCAAGTTGGGATCGACCAAATTGTCCACCTATTGCAAAATATGTTCCCACTTGGGAAAACCGAGATGATCCCTTAGCAGAGAAATATCCACTTCAATTAATTTCACCACATCCAAGGCAACGAGTACATTCTGAGCTTTATAAAATTGAGTGGTTAATGGAAGCTATACCTCATAGAATGTGGATAAATCCTGTTGATGCTGAGCCACGTGGAATTAGAAATGGTGATATGTGTCTAGTGTTCAATGATAGAGGTACAGTAGCAATCGAAGCATTTGTTACAAAGCGCATTATTCCGGGTGTTGTCTGTATTTATGAAGGTGCATGGTATAATCCTGATGAGAATGGAATCGATAGAGGAGGATGTGCAAATACCCTTACTAAGGATGAAATGGCTGAGGGAGGTGCGGCCGCATTGAAAACATGTTTGGTTCAGGTAAAACTAGAAAACGGAGGTTCCTAAATATGCAAGTTGGATTTTATTTTGACCAAACAAGGTGTGCGGGTTGTAATGCTTGCAGAGTAGCTTGTAAAGATTGGCATGATCAACCATCAGGACCAGCATCATGGATGAGAATAAATTATTTTGAGGAGGGTCCGTTTCCAAATGTTTTTGCTAGCTATCTCATTTCAAACTGTTATCAATGTCAAGATCCTGTTTGTGCTTATATTTGTCCAAATGAAGCAATCAAAAAACGTGAGAAAGATGGGATTGTAATAGTTGATAAGGAAAAATGTAGAGAACAAATTCCCTGTGGTATAATTTCAAAAGAGAAAATGGGTGAAGCTTTTTTATATGGTGAATCACAAGCACCTTGTCAAACAGCATGTCCAGTACATCTTCATATCCCCGCGTATACTGCCTTGATAGCTAAGGGTAGATTTAGCGAATCTCTAGATCTAATTAGACGAAGGATGCCTTTACCCTCTGTATGTGGTCGGGTTTGTCTTCACCCCTGTGAAGAGGTTTGTGCTCGTAAGGAAGTTGATCAAGCCATTGCGATTGAGGCACTTAAAGGTTTTGTAGCTGATAATGTAAAAGAAGAACCTCCAAAACGTCTGGAGCAAACTCAATCGGAAAAAATAGCGATAATTGGATCTGGTCCTGCTGGTTTAGCAGCAGCATATGATCTAATTAGATTGGGTTATGGAGTCACTATTTTTGAAGCACTCTCTAGTGCGGGAGGTATGCTAGCGGTGGGTATTCCAGACTATAGGTTACCTAGAGATATTCTTAACAGAGATATTGACTATATTAAAGCACTAGGAGTTGAAATCAAGACAAATTCCCCAATTGAAATGGATCAAGGTATTAATGATCTTTTCAAACAAGGATATGACGCGGTCTTAATCGCTATTGGAGCACATAAAGGGAAGAAATTAAATATCCCTGGAGCTGATCTTGATGGCGTTTTAGTAGGAACATCATTTATGCGAGATGTGAATCTTGGTAAAGAAGTAGAAATTGGTAATAAAGTGATAATTATCGGTGGTGGAAATGTTGCAATGGATTGTGCCCGTACAGCTCGTCGTCTTGGTGCTACAGAAGTAGGAGTATCATGTCTCGAATGTTGTGATGATATGCCTGCAGATATTACTGAAGTAGATCAAGCTCGTGAAGAAGGAATCGAGATATATGATTCTCGTACCTTCACCAAAGTTTTAAGCAACTCAGGGAAAGTAATTGGTGTTGAATGCCTTGAGATTACAGGGTGCTCATTTGATGATGATGGAGAAGCTCATTTTGATGTAGTAAGTGATGAAAAACACATTTTAGACGCAGAAACTGTTATTTTTGCGATTGGTCAAGTTCCTGAAACTAGTAGTTCAAATATGATAAAAATAAATAAAATAGGTACAATAGCGGCAGATCCTGAAACTCTTATGCTTGAGACCAAAGGTGTGTTCGTTGCTGGTGACTGCTTCAGTGGAGTGGCAAGCATCATCGATGCAATTGCAAGCGGACAAAAATCAGCATGTAAAATTCATCGTTATTTACAAGGAGATGTATTGAGGGAGAGATCTATACCTGAAATTTCTGCTACGGATATTAAAGTAGATATTCCTTCAAACACGGAAAAGAAAGATCGTCATTCAATACCAATGCTCTCAGCATCAGAAAGAGTTTCCAACTTTAAAGCAGTTAAGCTAGGTTTCACAGAAGAAGCAGCAATTACTGAAGCTGAGAGATGCCTTAACTGTGCAGGACATTTATGCAAGGATGTCTGTCCTTATTCAGCTCCTCAATTCATTGAAGAAGAAAAAGCTAGGATGCAAAAATGTAATTATTGTGTTGATCGGTTTGATATTGGAAAACAACCTATATGTGTTGAATCGTGTTATGCTCGTGCTTTAGATTCTGGAACATTAGATGAATTGATGACTAAGTATGGGAATATCAAAGAATCACCAGGTTTTATATATTCAACCAGTGCTAAACCTTCAATCGTGTTTAATCCAAAAAAGAAATAGTTAAAACAAATATTTTTATTTTTTTTCTTCTATTTTTTAGATTATCAATAAATCAGAAAACGAGATGAATTTAGAAATGGATGAAAATGTTGAAATTCATGGTTTTTGTGATGAAAAATTCGCAAGTGTAAAGGAAGCATTTCTGGAAAATTTTAGAAGGCACGGTGAAGTCGGAGCTAGTTTTGCCGCGACTATCAATGGTAAGTTTGTTATCGATATTTGGGCGGGATATGCAGATAAAGCAAAATCGAAACCATGGGAAAAAGATTCAATCATAAATGTATTTTCTACAACAAAAGTTATGACCATAATCTGTGCTCTTATGCTAGTTGATCGTGGACAACTCGATCTTGACGAACCTGTTGCCAAATACTGGCCAGAATTCGCCCAAAATGGCAAAGAAAATATATTGGTTCGACAAATTTTCAGTCATACTTCAGGATTGGCTGGTTGGGAGGAAAAAATGGCAATGGAAGATTTATATGATTGGGATAAAGCCGTAGGATTATTGGCTGCTCAAAAACCATGGTGGGAGCCAGGAACCAGTAATGGTTATCATGCAACAACACATGGCTACCTTTTAGGAGAATTAGTTAGACGTATTTCTGGAAAGTCATTAGGTACCTTTTTTAGAGAGGAAGTATCTGGTCCACTCAACGCAGATTTTCACATAGGGTTTGAAAAAGAACACGATAATAGAGTAGCGGAATTAATTCCCTGGGAAATGCCTCAAAAAGGTGAACCTGGGTATATGGAAATGGATCCCAACTCCTTCTTTAGTCGTGTGTTTACTAATCCTATAATAGATATTGAAAAAATAAAGACACGAGAATGGCGTTCTGCAGAAATCCCTGCAGCAGGAGGGCATGGTAATGCAAGATCGGTTGCACGAATAGCATCCGCAATAGCTTGTGGTGGTGAAGTAGATAACATTAGGCTTATGAACATGGGAACAATTAAGAAAGCTAAAGAAGAGCAAAGTTATACCACAGATCTAGTTTTGATGCTACCTATTCGCTTTGGAGTAGGTTTTGGTCTACCAAGTAAGGAACTTCCCCTTCCAAGTCCTAATGCTAATGCTGTATGGTGGGGTGGAGCAGGAGGGAGTTTAGTTATAATGGATTTAGATAACAAAATTAGCTTGTCCTATGTTATGAACCAAATGAGTATGATGATTGTTGGGGATCCACGAGGAATGGGATTAATAAAGGCTTTTTATGAAAATTTGAGTGAATAAATAAAAAATTTTCTTATGTTTTTATTTTTTCTTTATCTTTATGTACATAATTGGGTTGCAGGATAAATACAATACAATAGAAAAAAAAATATAGGAAAATTAAAAATTATTAATTTGGCTAAAGAGCCTCAACCACAGTAGAAATACCTACTCCAGCACCACCACACATTAATTGCACGCCATATCTCTTATTATTATTCTTCAAATAATGGACCATTTCAGTAAAATATATCACCCCACTTGCTCCAATTGGATGTCCTATAGCAATTGCTCCACCAGTTGGATTAACTCTAGGATCATTGAATTCATAGCCGAAATCTTTAGCAAATGCTAAGCAGGGACTGGCAAAAGCTTCATTTGGTTCAATAACATCCATATCATCTATTGTTAAGTCAGCACGCTTTAAGGCTTTTCTCATGGCAGGAATAGGTGCTAGTAACATGATAATAGGTTCTCCCCCTGCTACGGCTGTTGAGAGTATTCGAGCCATTGGCTTTAATCCAAGCTCATCTGCTTTTTCTCGTGTCATTAATAAAGTTGCGGCAGCTCCGTCAACTATTTGTGAAGAATTTCCCGCTGTAACCTTTCCACCTTTTTCAGCAGGTCTAAATACTGGCTTTAAAGCACTTATCATCTCCCATCCTTTTTCAGGATTATCCAAATAGACAGGTCGCACAGTTTGATCTTCTGTAATTGTAACCTCTTCTACTTTCTGTTTTCCTGTGTTTTCATCTTTTATTGGATCCATGTTTTCATCTGTAAATCTCTTCAAATATGTGACTGGTACTACCCGTTTGAAGTATTCCTCCTCAGACCGCATAGCCTTCGTAGCCTTCTGATGACTCCACATTCCAAATCGATCAAGGTCTTCCCGGGTAAAACTATATTTATCATTAATCATTTCTGATGAAACACCTTGAGGTACCATTCTTCTCATTGGATCTTCTGCGATTTTTGGAGAAAATATGACGGGGTACTTTGGAATGGCATTCACAATTTGCATATCAACACCCATCGGGTAATGTGTCATCGATTCGACTCCCGCAGCAATACAAATATCCCCATCCCCAACTTTTATCGCGTTGGAAACTGTATTGACTGCTTGAAGTCCAGCATTACAATATCTGTTGACCGTGGCCCCCGCTATTTCATCTGGTAACCCTGCCATCAGTAAAGCAATTCTAGCAACATTGCCTCCTTGTTCTCCTACTTGAGATAAACAGCCGACATGGCAGTCTTCTATTTCTTTTGGTTCGAAATCGGGGCATCTTTTTTTTGTTCTATCTACTATTTCTCTTAGAACTGTTATTAGCAAATCCTGCGCTGAACACTCTCGAAACGCTCCGCCAAGTTTTTTCATTTGTGCTCGTCCTGATTTTCCAACAGGAGTTCTAATAGCATCAACTACTACACATTCTTTTAATTCTTTCATTGTTTTTATCACTCTAATATTATATTTTCTTCTTTTTCAAGAATATTTGGTAAATTTAAAATAATTTCTTCTGCTTCTTTCATAATACTTTGAATTAGATCATGAACAGTTGGGATGGAATGAATCCTGCCGGTAACAACACCTGCATTCATAAGACTTTCATTTTCATCCTCATCAACTAATTTTTTAAACCCTTGATTTTCTAGCTCAAAAATTTTCTCTGTAGAAGGGCAAGGTTTTCCACGATAAAGATCTGAAGCACCTTTAATAGTTTCATCAACTACTTCAAGAGAGGCACGATTAATTAAGAATCTCATAGGTCCAAATATCCCTCTTCCTACAATTGTATCAAATTCTGTAGCTTTTACGAGTTGTTCTTTCCACATTTGCTCAAAATCTCCTTCTTGAGTAGCGATAAAACGAGTACCCATCTGAATCCCAATTGCTCCCAAAGCTAGAGCTGCTGCTAAAGAAGCGCCATCAGCAAATCCTCCCGCTCCAACTACAGGTAGATTGACTGTTCTTACTACTTCCGGAAGAAGAACCATTGATGAGGTGTCTCTCCAAGCACAGTGAGCTCCGCCTTCCCTTCCTGAAGCAATGATTATATCCACTCCAGACTTCTCAGCTCTTACTGCTCCTCTCACATTGGGGGCTACTTGACACCAGATTATCGAGGGCAATTCCTTCTTCACTTCATAATATGAACCTTTTGCTCCCTTTGCTTTTGCATCTATCGCCCAAGGAAGGGGATCTCCTGCAGATGTTACCATAACTCTTAACTTTTTCTTTACATCAGGCATTTCATCAAAAATTTCTTTTACTGCTATCATGAATTGCCTTGAAACCATGTAAAATTCTTTTGCAATTGGTATATTAACTCCAAATACCGCATCAGGAAAGGCCTTAAGATTTTCATACACATATCTTATGGTTTGTTTTAGAACGTTTTTAGGGGAACCACCTGTTCCAAAATCGAGTTTACGGTCTTCCTCAGGTATAAAATTTACATCAGAACCCGCCATACCAATTGTTGAGATTAAACCCAATCCACCTTCTTTAGCTACTGTGATACAGAGTTTTGTTGTTGCGTAGGGACCCATACCCGCCTGAATTATAGGATATTTCGTTCCTATTATTTCTTGGAATTTTGTTTTTATCATTTTAAATCAATTTAATCTTTTCTAAATAATTACCAATCTTTAATGAAATTAAAATATTAAATGTTATATTATTTCGAAAAGCTAATTCATCTTAAAGAGGAATAACCTCTTCTTAGAAAATTAATACAAGATAAAAAAAAAGGTAGATAGATATTTATTACTTCTTCTTTAGTGATTTGCTTATTAAGTAAACTAGACCTAATCCCATCGACATTATCACGAGGAGTACGTTATACCCGGGAATACCAGGAGGACCTCCCTCTTTCGGTGGAATCGCTACAATGACTACAACGCAATTTGAGAGAGTAAATCCATTTACATTATGAGCAGTAACCACAAAATAATAAGTCCCGTTGCTGTAGTCTGATAATGGAAAAGTAAGTTCTGTAATTCCCGCTCCTAACAATGTTAGGCTTCCATTTATTTCAGTGATATAACTACTATATTCAAATGCAGAATATGTATCCGCTCCGGCGGAACTTGTCCATACAAGGTCAAATTTTCCATCATCATCAGGAGTTTCCGCAGTTGTCAATAATATAAAAGGACCAGGAGCTGCCATAGAAACCTCGACTTCGATACAATTTGATAATCGATCCCCATATTCATTATGGGCTACTACGATGAAATAGTAGGTTCCAGAGCTATAGCCACTTAATGGTAAGCTTAAGCCACCTATTTCAGTACTTAATGTTGTCAGACTTCCGTTTATTTCTGTTATGTAATGATTATACTCATACACAGTATAATTGTCGGAATTGATAGAACTTGTCCAAGTCAAATCAAATATTCCATCATTGTCCGGATTTCCCGCATTAGAAGAAAGGGTAAAGGGTTCAGGAGCACCTAAAGTTGATATAACTTGAATACAATTTGATAATGTGTTTCCATGTTCATTATGAGCAACAACAATAAAATAATATGTTCCTGCAACGTATCCACTTAAAGGAAGAGACAAACTACTTGTTTGATCCGTCAATAATGACAAACTTCCGTTTATTTCTGTTATGTAATGATTATATTCGTACACAGTATAATTATCGGCATTACTAGAACTCGTCCAGGTCAAATCAAATAATCCATCATTATCAGGACTTCCTGCTGTAGAAGATAAAGTAAATGGGCCTGGTAATGAAGGTATACCAAATACATTAGTAGCATTTAGGATTGTGAAGTAATAATACATACCAAAGGCATAACTAAAATTAGCTACAAGATTTACACCTGTATTTTTCTCATAATAAGCAAATCCATAAGGATTACTCAAGTCAGACAATATCCAGTAATCTAACATTCCAAAGCCCGGAATATAACCAGTAGACTCACCAGTTACTTGGAAAATATGATCTCCTTCACCATCAATAGATACAAGATAATAATCTCCTATTTGTGTGCTCGGATATATCCATCTATTCGTATGTGATCCATTTACATCAATGAACAAGCCCTGTACTTCTGATACTTCTCTTGTGAATGTATCTACTTTTAAACTTGCAGGAATTGGCAAATCAAATTTCAACTCTACATCATAGATACTACCTATATCCTGAAGATAATTGAAACTCATATTATATATGAAAGTATCAACAATCCAAGATTGGTTTAGAAAACAACCATCAAAAATCGATATGACACTTCCAGGGATTTGAACATCAACATATATCGAGTTGGAAAGAGTTGTTCCATTCTCATTCCATGCCTTAACAATGAAATGATACCTTCCATTAGTAAAACCACTCAAGGGATATGTGAGTGAAACTAGTCCCTCGGTAAGTAAAACTAAGCTTTCATTATATTCAAGTATGGGCTTGGAATCTAAATATACGGAATAACTTTCTGCGCTGGCAGAAGATGTCCATATCAAGTCAAAAATACCGTCATTATCAGGGCTTCCAGCATTTGTTGAAAGTGTGAAAGGACCAGGAAGTATTGGCGGTGCAGCAGCCGTACGATTCCATAGACAAGTATAAAAAAATAATCTGTCAAGAGCATTCGGTATAAAATTCGATAAATTGATATGATGCGCGTAATAATTCTCAAACACATATATAGGAGCATAGCAATATGAGGAAGGATTTTCTGGCCGAGTTATATCAAAAATATAAGATTGAATCCACTTAAACATATTCATTCTTGTAATAGGGTTTATTTCAGCAATTAAAGCTTCTAACACTGATTTTAATACAGGATCGTTTAGCTGAAGGTAACTGTATACGGAATCGTTATTTAAAAGTGGGTTTAACATACTGAATGGATCGAGATAATCCGCTCCCCATCCTAAATAAGAACATTCGATTTCCCATGGGGAAAATTCAATTGTATCCAAAAATTCACTCCACTCTCTCACTGTTACACTAATATTAACTCCAATTAAATCCCAACAGCAAGTCAGGAGATCATTTAAATACTGGCTTGTTGTATATCCAATGATTTGATTAACTTCAATAGTTCTAAATAAAGCCGTCATCCAGTCCATTTCATTGGTTCCTGGATATGTAGTATCCCATCCTAAACCATAACCCATTGATTGCATATATTCTCTTGCTTTTTTCACATTACTCTGAAAATCAGCACCAAAAGGATTATCGTGGACCATTTTTCCTTCGAGTGAACTATTATATCCCGGCATTGAACGAGGGACTATGGGACAGCCAGGATTTGCATATCCTGATTGTATCTCATCCCAAATGTAAGTGTAATTTATTGCTAAGCTAAGAGCCCTTCTCCAGGTAGAATTTAATATTTGGTAATCCCATGGATTTCCTAGCATGGGATCCCCTGGCCCACAATAAAATTCAAAATAGTAAAAAATTAAATCTTCACCACCATTCAATAGAATGATCTCTGGATCTCCTTCGATTGTTGGATAATAACTTCTGATTGGATCTTTTATAAAATCTACCTGATCTGCTAATAATGCATTATTTAGAGCAACTGAATCAGAATAAATAGAGAAAAATAATTCTTCTATATCTGCTTTACCAGCCCAATAATCTTCATAAGCATGATATTTTATTTCTACACCAGGAATAAAATATTCAAATACAAAGGGACCAGTTCCTACAACTTGTTCTGTCACACTATCTAAATATCTGTAACGTGGTGTCGACGCTGGTGACAAGATATACATCGCTGGAGTTGTTAAAAGATTAAGTACTGGACCATAGGGCTTTAACAAAAAGATAGAGACATTATACATACTATTTACTGTAGCATTGACAAAGATTCGTGTAACTCCATCAGGAAAATAATATAAGGAGCTTGGAAAGGCTTGATATGATGTTGAATTCATCGGTAAAGTCCCTGTGTAATTACAGAACCACATAAGTCTGTAGATATTCCATGCAACAGAGTTTGCTGTGAGGAGTGTACCATCATGAAAGAAAACACCTTCTCTTATTTTAAACGAAATTTCGGTATCACTATGCCAGTACCAATCTGTAGCAAGTTTTGGGATTATAGGATAATTTGGGTCTGAATAATTGTAGTCTACCAGAGGTTCTGCAGATTGACAAACTACATCATAAGAATATGTATCCCACATATCAAGTGGATCTATAGAATTTGGTGAATGTGTTGTCCCATATATGAACGGTGCTTTAGGTTGACTTGCTCTTGGAAGAGAATCTGGAAAGAATGGATCCTTCTCATTAGAATCTAATTTTATTCCTATTTTATCAATTGAAAAACAAGCGAAAAAAAGAAGAAGTAAAACGAACGAACAATATTTATTTAGTTTGCTAATAGACATATTACTCTATTTTATTTTAAATTGGATTGTTGATAAATAATTATAACGTTATTACTTAAAAAGGTTCACTTCTGCCAGTTGACGGAAAAGTTAAGTTTTATTTAAATTGTGTTATTTTACAATTTTAATTCGATTTTTTGATTTTTCTTTCACAATTTGAATGCCTATATTTGTAATCCTCTGTGCCAATTCAGAAATTCTCCATTTTTCATGGGCTTTTACAAATGTAGAAAAAGTATCTTGGAGCGGATTCTTCCATTTAGCAGGAATTTTTTCCGCTCCTAGTTGAACTCCCAAAAGTGCTCCGATATTACCACAGTTACAATCAGTATCATATCCCATCATTGCTGCGATGCAAACTGATCGTCCAAATGGATCTTCTGTATCTTGAGCTCCATAAAGAAGTGAAAGTATTATTATTCCGATATTGGGTAAAGTGTGGATTTTCCCCATACCTGAATTTAAAACCAAAGATCTAACAAAATCCCTCTTAAATACTAAAGATGATCCAATTACCTTGGGTACCATTTTTTTAATCCAAAATTCTTCAATAAGAATTTTTCGAGCCGCTCTAAAATCAGTCTTATTTTCCTCGTAAATACCAATTGCTTTCAATACAGTTTCACTGAATAGACTCTCACTTTCTGGCGGGACATAATTAAGGGCGTTGTTAATATTCTTCCTTATATCTGACTCAAAAAATGCCTGTGAAATCAATACAGCAAGGAAAACTTCACCTTCAATACCCAATCCCGCATGAGAAATAGATCCATCTAATTCTGCGTACTCTTTTGCTATTTCCGGACATCCCGGAGCTATTTGTCCCCATATATCCGCTCGCATCTGAGCACCTATAAAGTCATAATAGAAGTTATTGAGGATACCTGATTTAGGTGGTAATACTCCGGCTTCAAGATTATTATATGCGATTTTTTCAGCAGTAAAGATATTATCCTTTCTGCTAAGCAGATTTAACCATTCTTGACTAAGTTGTTGGGCGGTTAGATTAATGCCATATTTCTCCATAGCGATTAATGCAACAATTTCATACATTTCATCATCGTTTACATGATCTAGATTAATTGTTTCTGGAAAATATGTTATATCACCATATTTCTTCAAAATAGCTTCATAACGCCACGCCTCAACTGGTATGCCCACGAAATCTCCTGCAACTCTTCCTAACCAAGATCCAAAAACTTTATTGTAATACTCTTTAGAACTTAATTCTATCATAAAATACTCCTTTCATATTGTAATAAATAATATAAATTACCCTAAGGTAAAATTTCTGGTTGAAGTGTTATATTCTTCCATTTAAGATATAATGCCTCCTTTTTGGGTGAAATACAATTCATTCATGGACTCTTCTGAAAAATTTAAAAAAATTTGATTTTAAATCTCTCTTGGTTCTACTTTGAATTTGATTCTATAAATTTCCTATCTTTATCAATGTAGTAAACCCAAGCATTACGAGACATTATACAATCATCGTTAGCTCCAAGTTTTTTTAATAATTCAATACGTAATTTCCGTGCATCAATATCTTCAGGCTTTGCCTGAATTAATATATCAAGGACTTCGAGTGCCAGTTGTGTTTGATCTTTGTTTAATAGTTCTCTTGCTCTCTTTAAAATTTTATCAGAGCTGCCAATAAGGTTAAAAGTCTCTCTCATAACTTCTTTTTCTGGACTTGGTAAAAGGTGAGCGGGATTATCATCAAAATAACCATGGTACCAGCGATATACATTGAATACAAAAAACTCTTTTCTTGAATATAATGGTCTTAAATATGGTACTTCAGCAAGATGATCTGGAAGCTTAATTTCATGTATCATTTCTGTTATATGAGTTCCTTTATTAATATGCTCAATTACTTGGTCATGTAGAGAATGTAAAGCTTCGATGTTATAATCTATAATTATTCGTGCTTTTTCTCCTTTGTAGTAATAACCGGCTCCATTACAGAATAAATGCTCCGGATTAAGAGCTCTTACGTCTTCTAAAGCTTTGATCCAACCCAATACGAAACGCGTTGGTTTCCATGGATTTCCTACATTTGGTAATCCGGCAATTATTAGATCTCCTATAAATGCTGCTTTAAGTTCAGGAACATATACCCACACAGCATCATCAGTTTCAGCTCTAGCGGTGTGAAGTTCAAAGGTTTTATCCCCTAATTTTATTGTCATATCTCCAAGAAATGTTTTAGTAGGGTAAACATATTTAGGAGTAACAACAACTTCTGGAACATTGAATTGTACAGCTCCAATATGGGCCCTGTGAGGTGCAAGCATCTCATATTTCTCAAATCGTTCAGGAAGGTATTTACTTGCGATAATTTCTGGATTATCTTTTAAATAGGCAGCAGCTCCTCCAGTATGATCACCATGTCCATGAGTATAAATAATAAATTTAATTGTTCCCTTGATTTTTTCGAACACCTTTCGTCCAACATCGATCCGAGATATTGTATCAATAAGTACGACACCTTCTGTAGTTTCTACCCATGCACATCCAGCTATTGGAAGGATAGCAGTGTGTACATCCTTTATAGGATTGGTAAATCTTGCTTCTGGGGCACCTAAAATATGCCTTGCTTTTATTTCACTCAATATTTTATATCCCCTATACTGATTGCTTATGATATTTGTCAAAACTTAATATTATTTTCTGTTTAATTCCTGGTTAATCTTCTCCCAAACAACCTTTACTGGTAGGGGTTGATAAGGTCTTTTCTCAAATTGCTCCTTACATAGTTTATAGATAATTTGATTATAAGGAACTTCAATATTTACTAATTCTGCTAGGTTTAGTAGATATCCATTTAGAGATTCAAGCTCAGATCTGCTTCTCTGTCGCCGAATCATATCTTGAGACATACTATTCAGCCAAGCATATTTAGTACTCCCTTTAAAATTATTAACAGCTGCTTTTTTGTCAAGTTTTCTCCCAATTTCTATTACATCCCAGGAAAGTAAACCTCTTAATTCAAATTCTTTATATCCTGCAGCTTTTACCACCTCTATACCCTCATAGTATGTATTTATAAGTATTTGCCATAGCATGTAAATTTCGTCTTCATCTTTAAGTTCTGAACTAATTAGCGTAAATACTGAATTTGCAAGGTTTATTATCAATTTTGAATGGGCAGCATCTTGAAAATTTTGTGTTGATCTTGTCGGGATAGCACCATTTAATATTTCAACGATTTTTTCAACAATATCTTGGTTCTCATTATTAGGGGTTCCGAGAGTTAGATGTCCTTTCCCTCTTGTACCAAAAACGCCAGGTTTATCACGCCAACCTGATTGAACCACAACGCCATAAACAATTTTGGTGAAAAATTTTGGCAAAACATTTTGATTTTCAAAACCATTTTGTAATCCAACAACGATCGGTCTATCCCCTAATTTTGTGAAAATATCACTGGCAACTTCCTCTAAATCATAATTTTTAACGGTAATAACCACGATATCAACTTCCGAAAGTTCATTCAATTCTTCGATGACATTTACAGGTATAGATTCTAATGGATTATCTCTTTCATAAAGGGTTAATCCATTAGATTTAAGTGCTTTAGCATTATCTCCTCGTGCTAATAAATAGACATTATCATTCTTTTGCGATAGCCAATAACCTAAAACTGAACCGATCCCCCCAATTCCATATACTACTATAGTTTGTTCCATTAAAAAAACCTCATTTTATATAATTAATACCCAATATATCAGTTTAAAAGTATTAAAATTAGGACATAAAAAAATCTTTGTAAGGTCTAATTTTATTTCTAATCAATGACGAAAAAGAAATAGCGGTACATGTTTAAATTTGATTTTTGTTCTAATTCTAATTGTTTTTCTGTAAGTGAATTACGATCAATTGGATTGCCAGAAAAGATCATATTAGAAGGAAGATAGATAGATCCTTGATAATTTGGATCCTCTAAACGAGCTTGCCAAGTATCAGTTAAAGCAACTGGAATGTTTGAGATACTGTTATTTTTCATATAAAGATAGGTCAATCTAGGTAATTTAATAATGCAATCTGGAATCTCAGTAAATTGATTATCATTCAGAATGAGAAATTCTAAGGATTCCAAGTCCTTAAAGGATTTAGGTAACTCTGAAAGAGTATTTGAACCAAGGTTGAGATATCTTAAATTTTTAAAATTTAAAATTTCGGACGGTGCCTCTGATAAACCTAAATTTACTAACGATAAAAGGATTATTTCTCCATTCAAAGCTACATAATGACAAGGAAATTTAGAAGCAGGGAATCCTTCATCTGGACGAAGCCAGGGGAGTCCATATAATTCACGCTTATTTGTTTCTTGCCCTGGATCTGCAGTAATTCTCTCGATTGTTCTTCCAAGTTGCTTTTGTATTACATCGAGTACTTCTTTCTCATCAGGCTTAAGTGGCTTATTCACCTGGGTAGCTAATTGCATTAATAATGGATAAGTTTTTATTTTAAACAATTGATTTTGGTCTAGCTTTCTTTTTTCTTGGTGATATTCATCGGAAAGTCTCTGGAAAGTTTTAGAGACTCTGTTTAAATACTCTGTCTCCTCACTCTTATCCATATATAGCTTCTGTTCACGGGTTGTAGGAAGTTTTCCCATCGCAATTTTCTTGAGAGTATTCATCGCAACACCTATATTAATCTTTGCAGCGCCTATGGTAAATTTTCCTAATGCTTTTGTTTTAGCGATAATATAGACATCATCCTTTTCCATTTTCTTCCTCAATAATAATAAAAAACCGAGATTTTGAGTTTTTGGTGCGCAGATCAAATGCTTTACAGAAATGTCTCTAATAAAATAATTATTATTTTCAAACTGAATTTCTTCTCTCTTACCTGATTTTTTCCAACTTTCTATAAATTGAATGAGCCCCTCGGTTGATCCCCATCGCTCTGTTTTATACAAGACTTTAGTTGAATTTGCAAGTGCTACTGAATCAATATGTGGATTTGACTTTAAGAAGGTAGAAACCACTTTTTCAATATTCTTTAGATAGGATGAATCAACATTATGAATTGATGTTTTAGCTTTAAAATAATAACGAATTAAATTTAATATGGCATCAGAATAGTCTTCCCACACATCTGATTCAATCTGGTCATTCAAATATTCAATCCAAAACTTTGGAAGAGATATAATTATTTTTGATCTATTATACTTGCTACCACTTTTGATCTCTTTTCTCCACCTTGATAATGTGGTTTCAGATATTTTAAACTTCTCACTTGTGTCTTTGTATGTGTGTTTTCCCAGATAATCAAGGATATCTTTCTTTTCCTTAAATGAATATCTTCGCCCATGTTTTCTCTCACTCATACAGATATAGAAGAAGTGTGCGTTTTTAAATATTTACTCCAACTCAGTGCTTGTAAAAAAGTTTCCCAAGTTAATTATTTAAAAATGTCTGTTATTTAAATAGAGGGATAATCTAGGTTCAAAATTAGTGATAAAATATTTACATTGCAAAAAATTTCTCCATTTAATTTATTAAGAATATAAATTCAAAGTGAATAGAAAAAAATGGTAATAGAAACAAATATAACCAAAATGTTAGGGATTAAACACCCTATCATAGCTGCCCCAATGGGTCCCTTTTATACCACGGAGTTAACTATTGCAGTTTCAGAGGCGGGTGGGCTTGGTGTCTTAAGCCATAGTGCTTTACTAAGTGATTATCAAAAGGGGAGGAATCCTGTCCAAATTATGAAAGAAAATATGTTACAGGTTGTTGAGCATACCGATAAACCTTTTGGCTTTAATATAAGAACGTCACGTAGAGAAATAGCCGCCCCACAATTAGCTACGGAAATTCCAAAATTAATAATGGAAAATCAAAGGTTAAAGGAACAATGTATTTATGCTATTACAAGTGCTGGATCT
>JBHLLU010000064.1:0-20321 GCA_048938895.1 Promethearchaeota archaeon
TTTTTATAGTTTTGACTTAATTTGTAAAAATGATATCTCTTGGAATTGATCCTGGGTCGAAGAGTTGGGACTTCTTTGGATTGGAAGATAATAATACAATCCTAGATACCTCTTTACCCACAAAAGATTTGGTCGAGGACCCTCAAAAGGCAATTGATGTCATTAATTCTGTTAAAAATATAAATTTGATGGTTGCCCCTTCTGGTTTTGGCCTTCCTATGAAAAATGTAAATGAATTAGATGAAAAAGATATTTTTTTTACATTATTGAAATTCAACCAAAAAGAAAAAAATCAAGTTCTTGGTCTTGGAAAAGTATTAAGATTAATCAAAGCTCAACAAATTCCTGGTATTATTGTCCCAGGAGTCAAACATCTACCCACAGTTCCTAGATATCGGAAAATTAATAAAGTTGATATGGGTACAGCTGATAAAATTTGCACCTCAGTCACAGGAATCAGAGATCAAATGGAAAGATTAAATCTTCCTCCCGAAAAAGTAAATTTTATTATGGTTGAAATTGGTTATGGCTTTACTGCAGTACTCGCAATTGAAAATGGGCAGATAATTGATGGTATTGGAGGATCAAACATACTTGGTTTCAGAGCAAGTGGTTCTCTTGATGGAGAACTAGCATATCTAATCAAGACAATTCATAAAAAAAATATATATAAAGGAGGTGTAGCCTATATTTCGGGTTATTCTGATTTAAGTTTAAAGGAAATAACTCTTTTAGCTGAAAAGGATGAACAAACAAAAATTGCACTTAAAGCATATATTTCTAGTGTGAAAAAAGCAGTTTTTGGAATTTCATCCTCATTTTCTAATAAAGACAAAATCACAGAGATTTTATTAGCTGGAAGGGGATCAAATTTATCATATTTAAAAGATAAAATGATAAATGGGTTAAGTAATGTCGCACCTGTTAGAATTATGAAATCTTATAGTCAAATTGCAAAACGGGCCGCTCAGGGTGCAGCCTTCATAGCCAATGGAATTCTTGGAGGAGAATTTGAACCAATTATTACAAATTTACAACTCAAAAATGCATCTGGTTCAATTTTAGATGATATATTTATTCCATTCGAAAAAGAAAAACTATTACGTGATTTAAATTAAAATTTTAATAGTAACTGGTCAGTCTAGTTATCAGATAATAGAAAAGATCATTAAATCAATTTCAAAACATAAAATTAGTGTTATAAAAGCACCTGTAACTATTTCAGCGTTCTTAACAGAGAATATTACATCCCAAATTTTAGAAAAAATAATAATATCTAATTATGACTTAATTTTACTTCCTGGATTCGTGCAATGGGATACTTCTAAGATAGAAGAAAAATTTTCTATACAAATTAGAAAAGGACCAGAATTTGCCTCTGATTTACCTGAAATTCTAAATAATTTGGATGAAACTGAATTATCTACTAGTATTCCGGCAAATAAATTATTTGAAGAATCAGGTGAAAATATATATCACCAACTTTTAAAAAAACAAATTGAAAAAGCAAAAAATGAGATTTGTCACCACACCTTCTATTTGAGGGAGGATAAATCAGATTTAATTATCGGTAAAAATTTACCTCCCCCAATAATCGCTGAGATTGTGAATTGTCCGGAAAAATCTAATCCAAAAATCCTTAACAAAGCTAAGCATTACATTGAATCTGGAGCTAAAATTATAGATATTGGATGTGTTTCTAATAAACCAGATCCGGGACGAGTTAAAGAAATAATTAGTTTAATTCGATCTGAATATGATGTTTTAGTAAGTATTGATTCGATGGATCAGAAGGAACTTAAAGCTGCAGTAGATGAAGATATTGACCTTATCCTTAGCCTAGATATGGGATGCTATAAAGAATTCTTGGATCTTCCCAAAGACATTCCTATTGTAATCCTACCAACTAACCTAAAGAATGCCTATTTTCCAAAAGAACCTGAAGTCCGTGTTAAGAATTTGTTTAATCTGACAAAAGAATTACAGAAGAATGGATTTCAGAAAATTATCGCCGATCCATTACTAGAGACACCTATTACTCCAGGAATATGTAATTCCTTAAATTCTTATTTCCTTTATAAAAAACAAATTAAACTTGAAAAGAATAAAGGTTTGGAAGTTCCCCTATTTTTTGGAATCTCAAACGTTGTTGAACTTATGGATATAGATTCTGTAGGAATAAACGGCCTTTTAGCTAGTATAGCAGCAGAATTAGATATTAGTATTTTATTTACTGTTGAACACAGTCCTAAATTATTTGGTGGGGTGCGGGAATTGAAAGATAGTATAAAACTTAACTATTTAGCAAAATACAAAAACACCCCCCCGATAAATCAAGGATTATCATTATTTAAGGCGAAAGGTAAAGTCAATCAAAAAATACCTTCAATAAAGGAGAATAATGCAATCATTGTAGATGATCTAATTCCTGATTATCAACCTGATGAAAAAGGGTATTTTAGAATTTTTTTGAACCAAATTCAAAGAAAGATTTATGTTCTATTCTATTCAAATAAAGACATCTTGCTTCATGCTTATAGTGGAGAAAATGCTGAAGCCCTCAGTAAAGAAATAATAAAGCAGGAAATATCAGATGATTTATATCATCTAAATTATTTAGGAAGAGAACTGAAGAAAGCTGAAATATGCCTACTCCTTGGAAAACCTTATATTCAGGATGAATAAATAAAAAAAATGTAATAATTTAAATTTCTTCAAGGGTTTGTATACCTGGTCTTTCTGGAACGCAAAAGGGCGTAAATTCAGCCATATTTTTGCCTAAATTAGCCCCATGTGCCTTGAAAGCAGCCTCGTCAGCATATTTTTCATAAAAAATAATAATGTTCGGATTTTCCTTCACAACATGAGGTTGGTACACTAATGTACCAGGTTCTTGCTCTTTGATCTTTAGAACAATTTTCTTTAAAGCTGCTTTTGCTTCCTCCATTTTACCTTCTTGTATTTTTACAGTTGCAATAATTGATATTGTCATTATAACACCATTTCTAATTTTTGATAAATTAGATTATTTATTAAAATGCTTTTACCTATAAAAAAAATTAGATTCATCATAAGATTTTAATTATTAACTACACAAGAAATTCCTGTGAATTTTTTGGAGATGGAATTCGCATCAGGTGTTCTAATGTCGGAGTAACATCAATTAATTTCACAGAAATATTCACCATCATAAAACTTGTGTATGAGATAGGGTATAGCTTGATCTATGCCGATTACTAAAAGTTTTTTAGGAACAGTTCCCATATATAATTCTCATCAATGATATAATTAATTAGTTACTTTTAATACTGAATAATTCTAGGAGATAAATGCTTTAAATAAGACAATTATAAATTAAAAAAACTCATATTAGTAAATTATAATCAACCAAAAATGATCGGTATAGTAAAGGGGGATCAATAATGATACCAAAGAAAATGGATATTTTTCTTAAAGAACGATTACCAGAAGCCACTCTAAAAACAAGACTCAAAAAGGATAAAGGAAAATGTTTCTTGGAATTCAGTAAAGTAGATGAGCATCTACTATCTCGAATTGGAATCTATGCTGACAAATTAGGACCATATCTTGTTTCTTGTATTTGGGATGAACAATCTCCTTTAGAAATTGGTGGATATCTAGTTGTGGATAATTTGAGTATGGGTAAACCGAGTATGGGTGGTATCAGAATGCTTCCTGATATATTGCCTTCTGATATTCATAATTTAGCAAGGGGGATGACCCTAAAAAATGCAGCAGCTAATCTTCCATATGGAGGGGGGAAAGCAGGAATAGTGGCCGATCGAGAGCTCTCCCAAGATAATCATAATGAAGTAATCCGTAGTTTTGCACGTCTAATTAATAGATACAAAGATATTTATGTACCAGGACCAGATGTTGGTACAAATGATGCTGATATGAAAACAATAGCTATCGAAAATGGGCTGGATAGCGCAGTTTCTAAACCCGCTGATATGGGTGGAAATCGGATCGATGAACTTGGGGCCGCGGCGGGGGGAATCGTAATTGCACTTCAAACCTTATTAGAGATTCTACCAAGATTGAGAGTACTTACTCAATTTGCAAGCCTAGAAATTCCTGAAATAAAAGATTTGAAGGTTTTAATCCAAGGATTTGGTGCAGTCGGTGCTCATGCAGCACGTATTCTTAAGAAACGGATTCCAGAAGCAAGAGTAATTGGAATTAGTGATTTGGAGGGATATTTATACAATGAAGCAGGATTACCAGTAAGTGATCTTTTTAGTCTATGGCAAAAAAATCACCTTGTAACATATAATTACTTCCAAAAAAACATCATCTCAGAAGGCTACAAACACCCAATTAAATTTTCGACCAATCGAAACAATTTACTTCTTGAAAGTGCTTTTTGTTTTATCCCTGCTGCCCCAATATTTAATTATTTAGGAGTTCGTCCTTCTGAATCTCCTACTACTACTGTTGATCGAATGGGAAAGTGGTCATTAATAGTAGAAGGTGCTAATACATATAGCCCTGATCCTAACCGGAAAGCAGCCAGGACTAGGATGGAACAAATAGTGTATAGAGAAAGAGGTGTTATGATTGCTAACGATTATTTAGTCAATTCTGGTGGTGTTATTTTTGCTGCTCAAGAGCACATTATTAAAACTCCAGAACATCTTCAAGTACCCATAGAAATTCTAGGAGATCGTAACAAAGTAGATAAATGGTTAAATGATCATTCCAAAGAGTTTATAGAACTCTCAAAACAGAGATTAATAGCTGGAGAAGAATATAGGGAAGACGTAATACACCATAACATGATTGAACATGTGGACCTTTTAGCAGCAAATCCAGATATGCTTCCTAGCACGGCAGCCGAAAGAATTAGTCTTCAACGTTTAACTGCAAAGGAAAGTGAACGAACAGCAAAAGATATCATGATATCAATTCCAACAATTGATGTAAATAGTAATATTCAAGAAGCTGCTGAATTAATGATTAAAGAAAATAGTGGGATAATAGCAGTACTTTCCGAAGAAAAACTTGTGGGGGTTATTACAGATTGGGATGTTACTGCTGCCGTAGCCTCAAATAGTTGTGATGCGATTATTGAAAGAATAATGACAAAAGACGTAATTACAGCTGCCCCCGATTTTTCTATTGTAGACATAGTCCGAGAATTAGAACAGTTTCAGATTTCTGCAATGCCGGTAGTAGAAGATGGAAAAGTTTTAGGAATGGTTAATACTGATTTAATAGCTCAACGCTATTTCTTAGAATATCTACAAACTCGTCAATCATAATATTTTCTGATATTATATAAGGTGTCTCTTTGTGCCGCACGTTTTCCTGCAGTTTTTATGATTGCTATTATCTCTTCCGGAGGAAGATATTCACCAAAATCTGCTCCTGCACTCTTAGATATGTTCTCTTCAATTAATGTTCCTCCAAAATCGTTTACGCCATAATTTAGAGAGACTTGAGCCAATTTGGGACCTAATTTTGGCCAAGAACATTGTAAATTATCAATATAATTATTTAGAAATATCCTTGAAACACAGAATAACTTTAAATCTGCCATTCCATAATTTGGGTTTAAAGGATGTGCTTCTAATCTCGATAACATCGGTTTTTCTTTTACAAAAGGTAAAGGTACTAATTCTGTGAATCCTCTCGTCTCTTTTTGAATTTCTCTTAGAATATTTAAATGCTTTATTCTATCATTATTCGTTTCAATATGTCCATACATGATTGTTGATGTTGTCGGGATTCTTAAATTATGCGCTGTGGTGATAATATTAATCCACTGTTGAGTAGATACCTTGTTGGGGCATATAATTTTTCTGACATCATCAACTAAAATTTCTGCCGCAGTACCAGGGATTGAATCTAATCCTGCCTTTTTTAATTCTTTCAAGGTTGTCTCGATTGAATTACCGTATAATTTTGACATGAAAAAGATTTCTTGAGGTGAAAACGCATGAGTATGCAAATTTTTATCAACCTCTTTAACCATTTTAAGAATATCTAAATAAAAATCAAACCTGAGTTCAGGATTTATCCCTCCCTGAATACATACCTCTGTACAGTTTAAATTTTTTGCTTCAATAGTCCGCTCTTTAATTTCATCCAATGTAAATAAGAACGCATCTTCATGATTAGCTGGTAGACTAAATGAACAGAATTTACAACCTTGAAAGCATATATTTGTGAAGTTAATATTGCGATTAATTACAAAGGTTACAATATTCTCTTTTTTATCTAGGCAAAGCTCATTTGCTGTATATTGTAGCACTAAAAATTCTTTTCCCTGAACACCTAGTAGTTTTAAAGCCTCATCAGGGGTGATCTCAATATTATTTAATGCCTTCTTTAAAATTGCCTTTGTTTCTCTTTCTATGTGATTAAAAATATCAGTATCCATCATTATTTATATTATCTATGACTTTTTTAATACTTTCTGAGCAGAAACCACTTCTCGATATAAATTTTTCATAAATTGGAAGTCTTTCCTTGAGGAGATAACCATTAGAGCTGCAAATTTTGCTTAACTCATCGATGTAAGGCCATGGGTTCTCTGGATTTACATAATCCAAAGTAAATGGTGAAATTCCCCCAAAATCATCAATCCCCATTTCAATAAATTCCTTTTCATATCCGGATATTAAATTTGGAGGTACCTGAATAGCAATATTATTTTCAAATATTATTCTCGCAATTCCAACGATTCTTAGAATCTCATCAAAACTGATTTTTTTTTTTGGTTGGTAGGGAATTCCGGGTTTATTTACAAAATTCTGAATAATTATCTCTTGAATATGACCATAAGTATCATGAATATTTTTAATTAAAAATAAATCTTTTATTCTATCGTTTATAGATTCTCCTATTCCTAAAAGGAGACCTGTAGTAAAAGGGATCTTCAACTTTCCTGCATTTTGAATATGTTCTATACGCTTTTCAGGGATTTTTCCAGGCGATTGCTCATGTACACCTCCCTTCTCATATAATTTCATACTTGTGCTCTCGAGCATAAGCCCCATACTGGCATTGTAGCTCTTTAATTGTTTCAGTTCATTAAAAGTAAGGATTCCAATATTTGTGTGAGGTAATAAGTTCAACTTCAACAAATTACTAGAAATTTCACTCACAAATTTAATGAAATTAGTATACTCTCTCTTTTTTAATTCGTTTCTAACATTTTCAAAGACCTCAACTTTTTCCCCTGACATAATTAATGTTTCTTTACAGTTATAATCAATACCCTTCTGAATTATTTCTTCCATCTTTTCTTTTTCAAGTAAAACGACATTTTGCTCCATCCCTAACTTGGGAATTCTATGGTTATAGAAACAATATCCGCAGAAATTTTGACAATAATTTGAGAGAGATAATGTAAAATTTTTAGAATACGTGATTAAATAACGTTCTTCTTTTGGTAATTCAGATTTAATCTCTCTGACATTCTCCCTTAGTTTTCTAAGAGGACTTTTTTTGAAATAATCTATATTTTTTTGAATCATAACATATTCCGTTTATATTTTAGCATAACATAATTATTTCGGCAGCTTAAATTAATTAGATCATATTTAGTGGCCTCACTCATAGTATCAAAACCGAAACCCTCAACCAAACTGATTGCTTCTTTACCACCAACAATCCAAGGCGCAACTGTTAACCTAATTTCATCTACTAAATCCTCTTTAATGAAAGTCCAGTTTAAATTCCCCCCTCCTTCAAGTATAATTGATTTTATTCCAGATTTTTTTAGGAGTGGCATAAGATTTCGCAGATCGACACGTTCTCCTTTTCCTGATTGAATTATTTTTATATTATGGCTCTCAAATTTCTTTATTTTACTAACTGGAACATTTTCTGTTGTACAGATGATTGTAGGGTAAATTTCTGGTTGGTATGATATAACATTTGATTCTATTGGGATTGATAACTTACTATCAACAACAATTCGAAAATATCCATTATGTTCAAAAAATTTTATGTGTAATTTTGGATTATCATTTAGAACTGTATCCTTTCCAACCATAATAGCATCTACTTGGCTGCGTAGTTTATGAACTTCCCTCCAATCTTCTTCATCCGAAAGCTCAGAATCACCGGATTTTGAAGCAATTTTCCCATCAATTGTCATAGCCGCACTTAATATTACATAAGGTTTTTTATATTCTTTCAAACACTACTTCTCCTTTTATATAAGTCTTTTTTATATTCTCTGATTTTAATCTTTGTACAATAACATCATAAATATTGGAATTGTTTAAGTTTTTAGTATAAAAATTTGGGTCATTCAGGTCAACAAGAAAGAAATCTGCCATTTTTCCCTCAGAGATTGATCCCATTTTATTTTCTAGCCTAAAGTTTTTAGCTGCATTAATGGTAACCATTCTTAAGAGCGCTTTTGAGGTTAATTGTATTGTTTTGTCATAACTTCCTAATACTCTAAAAATTCGGTATATATAGCGCATTTCTTCAAAAAGATCCGAATTATTGGTCATTAGATTATCCGTTCCTAAGGATACAGGAATTCCAAGTTTTAGTATTTCCGTTATAGGTGGAAATCCCACACCAAAATATCCATTTGAACGAGGGCATAAAACTAATGCCTTCTCCTCCTTTTGTATTTGTACTAAATCGCTTTTAGTTAATTTTGTTCCGTGAATGATAATATCGACCAAATTATCTTTGAAGAGACTCTCTAATATTTTAGAATCGCGAATGTTCTCAGCACAATGACATGCTATCATCTTTTCAAAATCTAATTTTGATTTTGCAATATAATTTTTATTATTCATTGAAATCTGATCATAACTTGCTAGCCCCACACCATCCGCTAGCTCAAATATTAAACCTATTTCACTCTCATCCATAAACCTCCCATATATTCGACAATTAATTGGTGTTTTTTCTAAAATTTTCCTTAGAAGGCTTACACCTTCAATTCCTCCTTCTCTAAAATCTATAAAACAGGTAATCCCACTCGAAAACATTTCTAAAATTGCTTTCTCTATGCCAAATCTAATGATTTCCTGTGAGGTTTGTCTTAACAACTGATGTTTTAGACCAAATGGTGGAGCAACAATTTCATTTAATTCTTTATTAATTCCAATCTCTTTAGCAAAACTATCACCAATATGAACATGAGAATTTATCAAACCAGGAATTAATAACGTAGATTGGTCAATTTTTAATGGTTGAAGGTTTTCTTCAGGATTTTCATATGAAATCTTATTAATTTTACCTTCCTTATCAATTTCTATAAATACATTCTTCGCTAAATCTAGATCATCCCCAATTAATGCATAGGGACTATGGACTATTGTTTCATGCATTATTATGTTCTCTGAAACATAATGATTGAACGAGTTATTTTAATATATTACTATAACATTAAGTTATTTCAAATTATCTAATACTCAGTAAAAATGATTTATTTTAATTTATATTAACTATTATAACCGATTCATCTTTTTCTAATTTAGAGAAAAAAATAAGTTATATACAGGTGAATTAGAATTCACAAATTTAAAATGGATCTTCAAGATTCTGGGTCAGAATTTGATATTGCAATAGATAAAGTTGGGATTGTCGGACTAGAGAAAAAAGTTGAAATTGTACAAGAGAATAAAAAATACTCATTTTATCCTAAGATTTCTGCACTAATAAACCTTCCTGCTCAGCAACGTGGCATTCATATGTCGAGGACTTCGGAAACTATAGAAGAAGTGATAAACGAGGTAATCTTTAAACCCACTCCAACAATCGAGTTAGTTGGAGATAGGATAATTCGAAAATTATTAGAAAAGCATCCATATACTTCAAAAGCGGAAGTGAAATTAGAAGGAAAGATTGTAGTTCAAGTCAGAGAAAATAATACAAGAAATATCCAAAAATCTTACGATATTAGCTCTTTTGTTAAAGCTAAAAGAAAAGGAATTGGTGAAATTGATTACATATATTTTATTGGGGCTAGTGCTGTAGGAATGACGGTATGTCCCTGTGCCAAGGAGATGTCACAAGAATATGCTGCTGAAGTCATCAAAACACGGAAAGATATTAATGTTTCAGAAGAGGACCTTAAAAAATTAATCAATATTCTTCCATTTTCATCACATAATCAGAGATCAATTGGAACGATAATCCTGCAGATAAAAGATCTATCTAACCATAAAATTGATGTTTTAGATATAATCGATGTGATAGAAGAATCTATGAGCGGTAAAATCCAATCCGTATTAAAGAGACCAGAGGAAGCTGAATTGGTAAGAACTGCTCACCTAAAACCACTATTCTCTGAAGATGTTATAAGAGAAATGGCAAAGAATTTCATTCTAAGAGATTTTCCAAATCTTGAAAATAATTTTGAAATTAAATTTAAAATTGAATCTTTAGAAAGCATACATTTACATAATGTATATGCTGAATTAAAAACTACAATAGGGGAATTAAAAAACAAATTACAAGCAAAAAATTAAATAACTTTTTAGTGGAATTTATTTCCTATTATTTACAAAGTGCTTTATTACAATTATATAACTTTTAACAGGTAAAATTTTTGGATTTTTTTTATAACTAGCTGGAATTGGAGCATTGCACCTAGAACACAAGTTTGAACTTCTCAACCAATCCCTAAATTCATCTGCATGAGCAGGATATCTACAATTTGGGCATAAAATTATTCCCCTTCCTCTATCTTCGGGAAGTTTAGGCAATTTAAAACAAAAAATGCATTTAAAATCCTCTTTTGATAAGCGTGCTGCATTAGGTTTATATATATTAAAATTAGTTATTTTTCTCATACTCTTTTGGCTACGTACTTGACTTCCTGTTGATCCTGTCCTTGTAGTTTTAGTTGATGTTTTAACACTTGTAGTTGCAGATCTTCTCTGTGAGGTCGGTGTTGATCTTGATGAATGACTTACAGTTCTTGATCTATTAGTCACAGTTCTAATTGAAGGTGTTGGAGTTGCTCTTATAGTTGTCCGAGTGCTTTCTCTATATCTTCTTGGCGTTGTATTAGATCTAGGTGTTGTTAATTGGTTTAATCTATTTGTACGTTGAGTGATATAATCTCTAGTTAGCTGGGGCAATCGGGATCTTGTTCCAAATAATCCCGGAATAATTATTATTAAGATTGTAACTATAAGCAATATCAAAAGATTAAGATCTACAAAGAGATGAGCAGGTAGGAAATAAGGATCATAAAAGTCGACAAGAGAATAAAAACTTAACCAATATATTACAATGAAAAGCACAATTGAAATACTCAAGATATAACCAAATTTACGCGCATCGATAGATTTAGTACCAAAATAAATCACATTATATTTCTTAAAGCAACGATAAAGAGAGATTGAACCATATAAAATATAGGGAGACCCGAATAGAATACTCCACCAACTTAAATATAAATCGGTACTTTCTAAAAGATTTTCACCTAACAAACCTGTAAAATTCCCCCAAATTGAATAAAAGATTCCAATAAAAAGAGGAGCTATAGTAAAAAATGCGGTATTATGAGGTGAGTTATATTCGCGGTGCTGTTTAATGTTTTTTAAAACTTTAAAAGAAAATATTAACCAGATCCCAATCAATAACCAGCTAATAAAGACATTAACGGAATTTAGGATTGCCCCATGAATTATTCCTATAATTGTAAACACAAGGAGTAGTAGGACTATTGATTTAGTTTTTACCACCGCTTTTAAACCACCTTGAATTTTATTATTTAATCTTCATCATATTCTAGATATACCGGCTTTCCCTGAATAATGGGATTCATAAAATTTAGTATTTCTGGAAGCATGCGAATGTCTAGTGACCCTTTAATACCATAAACTAAGGGATACCAACTCTTAGTGGTTAAATCAGCACGATAAATTTCAAAGCCTGCTGAAGTTCCGTTAATAAGGTATGGATCTATAACAAGTGCAACAGCTTTATTCCAAAGTTTTTGGTATCTTGCTTGAGTGCCAATATCTTCGTTAGACATAAAACATCCATAAGAAGGATGACTATGTGCCCAACCACAAATAAATAACTTTTGTTTTTTAATATCTTGAAAGGCTCTAGCATAATTTCTATAATCTTTTATTTCAGCATACACTGCTGTTCCATGACCCATAGGATAGTAATCCTCAATATGTAAAATGCCATATCTATCAATTACTTTTCCTGCAAGTAGTCCTATTACTTCTACCCAATTTCGTTTGGGAATTCTAGAATTCGCATACTTAAGGGCATGACTTGCTACTTTTAGAATTGCTTTTACTGAAATGTATACTTCCTTTTCTATTTTTTCATCATTATTACTTATTTCCTCTACGTTTATTGTGTCTGATCTAGCCTGAATGGTATTTGAATGCTTAATTGTTTGCTTTTCGGGAGTTTTTTTAGAAATCATCGAGCTAATTTCATTAACTAATTCTTTTTCTTCAAATTTTAATTCTTCATAAATTTCTTCTAATAGTTCCTTTTTAATTATGTCTTTAATTTTCAATTTTATCGTCTCTTTAATAGAGTCTATATGTTTATTTTCTTCTCCCATTCTGTTTTTCACCACTTTTTAGTAGCATACTTTTTAACAAGAGTTTTTACTTTTTTTTCAAAAAGTTTCTGATTTTTCATCATTTCTATTGCTGCCTTTTTATTGAAAACATCAGTTGGATTTACATACTTACCTCGTGTGTTTAACATGGCGATTATCGCCTGAACGACAGTAACAGCTGATTTTGATGGACTCCAGCCACCCTTTTTTCCAACTAGTGATGGATCTACTAATGCCAAACATATATTTCTCTGTCCTTTATATTCACTCGGCTTTGCCCAAAAATTCGGATGCCAAATCGGTGTGTGTAATCTAACAAATGGTGGCTGCTTAGGATACTGAGTAGGAAATCTCATTTCTAACTTAAAGAGACCACCTGCATAAGCCGTACCCTTGGGACCTTTAATAGTCATTGCTAAATGATCTATACTCTTTCTTTGAGGATTAAATGGTTTTAACTGAATTATAGTTCCTTGTTTATATAATTTTTTTAATCCAGCAAAATCTTGGGAGATCCGACTACTTCTTATACTCATAATCTCAACCCTTTAGATTTATTCTTATTCTTTATATTAAATATCTAAATTTATAGTTATATTTTTAATTATTCTATAAAACACACTTTTGTACAAAATCTTATTTGAATTTAAGAGTTACAAAAATTTCTCCTTCCTTAAATCCTGCAATTGTTAAAAATTCATAATCTCTTAAACCGTTTTGAATTGGATTCTGTTCTAAATCTATCATTTTGACATCGTTAAAATCCAGTAATGTTATAACAGGTTCTAGATCAGGATCTAGTTTAAAACCATGATTTTCTAAGGTTTTAATTACATTACTACATGGAGAACTTTTATTCAACTTCACTACGAATCTTCGAACATCTTTACCACATTGAGAACATTCTGGGTTCCTTTTCTTTTCAATATGATAAAACATCATGGTTATTCCATTAAAAATAACATATGTTTTGATAGGTTGACCTAAACCCTTATGACCTTTATTCCAATGAAGAATTTTTACAACTTCATGCGATTGTAATGCAGAAATAATTGCATTGATGGTTATAATTCCTGGATCATGCCTATCAATAATTTTAACAATATCATCTTCAGTATACTCAGGGAGGAAATTGTGTTTGTTTACCAGTTCATTAGCAATTTTTTGAATATACTTAATATCATCAATGTTCTTTGGATTGGGGTCCCTGTCAAAGTTTTCCTTAAAGGCCATATCTCCCTTGAAAACACAGTGAATTCTTTTTCTCGGTACGCCAACGACTGTACATGCTGCCATCTCATCACTTGCTCCCACTGGGAGAGGATTACATTCATAACATGCATTTTTGTAAGGAAAAACGGTATAAACATGACCATGGTAACCTGATACTCCTCCATCTACTAAGGGTTTTCTAAATCTAATACACTGAGCATTTAAATTTAAACGAGCGTTCATGGAGTCGAGACCCCCCACGACAACATCAGCTGCCTTATATAATTCTGGATCCAATCTTTCTAAGGAACTATAATACCCTTTGATAACTATATTCGGATTAATTTCACTTAATTTTTTTGCAGCAACATTTGCTTTAGGTTCTCCTAACTTAGCACCTGCAAATAAAATTTGACGATTTAAATTTGAATGTTCTATAATATCTAGATCTACCAAATCTATATGACCCACACCTAACATTGCTATGTTCTTCGCAATTTCGCATCCTAATCCACCAACTCCCACTATTAAAACTCGAGAATTTTTTACTAGTTTCTGTGACCATCCCTCAAGTCTAAATTGCCTATCATATAAATTTCGTTCTTCTGATGTTAGATCTTTACTAAAAAAATCTGAACTCTTTTTCATTATTTTCACCAATTATGAATATTAAAAAATAAAAAAAATTAGGGGCTTAAAGCCCTAATATGATATTTTATGAAGAGAATTATATAAGTCTAACCCGCAGTACTTGCAGGAATCAAAAGAATATCATCACCATCATTGACATTATAGTCTCTCAAAGAACTATTTTCATCCATTGTAACTCCGCCAGAAGATAAATGAAAATCATTTGGATCAAGCCCATAAAGATTACCTAAAGTTCGCTTAATATCTCTTACTTGATTACTGTCATTAACTGTTAATTTTTCTTTTTTTTCTCCAGGACCAATAGTTGACATGAAATATAAAGTAAGTTTTTTTCCTCCAGAAGGAGTCTTAGAGGCAGGAGTTTTAGATCTTAAAGGTTCCTCCTCACCTAAATTTTCATCAAATTCATCAAAACTCATTCAAAACACTTCCTTTTTTTTGTTATTTCTTGATTTTTATTTAGTTATTAATTTTAAACTTAATAAGAACATATTAAAAAGATAATATAAAATCAATTGGAATGATTTTGAAGTTTTTTTAAAAACATCAAAATTGAGATGGAGGAAATTACGATTTAGAAGAAATTATACTATAAATTGTATGAATGCCTATTAATATATATACAAATATACAAGACCAAAAATTTCAATGCTATAAAAACATAAGCTTATGAATTCTTTGGATAATGCAGAATCTATTGTTCTTGAATTAGTAGAAGAGTATTTAGTGAAAAAAACCTTTTTTTCTGTAAGAGAAATTATATCGTTTATTAGTAATAGAGTGAGGTATAATCCTAATATAAATGAGAATAGAATTGAATTAATCTTAAAGGATTTAATTAAACAAAGAATTATTCTTCCTGGTACAAGATTAATGAAAAACAATATTATTGAACATCCAAAAAGGAATGAGATCTTTAATTACATCAAGAAGAATCCCTCAAATATTAATGAAATAATGAAAACCCTGCATATCGGTAGTAATCAAGCTTTATGGCATTTATCATGTTTAGAAAAATTCCAATTCGTAAGATCAAAACAAATTAACAATCATAGAGTTTTCTTTAAATTTGAATCAAATCCTAAATATGACGAGTTATATTATTATTTGAAAAAAGAAATTCTTCAAAAAATAATTCAGTTTATGGATCAAGAGAATAGAGCATTAAAAATTACAGAAATAGCAACTGGTTTAAAAAAAAATCATAATACAATCAAAAAATACTTGTCTATCTTAACGGATCTGAAATTAATAAATATTGAAAAGGATATTAAGAGAAAACTCTTCAAACTTAACAAAAAGAATTACATAAAGATAAAAAAATTAATTAATGGTGGTTAAACAAAAAAACTTCATTTTCATTCCAATCTCATTTAAATTTTAAATATTATATTTTACATTCAGAAAACAATCTAATTAAAAAATTATGAAAAAAAAAAATAGAATTTTTAGTATTTTTGCTCTTTTTGCTGTCTGTATTTTTATTTATGTTCTTTTTTTCTTATTTCGTATCAAAAATTATTCCTTATTTCTCATTCTATCGATTGGTAGTGTTGCTGTTCTATCTACTAGTACTGTGTATACAATTATTCAATCTAAAGGTAGTTGGGAAGATAAAATAAAAAGAAAAAAAATACCTGAACCTAAATCAATTAAAATGAAACCTGTTGATATCATTGAATACTATATTGATGCTATACCTTTAATTAAAGAGTATGTTGAATCAGATGAAAGTTATAAGGATATGGAAATAATCGATAAGTATATTTTTTCAGTTTTTAGTAAGGAAGAATTAATTAAAATAAATCTCCTTGATTTATCTCCAATTGATAAAATTAACTTCATCCAAGAAATGCTTTATTTTGATTCAAATGAAAGAAAGACCTTGTTTGAAAATATGTTGAGAAATAGAGATAAAGTTGATGAAAAAGTTACTTATACACCGATTCTAAGTACTTATGATACTGAAGACCAGATTCGTGTTTTTATAAGATCATTAGTTGAACCCGGTGATAAAACAAAAATATTAATAATTAACACTGATGAATTTATTGGTATATTAAAAGAAAAAATAGGCATAATATTTGATTATACTCCAGAAAGTTTTTTACTCTCTTCAGGAGGAATATTGTTAGATGATCAATCACAAATAAAAGACTTCAATATAGTAGATGATGATGAGATAGCTTTAATTCCCTCAAGAAAAAATAGAGGATAAAAAAAGTTAATGATATTTTAAATGATCTTTCTATAATTTTACCCCGCTGTACTTGCTGGAATTAACAAAATGTCGTCACCATCATTTATATTGTAATCTTTTAAAAATGAACCCTCATCCATAGTAACTCCACCAGAAGATAAATGAAAATCAGCTGGATCTAATCCAAATAAGTTTGCTACCGTTTCTTTAATATCTCCAACATTATTGCCCGTATTTACATTTAATTTCTGCTTTTTCTCACCTGGACCAATAGTAGACATGAAATATACGGAAATCTTTTTCCCTTCAGTAGTAACTCTTAGTGCAGGAGTTTTGGATTCAACTACTTCTTCAGGAGTCTTAGTAGAAGGTTCTTCTAAATCTTCTTCCAAATCTTCGTCTAACTCTTCATCTAACTCTTCATCCAAATCCAAATCCTCATCAAAATCATTGTCAAATCCCATTAAAATTATATAACCTCCTTTGTTATGAATACATATACATAAAAGAAATTTAAATATATAAATAGAATCGAGATATAAAAGAATAAATCTCAAAATAAAATTAATGACCTCATTTAACTGCATTATTAAAAATGCAAAATATTTAAAATTCTTTTCAGGACTTATTTTTAGTAAAATGCAAACACTTTAGAGTCGGGGTTAATATGAAATTATTAGCATAATTAGATATTAAATGAATGTATATGAATGAAGAACCTATTCCAAAACATAAGATTAGAGAAAAAACACCAGAAGAAGAGATGGATCTTCCACTCGATAAAAGACTATTAAAAAAAATTAAAAAAGAGAGAATAGCTTTAGATAAAGAAAAGAGTGAGTGGGAAAAAGTAGTTAACCAAATTGAAAATTATAATGATAATATCAAAAGTCTTGAAATAAAAAGGAAGAACCTAGAAACTGAGGTCAGAAACCTCACCGAAAAAAGGGATTTATTACGAAATGACTTAAAACAAGCGAGAAATGACATTGAAAAACAAAAAGACGATTTAGCTTTGAAAGAAAACCAGTTAAGAGAGAGATATAGGAGAAAAAATGAAGAACTAAGCGAAAAGAAAGCTCAACTTGACAAATTTCAAGAGAAATTAGATAATTTACGGGAGGAAATAAGTAGAGACAAAAATGATTTAGAAAATGAAAAGCAAAATTCAGAGAACCGCTTAAAAGAGATCAAAACAAAACTTCCTGGGATGGAAAGAAGAGAGAGTGCTTTAGAAAGAACTATTAATGATTTAGAAGATAAGTTAATGGATTTAAGAGATGAAGCAAAAAATCTAACTAAAGAACGCGATAGCCTAAAAAGGGAAATAATTGATGAAAGAAATAGGATAGCTGACGAAAAAAGAAGGTTAAAAGAAGAACGAGAAAAAACTCGATATAGGAAAAAAGATTTAGATTTAAAAGCACGTGAAATTGAAAAAAAAAAAGAAGATTTAAAAAAATATAGAGATAAAATAGATAAGGACTCAAATGATCTAGAAAAAAGAACCCGACAACAAGACACAAGATTTAAAGAATTAGAAAGGAAAATTCCTCGAGCTGAAGACAGATACAACTCCTTAATGCATAAAATCCCAAATTTAGAAGATAAACTCAAAAAGTTAAATGAGGATTATAAAAAAATCGCAAAGGAAAAGATTTCACTAGAGAATGAAAAAAATACCATCAGGAGAGAACGAGAAAAACTTGAGAAAGATAAACAACGATTCTTAAGAGAAAAACGAGATTTTGAAAAAGAAATAAGGAAAATTAAAACTATCCCTAAACATAAAATCAGATCAAAAACTCCTTCAAACTACTAAAAATAACATTTTTTTTGTGAGATTCGTGAAAATAATTGAAGGTATAGAAGGAGACTATATAGAGACCAATGAATCTAATTTATTTTTTGATGTAAAAGGGTTATTTCATCCAAATGATAGAAAGATCTGTTTCCTAAGATTTTATCCTCATCCAGAAGGGGATAGAATAAAACAAGGAATCAAGTATAAAAAAGTATACAATTTAGATGAACGCTATTCCCTAATCAAAACTATGTATCCTCAATACCTTTTTAACTCTAAAGAACTTGGTATAGAAGTACAAGCTGTTAAAAATCGAGATATTAAAAAAATTTATACTCCGAGAGAATATTTTCAGAATTTGAAAGAAATCGACAATCTTTCTACTCTTGAGAGTTATTCCAAAGATTTATGTGAATTATTTATTGAAAAAGGAGGAATCTCTCCGGATTTAATAGGAATCACAGGATCCACAATGGTTGGTTTAAATGAAGAAGACTCAGATATTGATATAATTATCTATGGCACAGAAAATAGTTATAATTTTCAAGAAAAACTCTTTAATATATTGAAAGAGAGTAGTTTGCTCAGAAAGTATAATTTGGAAGAATATAATACTCACTATGATTGGAGGGTTGGGGGTTCTGATATTTCTTTTGAAAGTTTTATGAGGAGTGAGCGAAGGAAGCTTCATCAAGGAAAATTTTCCGTTTATGATTATTTTATTCGTTATATAAAAAGCCCTAAGGACTGGAAAGGTAATTATTATGATTATGAGTACTCGAATATGGGAAGAATTAAAGTGAAAGCACTAATAACTGAATCAAAAGATTCCATATTTACTCCTTGTACTTACAAAATTGGTAATGTTAAGCCCCTTGAGAAAAAATTAACTGATAATAAAATTGATATAAAAGATATAACAGAAATAAATTCTTTTCGAGCACGTTTCTGTGAACAAGCTAAAGAAGGAGAATATGTGTTAGTAGAAGGAAAATTAGAACGAGTTAATTATAAAGATACAATTGAATTTTATCGAATTTTATTAACTGACCAAACTAAGGATAAAATGCTTGTTATAAATTAAAGTTAAATAATTAACGTATTATTAAAATCTTTTTATTAGAAAAAAATTTTCAATATCTGATGGATGTATTCAATGCTGATTTACATATTCACTCTCCCCACTCGATTGCAGTATCCAAATCACTAAATCTCGACACGATGTTAGAAACTTGTAAAAAAAAAGGATTAAATATTCTTGGTACGGGTGATATTTTACAACCAGAATGGCTTAAATATATGCAAAGCAATTTAAAAAAAGAATCAGATGGCTCCTTTTCTTATAAAGATGTATTTTTTATACTTCAAACTGAAATTGAAGACATGGAAAGTATTCATCATGTAATCTTACTTCCGAATTTCACAGTAGTAGAGGAAGTGCAAAAAAAATTAGAACCTCATTCAAAAAATCTTTTGGATGAATGGGGTGGAAGACCTCGAGTAAATTTATCACCTCCCGCATTGGTTGATCTTATTACAGATTCTGGGGGTATAATTGGTCCTGCTCATGCATTTACACCATTCAAAGCAATCTTTCGACAAGATAAATTTGAGACTCTGGAGGATTGTTATCAAGATGCAATAGATAAAGTACATTTTTTAGAACTGGGATTATCTGCAAATACAGATTTGGCAGATAAATTAGATACTCTCAAAAATATTACATTCCTCAGTAATAGTGATGCCCATTCACAAGATCCTCGTTCTTTAGGACGAGAATTTAATAGGTTAGAAATTGATAATCCCTCTTTTGAAGAATTAGAATTGGCTTTGAGAAGAAAGAGTAATCGTAAAATAACTTTAAACGTCGGATTACACCCGAAACTTGGAAAATATTATAATATGTTTTG
>JBHLLU010000129.1:0-5496 GCA_048938895.1 Promethearchaeota archaeon
GTAAGCTCATTTGGTACTCGTGGATCCAAATCTTTTTGACTTCCCAACCCATGAGCAAATATAACTAAAGGAGTCTTTTGCTGAAAATTTAATTCTTTAATTGGATGATACAGATTTGCATAGAGTGTTTTGTTTGATGATTGAAAAACTATTCTTTCATAAACTAAATAGCTCTCAAATCGAAAAGCATATAAAGAACATACAGAAATTGCAAAAAATAGAATTGTAAATACCAAAAACCACTTATGTTTCTTTTTTTTTATTTTTTTTTTAATCATTTAATTTACTATATCGAATCATTATGAAAATATATTAGGAAGAATATTTGTAGATAAGTCTTAAAGTTATCTTACATAAACACACATTTAATATCGCTAATAATAATATTCTGATGATATACAGGTACGTATAGTTTTACGTGAAATCAAGGTTTCACGAAATTTCAATATTTCAATCTATTTTTTGCAGTAATTATCTTCCAAGAATAATTCCTTTGGTGGGTAGGATCTCTTAACGAAGATATTGCATTCTTAATATGATCAAAAGGTAATTTATATCTCAATCTAATCAAATTAGGTATATTTTCAACAGTTCCTACAATAAAAGTCCCTTCATTTAAAAGTCGACTTTTTAGGAAAGTCCAATTGATTTTACCAATTCGCATTTTATTACTTTTACTAAAGCCTATTTCGATCTTTATTGCTATTCCATAACGGAACATTTCATATTTCAATTTTTTTATATCCCAACCGAAACAAAAATCACCTAAAGAATAAGCAATTAATTTTTTTGCACCATCATCTTGATAAAGTGAAATTGGTTGAGGACAGTGAGAATGTTGTGCAATAACAATATCAAACTTCTCTAGTAATGACTTAGCTTTCTTAATTAATTTAATCCGTGGATTCAGTTCTAATTCATAACCCCAATGAGGATATATTATATTGAATGAATTTTCTCTTAAGTACTTCTCAGGTTCATTTAAATCATATAAATAATCACATGGATGGTTTGTCCATTGGGTACCTCCTAAGATTCTAATTCTATCATTGACATCAACAAAGGGATTTTTTTTAGTCCCAAACACATTGAAACCCCATTCTTTTAATTGATGCAATGAATTTAAGAAGTTTCTCGGTCCAAAATCTCCTCCATGATTGTTAGCTACTGATAAATAAGTTTTATTTGGGGAGAATAGATTTTTAAGAGCTCCTAATACTTGAAGGTTATGCCGTTTATCCATAATTTCTTTATTCTCTGTTGTAATAGTCCCTTCAAAATTGCCAATTAGAAAGTCTGAACCTTTAACAAAATCCTTAACACTCTCCTCAATTATTAAATCGTTGAAATTTAAATCCATTATATCCCCAATAAACAATAGAGTATATTCTTGTAAAACTTCATTTAATTCATACCTCTTTGGAATAATTTCCAACTCTTCTTTTTTTTTATTACTCGGACCGAAAATATAATGGTAGATCCAAATAAAAACTTCTTTTAACGGATATAAGGATATTGATTCTCCTTTCTTAGATTCTTTTCGTACGAATCTTTCTTTTCTACCAATGGACATCGCTATAGTAATTTTTTTATTCCTTTTGCTTTAAATTTAACTATAACATTATTTCTATTAAGAGATTAGGTTTTTTAGTTTTCAAATGCTATTATTAATATCAATAATAATAAGGTAGTTCTTTATCGGACGTTTTAAACTTACAACAGTCAAATTCAAGGATCTTGCACCTATTATATTAGTAATGCTATTATTATTTGTTTCGATAGCATGTGCTAATATGCTTATTCCTAGTTATGCGGTTATTAGAGACGAGTTTAATATACCACAAGCTTTAATTGCAATTCCTGATGCGTTTTTTGTATTAATTAGTGCTTTTTTTGCATTATTTTGGGGATATTGGGCAGATAAAATTGATAGGGGGAAAGTATTAGTGGCTGGTGCATTTTCTTGGACTATTGGAATGGTTTTAACGGCGTTTTCACCATCATATCTATTACTGATAATTTCAAGAGTATCGAGTGGTGCAGGATTAGGATGTGTTCTGCCTGTAGGATATTCAATTATTTCAGATGCTATTCCTGCTGAAGAAAGATCGGGTTGGTTTGGAACTTTAGCTATTTTGAGTTCAATATCTAATGGAGCTGGTCAGGGACTTTCCTCATTCTTAGGACCCATCTTTGGGTGGAGGTTTCCTTTCCTTTTACTTGCTCTTATAAGTGTAATTGTTATAGTCATTCTTTTTTTTGTAAAAATACCTCAAAGAGGTGCTGGAGAGGATGAGCTTTTGGATTTAGTGGAATTGGATTTAGAATATAGTTATAAGATTTCTAAAGAGGATTTAGGTACAATTTTGAGAAAGAAAACAAATCTTTATTTAATAATACAAGGATTCTTTTCAATTATTCCTGGTACTGTATTAGTATATTTCACCACCTCGATGTTAGTTTCTGACTTTTTTAATGAAATCCCCTCTGAAATACAACTGCAGACTGCTGCAATATTCGCAGGGATGATTGGAGTGGGGTATATCCTTGGTAATGCAGTATTTGCGCGATTAGGAGATATCTTATTTCGTAAAAATAAAAAAAACAGAGCACGATTGGCTACTTTTTGTTTGATTCTTTCTATACCCTTCGCATTGATTT
This sequence comes from Promethearchaeota archaeon, assembly GCA_048938895.1. Lineage (GTDB taxonomy): Archaea > Asgardarchaeota > Lokiarchaeia > Sigyniarchaeales > SOKP01 > Loki-b32. Next base: position 2,662 of record JBHLLU010000129.1, read on the forward strand.
TACTATTATCATTACGACCTATAAGCGCAAGCAGATTAAATGTCCTATATCCAGTTCCTCCTGACACGATTCCTACAAATGAAATATGGACTTATATCTTTAGAACAATCGGGGCAATTTTTGTTGCATACCCAACTTATATTATATTTTTTATTTTTGCTTTAATGGCCTCAATGTTAGGTGCGGGACCAGTTGCGAACAGAAATGCAGTTATGATAGATGTGAATATGCCCGAACATAAAGGTACATCAGCTTCCTTTTTTAAACTCTCGGAACAGATAAGTAAAGGAGTAACATTATTAATTTCTTATACTCTTATCTCACTTCTCGGAAGTGTATTTAATATGTTATTTTTCACAATATTTTTTTGGTTCCCTGCAGCTGTACTATGGTTTTTAGCAAGTACAAGTGTCGAAAAAGATATGGCTTACAAATCAAGAATATTATCAGAAAGAAAACAAATAAGCCTTATTGATTATATATTTCAAGTAGAAATTCAGATGGATAGAGCGATTCAAAAAGTTCAAGATGCCAGGTATTACATTCATACAAATGAAGAAAAATTCAATAAACTACTAGAAGATGCTCTAAAAATATTTAAATTCTGTGAACATGAGGGAGAATCTCGAAGTATTACAAATATAGAAAAAAAAGCACATATTATGTATTTAAGAGTTCTTTTAATAAAACATGAAACTAATCAGATATTCAAAAAACTTAAAGATCCAAATCTTACTGAGGATGAGATTACTCATTTGAAAAAAGAATTAAGTAAAAAATCTATTGCAATCAGTGAATGGGAGAAAAGCACATTTGGAGAAATCCAAACTTATTATGAAGACGCGGGTCTAAAGATTATTGAAGCACGATTGAATCGAAAAAAGAACCTAACAAAAGGTTTGAGTAAAATATCAGAAGCAATTCAGATTTATGAGCGAATAAAATATTTATTAAGTGAACGTCTTGAGATTGTAGAAGAAAACCAAGAATTATCAATAGATGAAACGATTATCAGAGATAAAGAACAAGAATTATATGATAGAAATCTCAAATCATTAAATGCAACCATTAAATTAAAACAAGAATTTGAGTATGCTTTGGATCAATTAAAAGAAAAGGGGATTCAGGAGGAGGATTTAACCAAGATATCAGATCTTACTCAAGAATTCGATGTTGATCTATATGATGTAATAGTAGATACTTTTAAACAAGATGATGAGACTAAGAACATACTGATAGACATTTTAGAGAAGATTGATGGTATTTTCAGTCAATATGATAATTGGAAAGAAGCAGATCTTACTGTATTTTGATGTTTTTTAACTATTGAACTCCCACTTTAGGATTTCTTGCATTTGAAAGCGTTCATTTTTTGATAGTTCCTGAGAACGTTTTCCTATCCGATCTGTATAATCTCCATAATCTTTTTCAAAACATAAGTTAATTAGGAAAATTAAGCAATTTCTAACTCTTAAGGCGTTTGATATATCATCTTCGAGATCTTTCATTAACTGAACAATAACCTTATATTTGGTTACATCAGAATTGTTGCTTGCCTTTAAGATTTTATCGAAACAATCGTCCATTTTTAATAAAAGTAATTATTTTTTTATCCAATTATACACTATCTCCACTTCTTAAGCTTTTACATGAAGAATCATAAATTTAAAGGTATCTATATTCATTTTTTTCCTGAGATAAAAAGAACTTTCCCTCTAAACGGAATATAGAATAAAAAATAATTCTGGTTATAGTACAATATAGTTATAATGGAAATACTGCAATATTATCCCAATCTTTCAATATATAATCTAAGTTATGAATCGGCTTTCCATTAACAATAATCTCTATATCTTCTCTTTGATTGGATAAATTATATTTATTTAGTGCTGATTTAATTGTACAACCTTCTGGTAAATCCACTATTACTTCAACAGGACCAAATTCTCTTATTCCTTCATGAAGAGTAACTTTGACATAAATTGTTTTAATCTTAGTAATTTCCAAAAACATAATACCCATTCTTCTTGGGAAAATTCCTATGCGATCTCCTGCGTTAACTACTTTTCCTGCACCACTATAAATTCCATTAACAAAAATGTGGCTTATTTCACTCTCATCTATGTTTAACTGCTTAAGAAGATCAATAACTGTTTGCAGACCCCTAATTTCAATATTAAGATTTTTAGGAATTCCTGAGGTATTCTTTCTATTTTGAATTTTTTGCCTTAGATCTCCATATAATTTTACAGATATAGACATACTATATGATTTTCCTCACAAAATGTTTACCGTACTATTATTATTACTTATGAATAAACGGAAAAGGCTGTGCTCTTATGTCAAATATGTTTTAGCCTTAATTTAAATCTTTCTTTTATTATCTAAAACAAATCAACTATGAGGATTAGAAAAAATCTTTAGAGAGGATTTTTAAGGACTTACTTCTAAACTTTCTACAAAACTGTCAATTGCTTGTTCTAAATCTATTATATCCTCTACTTCTTTTATATCGCTAGAAGCAAGTTTGGCAAGGAATTCTTTGAGTAATTTTTCTTTATTTTTATCCGTTGGAAAAAGTAAACTGCTCTTATAATGTTCCCAATCTAAAATGTTTGTAAAAATTAGGAATAGCATTTCAATATGAGAATACTCAACTAAACTTAATAATTTTTCTTTCGTAATCATAATTTTAGTATGATCTTTATAGAAATCTGACAAGTCATCATAGTAATTTGTCAATCTGGCTATGTTATCTAATTGTGAACGTAATGCTGCTTTGTTTATTGGACTTTCTTCATCTCTATACATAATATCAAAATAAGTCATTATGAA
>JBHLLU010000130.1:0-5466 GCA_048938895.1 Promethearchaeota archaeon
AACTGGTTGCCCGGCTTGAGCTGCTGCAAATGCTTGCATTATATGTGGTGCCCCCGCTTCTTCACATTTCGTCGATAGTCCAACATCTCTATTGTCAAATCTAATTACAAAGAATCCACGATCAACTAATAATTGGATAAAATCTACATCCCACGCAATCATTTGACCTCCTAGACCCATAACTAATAGTAAAGGCTTATCTGATGGATCGCCAAAGGTTTCATATTCAATTTCAATATTATTTGATTGTGCTTTTGGCATTTTTCAATCACAAAAGTTTCGAATTTTTATAAGTTTTAAAACATCAAAGAATAAAAAATTTACTAAGTAAATCTCAATAAAATGATGAATTCCTCTCAAAATGAAATTTTATATGTGTTCCTTTATTTTTTACTTCATAATTTACCTTTTTTCTAAGACATTACTATGAACATTCAAAATTATTCTACTCCCGAAGAGCATAAAGAATACTTAGGGCAGTTTCAAATAAATCCGACACGAGCGATGTTTACTATTATTCTTAGTATCTTAATTGATGTATTTGGATATAGTATGGTTATGCCTTTATTACCCTTTATTGTAATAGATTCCTTAGGTGCAACCCCATTAATATATGGTCTTATTATCTCTTCGAATGCTATTGCGATATTAATTTTTGGACCTATTTGGGGAAAGCTAAGTGATAAATATGGGCGTAAGTCGATATTAATTGTTTCTCAAGCGGGTACAGGAGTGGCATTTCTATTATTAGCATTTTCCTCTTCAATTCCTATAATTTTTGCAGGTCGTATTTTAGATGGTATTTTTAGCGGCCAATTTCCTATTATAAGAGCCTACGTATCTGATGTAACTACACCTCAAACTCGAGCTACCCAAATGAGTAGAATTATGGTTGGTTTCACAGGAGGAATGATAATCGGCCCCCTACTCGGTGGTTTTTTGGGTAATATTGCTTGGTGGCTTCCAATGTTATTTGCATATTTTCTCACAATTCTTTCCATGATATTAACCTTGACCGTATTAGTTGAAAGTATGCCAAAAGAAAGAATTCAAGATTTAAAAATCAAAAATCAAGTAATTAATACTAGCAGTGAAGTTGATCAAAAAGTTTGGAATAAAGAAGTAGGTATACGTTTCTCACAATTATTTTTACACTCTTTAATTTCAATAATATTTGGTTCTAGTTTTTCATTAGTTCTCTTTAAGAGATTTAATCCCACTCCCTCTACTATTGGAAGTATTATGTCAATAACAGGTATTGTTCTTTTTGTTTATGGTTTATTCCTTATGAAACACCTTATTCGAAAAGTTGGTGAGAAACGAATTTTCTTTGCAAGTATTATTGGGTATATTATTATGTTCGAGATTTATCCCTATTTATCCGAGATCTGGATGTTCTATCTATTTATGATACCTTATGCATTATGTATGTCTTCTGTATCCCCACTCATTTCAAGTAATATTACTAAAGCCATAGGACCGGCTAAACAAGGTACACTAAGTGGATGGACTACAAATATTCAATCGATTTCTCAAACCATAAGTCCGATGATCGCAACTTTTTTTTTACAACTTGGTGGATTATTCCTTGGGTTTATATATCTAACCTCTTATCAATTAATTGGCTTTACAAATATTATTTTATCTGTTATTCTCTTTTCAATTGCATATATTGACATCTTAAATCACCCAGATCTTTATTCATGGGAAAAAGCATTGAAAAAAAAGAAATCATAAATTCTTTTTAATAAACCTAATATGTGAAGATTTCTTATCTAATTGAGTAAATTTATATATAATCTTAGTTGAGTAAGGTTTCATGGCAAAGAAGAAAAATATTTCTGAGAAAAAAATTACATGTCCTTTGTGTAATCATGAATTTATACCAGAAGCTTTTCATCACGAAAAGACTAATTTTGATATAATTGAATCTAAGGGTGAACTCATGAAATTTCAAAATGAAACACATCAAATGGTACTTAAGCCATATTCTTCAATTAATGGTTCATGGGTTACCTATTGTCCTGAATGCGGATTTATAATCAAGTTTGCTTCGGAAGTAGGCAAGAAAGATATATTAGAGGATACATCCCTAATAAAGAAATGGGGCGCTTTCAAGGAATTTGGCAAAACTTATAAATACAATTTTACCCCTAAGGAGAAACCCTATTTGGATTACTTAGATTACTTTATAAAAAAAGCTGACGATATTAAAAATAAGATTAAAGGTGCATTAGATGAAATAGATTTTAATAACTGGGGTACTCCTTACCGTGAATGGAAGAATAACAAAAATTTTGATACCTTTAAATTCTTGATCAAATTTTATTCTAATTTAGAGGATTACTGCGATTCACAAGTGGAGGACTCTAAAAATAAAGATATGTTAGAAAAAATTTTAGAGCTTGAGTTACCAAAGGATCTCGAAAAATTAATTCAGAGTATAAGAGCATTAAGAAATGTCGTTATTCATGAATCTCATGAATTAATTGAAGAAGAACAAAGCACTATTGAAACATCATACATTCAGTTTATGTTTTATTTACTCAATAAACATTTAAAACCCTTAAATTTAGACAAAATTGAGATTGAACCTGATTATCAATTCATTGAAATTGAAAAAATAAATCATGAGATACAGAGTTTTCTCCAATTATATTTAGGAAAGACGTTAGGAATCAAAGATTTTAATGATAGTTTCTTAATCCCATTATTGAAGGAACTTGGCATTTCAATTATTTCATAATATAATACATAAATTCATATCTTTTTCTTAATTTTCTCATAAAAATACTCTTATTTAGCCTATAATGAATGTTGAAAAAATTTGGAACGAAGAAGAATGGACTACTCATGCTCGCGCTATAATCGAAAACCTTGATAAATTTCCAAAAGATTCAAAGATAATATTGATTTTAAGGCATTCCCATAGAGATGAGCCAACAATTATGGATAAAGTCCATAAACTAAGATTAACGCCTAAAGGTCACGCGATCGCGAGGAGATTTGGAAAAAGTTTACCTATAAGAAGACCAATTAGAATATATCACAGCAAAATCTGGAGATGCCAAGAAACAGCTGAAAATATTCATAATGGATTTATGAGCTTAGGAGGAAAAAGTGAACTATTAGGAGATCTTTCTCCTCTCTATGAAATTGGAATTGAAAATAGATCCTTTGCAGATCAATTTTTAAAATATGATTTTAGTGAAGTAATGCTTCGTTGGGCTACAGGTTTTTATCTTCCAGAAGAATGGACCCCTTTTATAGAGTACACTCAAAACACTGCCCATCTGATTTGGAATCAGCTTAAAGATGCTCCTGAAAATGGTATAGATATTTATGTAACTCATGATTGGCATGTTATGTCTTTAAGATTTGGATGGTTTGCACTTCCTCCAGATAAGAGATGGGTGTTTTTTAATGGGGGGTTTGCCTTCACTTTTGAAGAAGATCATATTCTCCTACTTGATTATGGACAATTTCAGAAGGTAGATATCCCACATTGGTGGAAAAAAAAGTAATATTATTAAATTTATATTTTACTTAATCTTAGCAGTATTAGCAACCAGAGCATCAATAATTTGAGGAAGTACTTCAGGGGGAAGAGAGTGTCCCATGCCATCTATAAGTAGTAATTCTGCTCCAGGTACTCCATCAGCAACATCTATTCCACCTTCTTTTGGAACAAGAAGGTCTTCTTTCCCATGAATTACTAGAGTTGGAACTTTTATTGATTTGAGTCTAGACTTTATATTACCCGCTGCTACAACTGCTAACATATGACGCTCTGCACTCTTTGGATTGAAACTACGATCATATGCTTTTGTATAATATTCACGTGCTCGTTCTTCGTCAAAAGGAAGTGTCCCATACCTCAGACGTTCACGTTTAATATTTTCTTCAATATTTGCTTCACGTTCAGTAGGAATAGGTTTATACGCTTCTTGTTGAAATTCTGGTGTTGGGTGGAACCTAGGATCTCCAGTAGCACTCATTATTGATGTAAGGGTTAATACTCTGGTAGGATGTCTAATTGCAATTATTTGAACAATCATTCCTCCCATTGAAACCCCACAAATATGCGCTTTATCAATATTTAAATGATCTAATAGACCAACTGCATCATCTGCCATGTCTTCTAACGTATATGGTATTTCAACATTTTCTCCCATAATTAATTTAGTAAATATTTCTGTTGTATTCAGTGAATCTGCATCCTTAAATTTTGTTGATAATCCTACATCTCGATTATCAAATATAATGACATAAAAACCTTGGTTTGCTAAAGTTTTAAGCAACTCTTCTGGCCAATAAAACATTTGAGCTTCAATTCCCATAACCAATAGTAATGGTTTTGAGGAAGGGTCGCCAATTGTATCGTATTCAATTTCAATATTATTTACATACGCTTTGGGCATTACATTAACCTTTTCCTAATCTAAGAAATTATGTATATTTGAAGAAATATTTTAGTTAAGATTAACTTAATGAATAAAAATTATGAGAAATTGACTATTTTTTCAATTTTAATTTATCCGCTTTTTTCTCAATAGCTTGAGATCTTATCATCTCATTTTTTAAATTCTCTGCTAAAGTACCTAATTTATTTGCAGTTGCAGCTACCTCTTCCATAGATGCTGTTTGTTCTTCTGCTGAATAACTTATTTCATGGATTGAAAAATTAGATGATTTAATCTTATCAACTATAATTCCTAGCGCTAAACCCGTGCTTAGTACAGCATTCTTTGACTCTTCAGCAAGCTTCCTTATTTCATCTGCTACAACTGCAAACCCTCGACCAAGATCACCAGCTCTACCTGCTTCAATACTTGCGTTCAATGCCAATAGATTAGTTTGTTCTGAAATATTTACTATTAATTCAACAATTTTTTTGATTTCAGCTGATGAGTCCATAACTTCAGTGCTTTCGGTAGCAACTTGTCGAGTTGATGAGGCAATTTCTTCTGCAGCTGCGTTTACTTCACTTGCATTTGCGGATAATTCTGCTGCCATGTTAGCTACATTTATGCTTGCTTCAGAACCAACCTTAATTATTTTTTCCATTTTCTCATTGACATTTGCTATCCCCTTTGTAGTAGGGACTGCTACGACTATTCCAATAATAGTGGCTATAACCATAATTGAAACTACTACTATATACGACAAAATTGAGTTTATATTTGCCTGACGGATACTTCTCGAAGCTTCTGATTCTACAAGCGGCTTTATCCCATCTAAGTGCATCTTAATCAAAATTTCCTGAAGATTTACATAATCTTTTTTATCATGATAAGAATTAGCCACCATAAACAAAGAATATGCGTCCGTAAGAATAAGAGGATAAAATACTGTAGAATACCAACTGCTAATATTAGAAGCTATGAGTTTATTCTTTCCATTTGGACTATTGATTATTTCTTGTAGTGTATTTAAAAATTTATTTCCCAGAGATGAAAATTCCAT
>JBHLLU010000065.1:0-20096 GCA_048938895.1 Promethearchaeota archaeon
GACTCTGAATTGACCTTTCCATTCAAATTTCACAGAAAATTGGGACAAAATTTAAAAAGGCTCGAACCTTGTGTCTCTTAAAACGGAGGAAAATACAAATGAGCGAAAAATCGAAACCAAACCAAAATAAGTATGCCTATAAATATATCCAATTTACAGCCACACCATCCGAAAAAAAGCAGATTAAACATTTTGCCAATAAAGAGAACTTCAAAACCATTTCCGAATTCGTGAGAAGAATTGTATTTGACTATATCAGAAGACAAGACAATCCCGAACTATTTCATTCCGCTAATACCAATTCTATAAATCCGCTTCAAATGGAACGAATCGCCAAAAACATCCGTGAAATCATGAAAAACCAAGAAATCATATTGCAGAGGGAAGATACTCTAGAAGAAATAAAAGAAATGGTGATGAATCTTCATAAACTTGCGGAATCCAACTCCTTAGCTAAAGAAAGGGAAACTATAATTCAGTTGTTTGAAAATCATGACTCCTGTTCCCTGCGACAGATTCAAGAAGAAACCAAATTAGCGGAAGATATCATCTTTAAAATCATTTCCGACATGAACCTATTCAAAATTACAGCTACGGGAAGGTTTGCCCTACGATGACGGAAATAACCAATCAGCAGATCATAGATCGATATCTAAAGCGGTTTTCTCATTCTAAGGCTTCTCAATCTATGCGGAAATATTGTATTCAATATTTTTTTGACTCTAACTTTTTTGGTTATAACGGACATATCTTTAACTTAACAAAGCGGGATGTTATTGACTATTTTGACTATCTAAACCACTTGGAAAGCATCTCCCTACAAACTAAAAAAAACAAGTGGAATATATTCCGCAGTTTTTTACAGTTTATCATGGAATATTACGATGATCTTGTCATTATCATTCCCCATTATAGCATACAATGGAAACCACTACATAAGAAACCAGATTCTAACAAAGATGTTGTAATGGAAAAGGAAGAAGTGAAGCAAATCCTTGATCACATGTATAATCGGAATTATAATTATTATATCCTCTTCAGATTGTTAGCGGAAACAGGGATGCGAATAGGAGAGCTTATCAATTTAGACTGTGAAGATCTGAATGTGAAGAAAAGATATGTTGAAGTGGAAGGGAAAACGGGAAGAAAGATTTACTACTTTTCAGAAGGATTGACAATGCATCTAACTATATATTTGAAAGAGCGGATGAGCAAAGAAACGGATACTAAGGCATTATTTTTATCCATTCAAAGAAAGAGATATGCTCTTAGAACCATTAACCATTATACTAGGAGATGTGTTATCCGTTTAAACATTGATAAATGGATCTCCTGTCATACATTCAGAAGAACTTTAAATACGCTAAGGAAAAGGATGGGGTGCCCAAAGGAAGATCGGAAAATCCTGTTATGCCATAAAGTCAGTGATGTGAATTTCAATTGCTATGTGAAGCTTAATTATTATGATTATATTCAGCTCTATGACAAGTGGAATCCTTACAAGAATATAATGGATAGTTAAATCTAAATTTAGTTTTTTTTAAACTCCTTCTATATTATATTTGTTATTCTAATTGGAAACATATATTATTATATCCGCTTATTTTAGGGTTCACTAAAGTATGATAACTGTAGAATAAGCATACCCCCCTTCGTTGATTTTCCCCTCAAAAAGCATTCTTTTTTTGAAAACGGGTAACTAAGGTACTCTGTGAATTGATGCTACTTTTTTAATCTGATTTATTGATTTTTATAAAAAAAATAGTACGTATATAGTATATATTTTTATTGGGGATTATAATACTTGAAGTCCTTATAATCTGCCCCCAGATTAGTAGGTGTTTAAGGCTTCTACTATTAATATAAATATATAATATATAATAGACTATTGTAACAAAATAAAATATAAATTTAGAGAAGAAAGCTTCTTCTCTCAATCTTTATTTCCAAAAGTCAATAATTCAAAGAAAATATCAATATCTTGCTTATTGATTTCTTTTCTTCCCTCAATTAGGCAAAAAGCAGTTGATAGTGATCTAAATTCATGCCATAGCCTTACTCTGCTTTTATTCGCTTGATTATCATGATACTTTCCATCCCAGTGCTTGCACTTTTCATTGTACTCCTCAAATTTACTTTTCCATTGTACCGTAAGTTCTTTTGTAATTGTTGATTGAAAACCTTCAGATTCTTTTTTCTTATTCTTTAAAAATCCACTAACCGCTTCCTGCACTGATTGTAAATCCACATCAGGAAGATCATTATCAATTATCTTGTCTTCTACTTCCTCATCCACACCCATTTCTAAAAACATAAACTTCTGTGAACTCATTATCTCTTTCACAAGAGCATAATTTACTCCTTTATCGAAAAACACATGTGGGGTAATTCCAAAAATGAAATTAAAATCCGCAGGAAGAATCATCAAACCAGTTCCCGGACTATGTTTTCTGTATTCCTTTCTTCCGTAAGCCGCTGTTAAGAAACGTACAAATCTTCTTATCTGCCTTTCATCAGTCCCTAACATCCCGGTTAAATCTTGATTCATTAGGGTTTTTCCGCTAATCAAGTTCAAAAAAGCAGAAGATTGTTGTGAAGCATCTGTAGTTCCAGGGATAAAACTCTGCATAGTCACTTCGTCATCATGTAATGTAAATTCATTTCCATTAAAACAATCGATTAAAGTTGATTTCCCGCAACCAGGCACACCTATTAACATTAGATAAAGAGAATTATTCTTTTGAAACCATTTAGATATGACTGTAGCTAAAATTATCTTAAATTCCCTTTCTCTATTAAATAGAATCTCACTAACAACTTCTCGCAGTTGCTTCCATGTAGTAATTTCCTCATTAGGAGTAACTAATTCTGTATTCCTTGTTTTCTTCCTTTCAAGTTGCATCTTAAGTTTATATAAAAGCTTCTTCAGATCATTCATTAGAAGTTCCTGATTTTCACATACATAGGTCTTCTTGAAATACTTTCCAACTATTGTACGAGCATCATCAATTTTCTGATATTCATTCTTCTTTAAATTGACTGTCCCAATAATGTTGGGTTCTTGTACACCGGGAATCTTGTGGAATAATTCTACATTATAGTCTTCTTGCTTATAAAATAAACCACTAATCCATTCTTCCATTCTTTTCATCTCGTTCCAATTCATATACTTTATCACATACAACTCGGTGGATAAAATCACTTACCGTCTCATTATGTCTCTTAACTTTATCCATCCGTTTCATTAAACTAACACTGAACCAAATATTCAATTATGTTCACGTCCATAGTTTTATTATTCAATTTCATAAATTCTGCCTCTTATTCGGCATTTTAGCGTAAAATTCGGGCTAAATTGTATATTACCATCAATAATAAGTCCGTATTCTATACAATTCCCGTTAATTTGATAACCGTTGAAAAATTCATATTTTGTTATCATTTTTGAAGAGAGATAAAAAGCAACTCTCTTAACCCTAATTTAGATGGTTTTTATTAGACTAATAGAATAAAAAATTTTATCTTCTTTTTCTCTTATCACTATATCTCCCTTTAAATCTGCCATAATGTCCATCCATCATCTTTTTTCTCAAGTTCCAGCCACGTTTGTTTCCAGTCTTTCTTATCTGTGTTTTTTTAGCTTTTTCTTGTTTTTCTTTCTCAAAGTATGATTCATATATTTTCAAAGCACGATGAATTGTTTTATCTGTTTTCCTCTTATCTATTTCTTACCACCTAAAACCAGAAGTCCTTTTTCCTTCAAGTACCATTTATCAGCTTCTAGTAATTGTTGACTTACTGATTGACCCGTCAATTTCTTAATATTTTCATGTATTTTGGATAAACTTTCTGGCATTGTAATACTATATGGTTTTCGCTTCATGTGAATTAAGTTAAAAATCTTTTTTTTTCTTGGTAATACATAGAAAAAAAGTATTTATAAAGCTTACGAAAATTGATTTGGGGGTTACAACGCTTCTTCTCTTATTTTTCAAAAAAAATCAAAATTTTAAAGTATGATTTGGGGAAAATTATTGATATTATTGAATTGATAAAATATTTAGCTTAAACTTAAAAAGTAAAAAAATTGGTGGTTTATTTTTTAATATAATCAAAATTTTTTAAAATATAATGTTTTCAATTTACATATTGTTCCAATTGCACTTTAGTAAAAAATGAATTAATATATTTCATATAATACTCTATACAATCTTCCTCTACATATCTCTTAAATCAGTCAAATTAACACAATCTTTAATATTTTCAATAGTAAGGAGTTCCTCATCGACATTCAATGAAAAAATATCTTCTCTTTTTGAAGTATCAGCCTCAATCCGAAAAATTGGATGGTCTTGAGAATCATGATACTCTAAAATTATGAATTTTCTACGGATTTTATACCATGTTGGTCTGATTAGGAATAATAAATGTTTCATTCTCATTTTAGGTTTCAATACTGTCTCATCTTTCAAATTGAATTTTACCTTATCGCTTTCGATTGAATATTTTTCTATGGAGAATCCAAACATATTAAATAAAGAGATTTGATCTAGTATAGCAGATTCTTTTCTTAATTGTTTATTTTTCCAATAAGGTTGAATATCATCAATATTATCTAAAAAGAAAACTGAATGAGCTAACCTGAGGATGCCAAAGATGTCATTAACGATTAAAAATAAATTCCATAATTCAGGTTGAAGTAGGACAATCTTTTTTTCTTTAGGAGGTTTTTTATATCTGCAAACTATCTTGTTGTCCTTAACTGAATATTTATCGTGTTTAGGAATATTTCTCCAATCATTTAGTTTTAAATTCCAAGGAGGAGGAATCAGCAGTTTATTATTAAATTTATATATAAGTAATTTATTGACTAAATCTCCTAAATCTAAATTGTTAATATACAATTTTGAAGGCTTTCTTTTATTTATTATCTCTTCTAAATATAGTAGAATTCTTAAATAAGGCTGAATACAGGCTTCTATGATCTTTCCGATTTTTGTGAATACATCTTCTGCAAATTCATGCAAGGTCATTTGACTCCGATCTTGGTCTAGCGTTATTAAGGAGATTATCTTTGAGGTTGTTGCTATAACATCATCTTGCCAATTTTGATAAGATTTATAACAATTAATTGAATCTTCCATTTTTGCTTTCCAAAAGGCTTCAAGACAATTCTCAAATAACTGTTTATTTACATTGTCAGATAAGATATAGAGAAGTGAATCAATATATTGAGGTAAATAGGCAAGCATCTGCACTCTCAAAATATATTTATTTTTTAAGAAGGGTTTAAACTTGTCTATAATGAACTGTTCGATTTCCTTCTGCTTAAGACCTTTTTCATAAAGTTCTAAAATGATCCCTTTCTCATTCTTTTCAGAAACAAATTTGTCAACTATATTTTGCATCTAGGTTCCATTCTCTTATTTATCCTATTTTAAATCAATTGATTAGAATTGTGGGAATTACAGTAAATCCCCTCTAATAATAAAATGCTAATTCTAGTCTTATTAATTTGATGGAGTAGTTTAATTTTCTAATATTTATTTTTTCAATAGGGCGCACCACAGGGGTGGGAAGTAATAATCATAAAGAAGGATAGTGAAAAACATATATTTCAATTTATTTTAATAAAATGTAAGAAATGTATCATAAACAAAAATTTAATGTATATTCAGGATTTATATGCTTCTTTGGTTATTTATAGTTAAAACTGATGAATATGAATGACATTGATGGAATAAAATTAATAGATCGAGATTATCGGATTCTAAAGGAATTGGAAGATAATACGGGATATTCTCCCTCTTACGCTGAATATCTAGATGATTACATGACTATTGGTTTTTATACATCAGAAAATAGAGTAGTTGATCTTGTCATAAATAATTTTCATAGAAAATTCATTCCATTTTTACCAATTAGAGATTTAGATTATCATGGCTTTAAACAATTTCCACTAGAAGTATTTGGATTGCAGGATCTATACAGAATAGGAATACTTGGATTTACAATGATAAATCTTAAAGGGATTGAAAATTTAAACTCATTAGAAATCCTTATAATTCGTGAATGTAATAATGTTGAATTACCCGAATCATTGAAAAAGCTAAAAAAATTAGAAGAATTAGAAGTAAGTTATTCTGATTTAAAGTTCATTCCCAATATAATCAGAGATATATCTTCATTAAAAAAATTAAACCTTGAAGGAAATCAAATTACCCTTATCCCTAAATTCATTGGAAATCTTCAAAATCTTGAAGAATTAAATCTTTGTGACAATCCAATAGTAAAAATCCCTAAATGGTTGGATAAGCATATTTTGAAATAAATTTTAGGTTGAAATTTTAATGCTTTACTGAGCATAATTTCATGAATTTCTCTTCAGTAGAGGCACCACGGGGGAGGGAGGGAAAAAAATAGAAGAGAATTTTCAATTATCATCAAATTCACTTTCGTGTGGAGGGGGTTTGTATTTTATGGAAGCATCATAACAATCTGGGCAATACCATGCCTTCCAGCGTGGATGAAAAATCATATCAGTATCACTTCTAGCACATGCAGCACATTCGCAAATTGATACTTGTAAAGCTCTCCTAAGTTTATGAATTTCTCTATTTATATTTCTTAGCTTTTCTATCAATTCTCTCGTCATTTCTTTTCCCTTCCGTGTTTTTCTCGATTTTTCCAGTAATTCATTTTGCTTACGAAGTACTGCTTGTTTAATGATCATTCGTAAATTATTTCTTAAATTCCTTAGTTTTGGGTCTTTTATTAAAATTCTTCTTCCATCTTTCATATTTATTGCTAGGAAATATTACATCTATTTATATATTAAATGTTTATTACAAAAAATATCTCCTTTCAAGAAGGGGCACCACGGGGGAGGGAGGTAAAAAAAATAAATAAGAATTAAATAAAGTATTAAAATGAATTAAGTACTAATATTTACTCCTTGTTCTTTTAGTTTAATTACTATAGGGTCATCTTTTGAAATAGGATTTCCAATAATGTTGAGTGTATTTAAAGATTTTAAATTTAGAATTGATTCAGGAAGATCTACAATCTTATTATTATTCAAATCTAATGATTCCAATGATTTTAAATTTCCAATCGAAGACGGAATCTTTTCTAAATTGTTTTTTCCTAAATTTAGAAATTTCAATGAAGTAAGATCACCAATATTTTCAGGTAGCACACTTATTTGATTATGTTCTATGTCTAAATCACAAAGATTGATTAAATTACTAATATTTTTTGGGAGAGACTCCAAATTGTTTCTGCTTAAATATAATTTCTCCAAATTTTTCAAAAGCCAAAATGATTGAGGTAATTCAATTATAAAGTTATCAAACAATGACAATAATTTTAGAGTTTTTAAACCTCCAATACAATCTGGTACTATCTTTATTTTATTTTCGGAAAGATCTAATGATGTTAAATTACTAAGAGTACATATTTCATTGGGAATTTCTTCTATCGCATTATTACCATAAGAAACTTCCTTTAAACTTTTTAGATTGCCAATTTTTATGTTAATTTTTTTTAAATTGTTATCCTCTATTGTTAAAATTTCTAAATCTTTTAAATCATAAATACTAGATGATATATCGTCTAATTCCCCTCCTCTAACATAAAAAACCTTTAAA
The DNA here is from genome assembly GCA_048938895.1 of Promethearchaeota archaeon. Taxonomy (GTDB): domain Archaea; phylum Asgardarchaeota; class Lokiarchaeia; order Sigyniarchaeales; family SOKP01; genus Loki-b32. The sequence continues at coordinate 7,650 of JBHLLU010000065.1, forward strand.
GATTGTAATTTCGAAATTTTTTCAGGGATGTTAGGAATTGAGATAAAAAACAAAATTAAGATACTTAAATCTTTTAATCTAAAAATTTCCTCTGGGAATTCGATAAGAACCTTTCCAATAGCATCATCCATTACTAAATGTTTTACATTGCCTTCTTCAACGAAAAATGCTAAATTCAAATCAGTGATCCCATTTGAATAAAAATCTTCAAATTTAATTGATTTTCCTTTTTTTTTTTCAAGAGAGATCAGCGCATTATATTCTTCTTCTTTTAATATAATTCCTTGATATTCTTTAATATAATTCACCCTAATTGGAAATAATTCTCTTTATCATATAGATATCAAGAAATCTGTAATTAAAATCTTCTCCTCTTATACCATAGTCTGTCCATGGTACACCTTTCTTAATTGAAATAACATCATTACGGGTTATATATGAAATTCTTTTTGCACTTGTAGTAGTATCTAAATATTCTATTAAATTTTGAAGGACGGGATTGCAGGAACCCGAACAATAACCTCTCTCAGATGCCCAACATAACTCTATTTCCTCAATTGTATTAAGGTTAGATTTTATTTTTTCCATAAATGCCATAGATATTTTGATTTCACTATGCCACATAAATCCCCCTACACTCCCTGCCTTTTTCAACAATTTACTATTCAATATATTAATGATCTCTCTACCGTTTGACGATTGTTTAAGAATTTCAGCATAATTATCCCAATTTTTATTTTTATCCTTTTTTACCCCTAATAGCTCTTGAGAACCACTTATAGCAAAAAATACACCAGTCTCATATTGACCTCCTTCCAGTTTTAATTTATATATAAAATAAGCAACATTTCCTTCATCATAAGCAGTCCACTTAAATCGTTTCCTTGCAATATCCATTAAATCAGCATCAGTTAACTCATTAATTTTCTTATTAATTCCTAAAGCTTCTAAGATTCTATTGAATTGATTTGTTTGCAAATCACCATATTGATTTGGATTCTCTTTTTTTAATATCTCAACCAATTCAGAATCCATTAAGTTTTTCAAAATAGCAATTCTGATTTCCACAGGATTGAGATCTTTATTGAAAACAAGTTGTTTCATAGTCTCTGATCCTCTTATAATCAAACCATCTTTGGTCTCTGAGATCCCCTCATATATATTCGAGAAGCTTTGTCCACTATTCTCAATGAATTCTATTAGATTAAATTCACGAAGGTCAGTTTCACCTATTTTAGTTGGTGATAAAGTTCCCCAACTATACCACAAAGCATCAAGTAGATATCCCATTTCTTCTAGGACACTCCTAGCAACTCCTATAGGATCGCGTTCCCATAGAATTCCGTTTTCATCTACAAAATACTTTTCACTAAATGAAAGCAATTCATAAACTTTTTCAACAACTTCAGAAGTGAAATCAATTCTATCTTTTTTCACTAAATTTCCTAGTAAACGAGACTCTGAATTGACCATTCCATCCAAATTTTTACTCAAATTCAATGAAAAATATATGTATTCTCCTTATAAATCTATTTAGGAAGCAGTAGAAGAAAAATTGAAGAAATTGAAGATTTTATTTGGACACCAAATAGTTCTAGGGGGGGAAATCAAGGGAGAAGTAGGAAATAAAGTAGAAAAATTAAAAAAAATATACATTTAGATTTTTTTAGACAATATATTATTAAATAATAATTCTCGTACCAACACCCTTTCTTCTTAGATGTTCCAGTACTAATTGTGAGTTATTGTCAAGATATGATCTATATTCATATTCCCAATAATCTAGAATTTTAAGGAATTTCAATTGAATCAATGACTCTGGAAGAATGTTTAACTTATTACAAGAAATATAGAGTGTTTGCAATGAGGCTAGATCATCAATCCAGTCAGGAATTATTTTTATAGAATTATTTTCTAAATCTAAGAATTCAAGAGAGGTTAGATTTCTCATTGATAAAGGTAACGATGTTAATTTATTTCTCCCAATTTTTAACTTTTTTAATAGATTAAGACTTCCAATCCAATCAGGTAATGATTTCAAATTGTTGTTTTTTAAATTAAGTATCCGAAGAGATTGTAAAAACCTTATAGATTCTGGAAGATTTTCTAGATTATTATAACTAAGGTTTAAATTTTCAAGTGATATGAAGTCTCCAATCCAGTCTGGTAATGATTTCAGATTATTACCACTGAGATTGAGTTCTTTCAAGAATATGAGACTCTTTAAGGTTTTTGGGAGTATTGAGATATTACACCCAGATAAATTAAGAACTTGAAGAGAATGTAAATCCTTAAGTGAATCAGGAATACCTTTTAAGATCAACTCTGGACTTAAAGTAAGGATCTGTAGTGAAGGAAGATTGATGATAGTACTTATTATCCTTTGATGATCATGTTTAAATGACTTAATGTTAATTTCTTTGATTTTTAGTTCCTTAAACATTAATTCAAGTTCATCTTTATTAAAAAAATCTAAATAATGATCATTCCAATAACTAATTAATCTAATGACCCGACCCTCAGAAAGCTTCTTAATAATAATTCTTCTAAAAATCTTTTTAGCTACATTATCTCCATTAATAGATAACTTAAACAATAATATGAATAACCAAGTGATTTTGACATCATTTTCCTGATCTAGCGAATCTTCAACTATTTTTTTCAGAGAAGGATTATTTTCTAAAAAGAAAAAACGATAATCATTTGCCTCAAGATGGTTAAAAAAAACAAAACTCGATAGAAATTTAAGTGTGGGCAAATCAACCATTTTCATTGCTTTGACAAATAATTCTCTAAAGATTTTTTTAGCATTGAGTATATTCGCTTCTATAAATACATTTAATATGGTAAAAATAAAATCTCTTAAATTATAGTCTTTGAAGGTTTTGTATATATTTAAAAATAGCCTGGATTGAGGATTTAAAAGGTTAGCGTTAATATTTTCTCTATTTATATAATTAATATCATTTTGTGTAAAAAGATAAAGAATTATTGGTAAGTTTCCATTGTTTACCTCTTGATTAAATAATAAATTCCTCTCATTCTCATCCAGATACTCAAGATAATCGAAATCTATAAGAAAATTAACAGTTTCATAGCTTCCACTTCTAATTGTTTTCATTATTTCTTGCTTAAATATTCTTTTTTCTTTATCTTCCCCAAGTTTCACTAATCTTTCTAATAATTGAAATGCTAAACGCTTATTAATGATATTGGTGTCATAATCTTTTTCAACCCATAATTTAAGGTAGAAGCAGAGTTCTTTGAAATATTTCTTTAATGGATTCTTTAGAATTTGGTTATTTTTCTCATTCACATCAATTTGTTCGATTGTACTAATCGGATAAAAATACTCTGAAGGATATTTTAGATACTTTTTTCCTTTAATATATGTAAAAACTCCTTCATCTTCTAATTTAACTGTAATAAGATTATTAATAATACATTCTTGCATTTTTTTCATAGAATATTATTAAAATAAAACTCTTGAAATTGAAATATAATTTTCTCTATATTGTTGTATACTACTCTTTAAAAACCCTTCACCTATATAATTATTGAAAAAAGTTCTAATTGACTCAAATTCATCAATTAAGCCATAACCTTTAAAGAGATATGGATCAAAATCATTAGGATTTCCATGTCTTCTTATTGCCTTTATCAAATCATCTATTACATATTGAGAAGTCAAACCATAGATTTTTATATCTGTTTCACCTTTAATTAAATCTGCGAGATTTTTTGAAAAGGTAACCTTATCAAATCTAGAATTGCTCTGAACTTTTATTATTTCATCATTTTTCTTAACATTTTCTAAAAAGTCATAAAAATTGTATTTTCTTTTCCCATCGTGTTCATTATAGATTAATACCTCAATGTTATTCAAGACTTCACCTTGAACCATGAAATATGAAATAATGTCATTACTATATTCTCCATTTTTAATCATTTTTATAATTATATCGATTATTAAATCCATATTTCTTCTATTTATATTGTATAAAATATTTTCACGCCTTAGTCCTCCTGTTGTATATTCCATAAAGGCATCTGCAAATAAATCCTTAGCGGATAACGCAGATCTAGTTTGAGTGAATTCTCGTAGATTTAAGTGTTCCTTTCTCATTATACTTTTCCAAAAGTCTATTACTTTTGAATCGGGAGAACCACCTAAAACAGTTTCGACGAAATGTCCAAATTCATGGGTAATAGGGGATAGAGTGCTTCCTAAAATTTCAAAATCAACTTCTGTATAATATTTACCATTCGTACATATTGCTATTTCAGCACCATATCTAGGATTATGGAAAAATGCACAACTGAAATCAAGTTCTTTTTGTTTATCTTTGGTCATAAGATAGTAAGTAGGGTGATCACTTGGTAAATCGATAAATCTAACTTCTGGAGATTTTTTTCCTCTAAATCTAGCAGGAATTTTTAAGTAGTCTTCTTTGCATTTTTTAATAATTTTTACCACATCAGGATTAGAAAGATCTACACTTTTATCAATTTTAAAATTAAAGGGTAAATCTAATTCCAACCATACTTCATATCTTTTTATATTATCAACATCATTAGTTTTCTTTGCAAACTCAAGTTCCTCAACTAATTCCAATTCTTTCTTAGAATTTTCCTTTAAGATCTCTTGATTTATACTGTTGTCCATTTGAGGATCAGTATAATCATATCCTAGTTTATTGATCTCATTACCAAATTCAAGATTAAGTTCAGATCTTCCAGTCACTTTTTGAACGATAAATGAGATTTCATTTTTCATTGAAATTTCATTGGAATCGGACATGAAATTGACCTTTCCATTCAAATTTCACAGAAAATTGGGACAAAATTTAAAAAGACTCGAACCTTGTGTCTCTTAAAACGGAGGAAAATACAAATGAGCGAAAAATCGAAACCAATCCAAAATAAGTATGCTTATAAATATATCCAATTTACAGCCACACCATCCGAAAAAAAACAAATTAAACAGTTTGCCAATAAAGAGAACTTCAAAACCATTTCCGAATTCGTGAGAAGAATAGTATTTGACTATATTAGGAGACAAGATAATCCCGAACTATTCCACTCCGGTAGTAACAATTCTATAAATCCGCTACAGATGGAACGGATAGCCAAAAACATCCGTGAAATCATGAAAAACCAAGAAATCGTATTACAGAGGGAAGATACACTGGAAGAAATGAAAGAAATGGTGATGAATCTTCATAAGATCGCGGAATCCAATTCATTGGCAAAAGAACGGGATCTAATTATCCGATTGTTTGAAAATCATGACTCCTGTTCCTTGCGACAGATTCAGGAAGAGACCAAATTAGCGGAAGATATTATCTTTAAAATCATTTCCGACATGAACCTATTCAAAATTACAGCTACAGGAAGGTTTGCCTTAAGATGACGGAAATAACCAACCAGCAAATCATAGATCGTTATCTAAAGCGGTTTTCCCATTCTAAGGCATCTCAATCTATGAGAAAATATGCACTTCAATACTTTTTCCGCTCTAAATTTTTTGGATATAACGGATACATCTTCAATTTAACAAAACGGGATGTAATTGACTATTTTGACTATTTAAACCACATGGACACCATCTCCCTGCAAACCAAAAAAAACAAGTGGAATATATTCCGCAGTTTTCTGCAATTCATCATGGAATACTATGATGATCTTGTCATAATCATTCCCCATTATAGCATACAATGGAAACCATTACATAAGAAACCAGAATCTAACAAAGATGTGGTCATGACTAAAGAAGAAGTGAAGCAAATCCTTGATCACATGTATAATCGGAATTACAACTATTACATCCTCTTCAGGTTGTTAGCGGAAACAGGAATGAGAATAGGAGAGCTTATCAATCTGGACTGTGAAGATGTGAATGTGAAGAAACGATATGTTGAAGTGGAAGGAAAAACAGGAAGAAAGATTTACTACTTTTCAGAAGGCTTGGCAAGACATTTAGAAATATACTTGAAAGAGCGGATCAGTAAAGAAACGGATTCTAACGCATTATTTCTATCTATTCAAAAGAAAAGATATGCTCTTAGAACCATCAATCATTATACTAGGAAATGTGTTATCCGCTTAAACATTGAAAAGTGGATCTCTTGTCATACTTTCAGAAGAACATTAAATACGCTACGGAAAAGAATGGGATGCCCAAAGGAAGATCGGAAAATCCTACTATGCCATAAAGTCAGCGATGTGAATTTCAATTGTTATGTTAAGCTCAATTATTATGATTATATTCAATTATATGACAAGTGGAATCCGTATAAAAATATATTGGATAATTAAATCTAATTTTAGTTTTTTTTAAACTCCTTCTATATATATTACTTTCTTTTTTACGTGTTATATATTATTATATCCGCTAATTTTAGGATTCATTAAAGTATGATTAATGGGATCTAACAATACCCCCCTTCGTTGATTTTCCCCTCAAAAAGCATTCTTTTTTTGAAAACGGGTAACTAAGGTACTCTGTGAATTGGAGTGAAAATTCCTCTTTTGCCTTTTATTGGAATTAGAAGCCTTGTAAACCAAATCTGTTGATTTACTATAATATATATAAGAAAAAAAACATATTTGATTTTAAAAGAGCTAAACAAATTCTAATTTAGCTCCGTAACCAAATATAGGTTTAATTTTATTAAAATGTTCTAGAATCTCTAATGAAATCTTGATATCGTTGTGATCCCCCTGTATTTCCTTGTATAACTCCGTTTTACTTAATCCTTCTAGTTCTTCTTTTCTGGTTAAAATCTCTAAACATTTATCTAGGTGTCTCTTGCTAAAAACTTTTGTAGCTTGAGGTATCTTATCTATCAATGTATTCGTAAATAAAAAGATCCTAACTCCCCTATCTAAGAGAGGTCTAGCTCGGTGCAATGCTTGTATTTCTTCCGCTTCTTCCATACTTTTAATCTCTTGACTAGAAAGTCCATATAAACTGAGCAACCATTTCACCGAATCCCTCAGAGCAAATCTTCCAAATAAAACTACATTCTTGCATTCTTCAAATCTATTACTTCCCCTACTATCTCCATAATGTCCTGTGTGAACTTCTGGTAATAGTTGTTTTATATCAGCTTCAAATTTCTTTTTACAATATATCACTGTATTTTCATCATTAGGGATATTACATAAGTCTAAAATTTCAACTAAAAAGGGAATTGCTTCTTCAGTTTTAGTTATTGTCATTACATCGTCTAAAATGTATATCGGATTTTCCATGACCTCTTTATCTTTTATAATGGCGTCAAATTCTCTCCCGAAAGTGTTTTCAGCAAGACTTAAAGTAGTTGTCGCACAATTGAATATCAATGTCTCAACACCATCAAGAAAATCTAATGGTGTGTAACCTAATATCACATAATCGTTTTTATCTTCATCCCAAATACCGTAGAGATCATTAGAATGCTCAACATTATACTTGAAGAAATACTCGTCGAGAGAATTTATATCAGTTGTCTCGATTGTGGAAAAACCAATAGTAGAATACATCTTATAAGGACATCTTAACTGTGGATACTTGCTTCTATAATTCTTTTTCGTACACTTATCATTAACCGGACACGATTCACATGTGATTTCTTCGAATCTTACATGTGGACGAATTTGCGGTGGAATAGGTATCCCTTTTCTTACAATTGATTCGATTGACTCATCAATAATTAACAAGTCAGGTTCATAGGTCTCAACGAAACGAAGCATTTGTGGAACTACAAACACGACATCACAATCTTTAGCTCTTTCAAACTGCAATTTATAAAGACATGGACGCTCATCACAATAATAACAACCACCATTCAAATATGCATCTGGATTAGGATGATCTTTATTGCACATTGAAGGCTGCAATTTTCCTCTCAAATGAATGTAATCGCATTTGTATTCCATCCGTTCAATAAATTCTTCAATGAGTCGATGGTTAGGTAAACAAATTAATATCTTCATGTCATTCTTAACAAAGTACTTAATAGTTTCGTAATTTTTCTTTGTTTTTCCTGTACCACTACTCTTATTATTAAACGTCCATTTAGTGCGAAAAGTATGAGCAGGTTGTCGTTCTAAATCATTAGAATCCAGGTACATAGTACCAGTCACATGTTCATCCATTAGAAATCACAGCCTCTATGTTTATAATTTCCAATAGAATTCACTTCCTCATAAAGGATAGCTGAAAACCGTCTAATATTATTATTGCTTCTTTTCCATTTCAGCATATCCAAAATTTTCAAGTCAAAATTTATAGTTAACATTTTTAAAGAGTTGATAAAATATTATTTTTTATGTATTGTAATTTTTAGTCATTAATATAACATAAGGGGTCGTTGGTTTTATAAATTATATCAATTGGGATGAAGAGATTCACACACATAATGTGTGCAACAATTTCCTCACGAATAGATAGTTTTCATCCCACATTTAGTGTGATCAGATCTTGGAGAAAGTTACCTTTTCAACAGAAAGTGCACTCAAAAAGAATATTATTTCGTAGGTTTTCGTCTATAAATGTGAGGACAATTATCCATCTCCTTATTAAAAAACTACTTAGATGTAATTTTTCATTATTATTCCCGTATTAATTATTAAACCTTAAATCTCTCTTATTTATATAACTGAATTGTCCTATAGAGCATAGAATTATTAAAAATTGATTAGAGTTAGAAATATGCATTATAATTGGTGATAAAAATAGAATATAATAAAATGATTAACAAATTCAATAATCCAAATTTTATTCCAGATAATAATTATTGTGATGACATTAATGATGATGATCCATATTTAAATATGTTGAAATTTAGTATTGATGGAAGGATTTGTATCATTCACTCTGAAAAAATTGAGTATTACATAGATTTAATTGAAAAAACACCAAATAAGTTTTTAAAATTGGCATATTTTGAATATATCAAGCGGGGGCTCACAAATGAACTTTATTACAATGCATTAAGAAAATATAATTTAGTTACACTATATTTAGAAGTTGCAATGAATATTATTATACAAAATAATACGAGATATAAACCAAGATGGCTAATAGAAGAATATATTAGATTAGCTCATAAATTTTCAATATCATATCAAAAAATGTTTGATCATGTAGGTGAAATTTTAAAACTATTTTTAGAAAAGCATAAAGATCCATCAGGAATCTTAAAAGTATTTATTAATCTCGATGGAAAAATATTGAGAAGTGCAATAATACCGAAAAATATTTTTAATGCGATTGACTATTGGGTAGATAATGTTTTTTATGGTAATCTGACAACCGATATTAGCTTTACGGATAATATCTTATCTTTTTACAATAAACTAAACATGAATGATGAAATTAAAACGAAAAAGAGCATTTTTTGTATGAAATATCTAAATTTTTATAAAAAAGAAGTAGAGAAAGAGGAGTGGGACGAGGGAAATATGTATTCGTTGGGGATAAAACGTAATTTTTTAGAAGTAAAATTACAGATCCTCCAGAAGTATTGCTCAGATCGAGAAGATCTTTGTAATGATGTGAGATATGAAATAAACCGCATTAATAAATTGATTCCTGAATGCAATAATGGTTCCATCTTACTTAGTGGAGGAGGTAAAATCTCAAATAATCAAATAGAAAAGATATTAGAACCTTTTAAAAATGATTCTCTAGAACAAGTTATTAAAAAAGCAGTTCAATCTGATTGTTTTCTTCCGAGCATACCTGAAGAAATAAGTAATATAACAGGCTTTTTCCCTACAATATATTTTTCTAATGGGAATGTAAAAAAATTTGATGGAGGAAAACAAATAAATTCTTACGGAGCATCCGACATTTTGGAAAAATGGGGTAATTATGAACGTGATTGGCATTTTCTATTGTTTCTATTCCAAAGATTAACAGATAAATTCGATAAAGAGAATCTATTCACAATAATTTTTTCTCAGATCCAAAATTCAAATGTTATTAATGAAGTATCAAAAAGAATGTTCCAACGTGGTTTGAAGTCATATTTCAAGGAAAATTATTTTAATTGTATTCAATCGTCTATATTCCAAATCGAAAGTGTACTACGAGAAATTTGTATAAAAAATAAAATTGAAACCATAAGCATAGAAGAAACCAAGGAACGCCAAAAAACTATAGGTTCTTTAATCCCAAAATTAAAAAATATTGTTAATGAAAGAATCTTGACTTTTATTGAATGGTTACTTTTAGATGAAGAAGGTCAAATATCGAAAAATTATCGAAATGTAATTGCTCACGGATTAGATTCAATAAATCAATTTAAGGATATTTATACTAAGAATATTGCTTTATCCATAATATTAATCTATCTGAGCCTTTCAAAATATGGTTAATGTGGATTTTGGCATAAATTCTTCTTTAGGTTTTTAAAATTTTTCTTTTAGTATCTTATTACACTTATCCAGAATACTAATAAAATCCGTTTTCTACCCCTAATTTTCAAGGAGGGGGCACCACGGGGGAGGGAGGTAATGGAGATGAAATGTTAAGAAAAATTTGATAGTAAGAAAAAGAAAAATAATTTAATCGACTTTTTGAAACAAATCTTATTCAGAATTCTTACTGTTTTATGATACAATCAAAGATTTTCTGGTTCTGAAATTGCTTTTGTTCTCTTATAACATTCCAAACAGTACCATTTCTTTGTTTTAGGATAATAAGCCATATCCAAATCGGTAGAATCCCATTTTTCTATTGGATTCTCTTTTAGAAAATTTTTTAGAGAAAGGCAAGAAACACCATTTCCACACTGACAAATTGAACCATGCATTAATGAAAGAACTTCATTTATCTGATTTTGGATTTCAACAAGTCTATCATCTTCAAGTCCATGCTCATTTATGATACTATCTTCTAGTTTAGCTAAATCGTCAAGTCTACGACTTTTTGCTTCTATTAAGATTTTCCGTAGATTACTTCTTATTCTTCTTAATTTTGGATTTTTAATGATAATTTTTCTTTCTTTTTTCATAGTAAATTCTAATTTTATAATTTATTTTAATTATTGTTTTATAATTCCTTCTTTAACAAGAGAATTCGAATTCCAAAATAGCTCATTTTGATATAACCTAAAGAAATTTTCTCCATAATAATATTTGAAAAATGCCTTTTCACCATATTTCTTAAGAAAGTTTCTTCGTCCCAAGAATAGTTTGATAACATCTTCATCTGTCCCCTCCGGGAAATACTCTTTTGCCTCCTCAAGTTCTATTTCTCCATCCTTTTTTATTAAGTCTAATAATTTCTCCCTTCGCTCGAAAAGTTCTTGTCTAACTTTCATTACTTCTTTTTGTGTAATTCTTCTACCATCTTTCATCCATCCTACCATATAATCATGAGGAATTTCATTTAAGTTTTCTAAATTATACACTAAAGCTAATTTCCAAATTTCTATACTTGCTTTATCTTCATCCATATGATGCCTAATCCATTCAGACATTCTCTTATCATCAAGAAATTCGGTTAATGACCACACATTTAGACCCAAGGTTTCTAAAATAAGATTATAACAGTGCTCTGGATATAACTTTTTCCAATCTTTATGATAAGGATCTATACCTTTAATTTCGATATCTCTCGCCTTTGCATAAGCTACAATTTCACTTCTGAATGTTTTATAGTACAATTTCCTTGTTTGAGAACTCTCATGAGTTATAAAAAGATCTAAAATATGGATTAAGGCGTTTAATGTTTGAGAACTAAATTCTTTTTGCCCAAAAGGACGGAAACTCTCTATTCCCTTGAATGATTTCTCAGATATATCCCCGCATAAATATTTCTTAATCTTTTCAAGGGTTGTCTTCTCTCCATATATAGTTTGTAATATATCAAGCATTTTTTCATTAAGTTGAGTCCTTGTAATTGTAGGAGATACTGTCATCCCTAAAGCATGGGCAATTGTAGTCTCTCCATTTTTTATTCGAGTTAGAGCTATATCAATAGCTCTCTTAGACATGTGAACCTTACCGATAATTTGGTTTTCTTTGATTTTTGGATCTACAATAGGATTTGTTAATCTATTATCCCCTTGAGTATAATAGATTGTTTCACCGAATTGAACATCAATCTTTACTATCCTGTGTATATAAGTTATGTCACCTGATTTAACTTGAACAAGGTCACCCACTCTATATTTTGCCTGAGCATTTGCTCTTCTTATCCTTACAGCAACAGTTTCGCCACTTCTTATCGTGTCACCCATAGATATTCCTAATAATTTCACAGGTTGGTAAACCTTATGAAATGAATCCGAAATTGTACTCTTGATTGTACTTAAGACATTTTTTATAGTGTTTTTTATCTGACTTGCAATAGTGGATTTTTCATGGGATTTTACTAGTAAATCGAACTCTGAATTGACCTTTCCATTCTGAACAGTATTAGACAGATGATCCTCATTCTTCCCATTAAAA
>JBHLLU010000019.1:0-36705 GCA_048938895.1 Promethearchaeota archaeon
ATAGGGAGTGAGTTTGGGATAAAGAAAAATATAGCAAGGTTCACTCCTCCAACAATCAAGATGATCATACCACATATTCTTGAAATAAATCCCCTGATGTATTTCGAGCGGAATTCATTTAATAATGGGTTATTTAAGGTATAATTTGCCCTTTTAAGGCATCCCATTGCAACGAAAACTAAAATCGTAGCTACTAAACCAGCTATCCCTGCGGTAATGCTTACAATTGTTAAGATTGCCGCGACTTGAATATATTTCCCAAAGTCATGGAATTCCTTTCTAACACCTATATTTGACATTTTTTTTCTAATTTTAATATTTAGGTATTTAATATATTCATACCGAAGACAACTGATTAAAGAGTGGGAGTCCATTAATTGAGATTTTTTAGGTGTTAGTATTAACCATATAAAATTTATAATTGCCCTAGTGATTGGTAGACAGCAAGGGCAAGATTATTGGCACGTGTATCAGAAATCATGATATTTTTTTTAGTTTCTTCAGGAGTTTGATATCTCATTCGATTCATAATGTAAGCAAATGATATCTTGTTTTTTTGGTCCATAATTACTCTACTCCCTCCGGTTCCTCCCCAATTACACACTTGGTCATTTGGAAATTGTCTCCTCTCACTTTTTAACCCTAAGCCCATCCCATATCGTTCTAATCCGCCATTTACTATATCAATACCTTTAAATTGCTCTTCCATGAGCACATTTGCACAAGTATGCTTTGATAAAAACCTAATTCCATCCACTTTGCCTTGACATGCTATTATAGCACCTATTTTCGCTGTAGAACGAGCATTTCCATGTCCATTTACAGCAGGTATCTCGGCTGATTTCCAGGCCCAATCAGATGTTCTTTTTCGTAGAGACATTGCATTCAGGTACATTTTCATACCGATACTTCCTTTTTTCATAGCATCGGATATAGTATATTTAAAAATTAGCTTTATTTTATCAAGATCCTCCGACTTACACTCAATTTGTAAATTCTCGGATTGGAATTCAGTAGTTTCTTTTATATGAGGGAATAACAAGAAGATCATATTGGGATGATTTTTTGGTGTCTTAAATACGCCATCTGGATGTTCAGCTTTTCCTACTTCAAAAAACAGCTTATTTTCAGCGATTTTTAAATAGCATACATCTTCTCCCCCAGCGTTAATCTGGAATTCCTTTTCCCAATCTTCGATTTCTTCTGTAACCAATGGAGATTTATTAGCTAGATCAGCAATCATTTGAAACATTCTAAGGGAGAATCCTTTTGGTTGCTGTGGGTCTGTGATTAAATCAGCTACTCGTTTATCATCCTTTTTTGACAACCCGATATGGAAATCAGCATTCAAGGGTTCTGTAATTTCTTCTCGAAAGAAAGTTCCAAGTGACTTGCCGGTAATCCTCCTAACTAATTCACCGATTAGATAACCATGAGTCAATGCATGGTATCCTGCTTTTGTTCCTGGTTCCCACCAGGGTTTTTGTTCTGCCAGTAATTTGGTTATTTTTTCCCAATCATAATAATCTTCTGCTGAAATTACCTCCTCAATACCAGCAAGACCGGACATATGAGCAAAAATATATTTTACCGGCATGTGTTCCTTTCCATTTTGGGCAAATTCAGGCCAATATTTAGACACAGGAGCTTCAAAATCAAGTAAACCCCTATCTGATAATAGTAATCCACAAATGACGGTCATTACTTTTGTTGTGGAGTAGGTACAAACTATAGTATCTTTTTCCCAGGGAATTGTGTGGGCTTCATTTGTATAGCCACCCCATAAATCTACAACAAATTTCCCGTTCATTGTAATCGCAAATGATGCACCATCCTCCCAGCCTTTTTTAAAATGGGATACAAACGTGTCTTTTACTTCTTCAAATTGAGGATCACAAAATCCTCCTATATTAATTTCTTCACTCATTAAAACTCAACTTCAGACTTCTAAAAATCATTAATTTTTACAAGAAATTCCTTCGAAGGAACTTCCCCAAAAGCGAACATATTCACTACTTGTTCTCTAAATTCTGAATCTATTTCAGCTAGGGAAAGCATATTATTAAGATTTTTCCCTTTATTTTCGTAGAAGTAACTAATCATTGAACGTTTAACTTTGAAATTTCTAATTATATTTTTGATTTCACGGTTAGTTCTATACTTTTTTAATATGGTTTTCGAATAATTTTCTTCTTGCAATGCGTCTATGGCTGTTTCCGCAGCAATCTTACCTGAGAGTACTGCCGTTTGAATTCCTTCACCGCTAATAGGAGACACAAATCCGGCTGTATCACCTATAAGCATTAAATTATCAGTATACAGGCTTTTTTCCAATACTCCTTCCGCAGGAAAAGAATACGCGCTTTCCCAGATAATTTTATAATCCGGATTTGGAAGGTAGTCTTTAATATGGGGATTAGTTATAAACTCATGGAAAATTTTATGCAAATTATACTTTCTATTGTCAATCCCAAATGTAAATACTCCAATATTAAACTTATTTCTGCTTAATGGAAAGATCCATCCATAGCCCTGATAAGGCATAAAATATACATAGACAGACTCCTCATCTAAATTGTTATTTCCTTCCATTATAGCACATTTTCCAATAGCGAGTTCATTAATTTTCCATTTCAATCTTAATCCAGACTTAAAAGCCAATTTAGAACTCATACCATCAGCGAGAATAATTATATTTCCTCGATATTCCTTGACACCAGTAGGAGATTTTGTTATGATCCCTTTTTTTTTATTATTGTTAGTAATGTATTCGAAGGATACATTATTATCAAATAGATTTGCTCCCGCATCAACAGCAGCATTTCTCATCAAATTATCGAGTTCTAACCTATCCAATATTACTGAGTATTCATTACCAGCACCTTTAAATCCTAATTTATGATAATCTGCTGAATGCAGTATCACTCCAACAATTTTTGAGTAGTTTAATTTTTTCAATTGTGGATATAAATCTATAACGCTAGAATGAACTGCTCCACCACAGGGTTTTCTCCAATTTGTATTCCTTTCGATTAAGGCAACTTTATATCCTGCTTTAGCTAAAACTTCAGCACATTGAGAGCCTGAAGGTCCCGCACCCGAGATTACTACATCATACATGGTAAAAACCTTTAAATATGTAAACCTCCTTTATTTAAAAATTAATTCATTAGGATTTCATTTGTACTATGGTTAAAAATTCTTTTTTGAAGGATAAATTACCAGAAGCAGATACTTTTTCTCAGAGAAATAGCAATTTCAAGAAAAAGAAATTAACCAATATAAAAATATGGAGGTAACCATTATCTATTTGTGCTAAAATGGAATTAAATCCCGATTATATTAAAGATAATCTGTCTGAAATTGGGAAAAAGGATGCGCTAAATTTATTAAAAGAGCTAATTACCAGCTCAAATGACGCCTGTGTACGAAAGAAGGCATTAGAAACTTTTGGTTTCATAGATGAGGGTAATAATTTTACATTTATTGAACAATTGTTCCTTTCTGATGAAAATTCTGATATGAAGCTAATTGCAGGGATGATTCTAAAAGATAAATATATTACACATAAAAAACTAGTTCGTCTTCTGGAATATACTTTGAAGAAAGGTGATAATATTGATCAAAGAATCTTTTCAATAAATGCATTAAACGCAATGGATAATGTGAAAGCATATAAAGTCCTAACAGAATATTTAAAGGAATTTATAAAGACAAAATATAAAGAGAAATTTAAAAATTTGCACATTGATCTTGTACAAAATAGACCTATTCCAGAAAAGTTCATTATGTTATTTATTAATGTACTTTTAGGAGATTATTATGAAAGTGAATGTGGATATCTCGTGACGTTTAAGAATGGAAAGATCGTTGCATTAAGTTGTGAGGGTTCTAATTTAGGAGAAGTTTCAGATATTTTTGGATTTCGGTATCTTACTGATTTGGGGCATCTTTCAATACAGAAAAACAGTCTAAGAATAATCTCGAATCTCCAGCATTTAACCCAATTAAAGACTTTAATTTTATCCAATAATAAATTAGAGAAAATTGAAAATCTTTCGCATTTGAACAAATTAGAAGAATTAAATTTATCAGGTAATAAGATAGAAAAGATAGAAAACTTAGAATCGTTAGTGAATTTGAAAAAACTGACACTGAGTGATAATTCAATTAGAACTATTGAAAATTTAAATGTATTACCAAGTTTGGAAGTTTTAGATCTAAGTCATAATAAAATTTCAGAAATAAAGAATCTGAGTAAACTAGAGAGATTAACTCGATTAAATCTTTCCTCCAACAAAATTGAAACGATTGAAGGTCTTTCGCCCCTTACAAATTTAATGTGGTTGTATTTAAATGATAATCATATAATGGAGATAAATGGTCTCTCAACTTTATATAGATTAAAAGGTCTATATCTTTCAAATAATTTTATAAACAGGATTTCTTCATTAGAAAATTTGATAAATCTAAAGAAGTTAGAGCTTTCAAATAATAAGATTCGTAGACTAGAGGGGTTAGAAAATCTAGTAGAACTTCAAGAGTTGTACCTTGATAACAATCATATTAAAACTATCGATGGATTAGAAGGATTAAATAATCTAATTATGCTCCATATCGGGAGAAACGAAATAGAAGAATTTAGAAAAGAATCGATTAAACATTTGAGGAATCTCAATTTTCTATTTCTTAATGAAAATCCGTTGAATCAGAAAAGTATGTTAGAGTATCAGAAAAGAATTAGATTTCCTTAAGCTTTTGTTTGATTTAGATAATCATCAATCCATAATTCCATAAGCACTTCGTCATAATATTTCGCATCCATATAAAATTGCTTTTTTCTTACTCCTATCTCTCTAAATCCCATTTTTTTATAGAGATGTAGTGCTCGTTCGTTGGTAGAAAAACAGCTTAAAATAATTTTTTCTTTATTATTTAATTTTTTGGATTCTCGAATTGCGGCGTCAATTAAATTGGTGCCAATTCCTAAGTCTCTATATTTTTTGTTAATAATTATACCCATAATCCCTACATGTAAACCTGCATCCCATTCAGAATGGGATATTTCACATTGCCCTATGATATTATAGGGAGCTTTTGTTTTTCGGGTTTCAGCAATAATACAAATTTCTTTTTCATTTTTGATTTTATGATACCATGAATCTTTTTCTAAACGAGATCTCACAGGGAAAAAAACAGGTAAATAGATCCCTTCTTCTACTACTTCATTAAAATTATTCCAAATTCCTTCAACATCCGATTTATTCAGATGCCGAATGATTATTTTTTCTCCTGTTGCCAAGTGTAAAGTCTTGATCATTACTTAAATATAAATTTTTATAATTATATTCCTTTGGTAATATTATGGATGATAAAGAAGATAAAGCTACAACTGATCGAAAGAAAAAGCCAGTTGCTAAGGATCTAGTTAAATTAAAACATGTAGAAACTAAAACACAAGAAATCAGTCAAGAGACAAGGGATTTGGCACAGACACTTAAAGAAAGGTATATAGAATATGATCAATTTGAAAGGCTTACGAATGATGAAATCACCATTTTAGAAACATTCATGGATAGACGATTATTCTTAGAAAGAATAGCTATTATTGCAAATCAGTCGAGAATCCCTCTGGGAATTCCTGGATTAAAAAAAGCCGATTTAGAAGAGCTTATTGAAGGGCTTATTACCAAAGGCTATATTGAATTTGACATGGTCGGCGATAAGAAGGTATTCTTTCTCACAGAAAGAGGGAAATATCGTGTGCAATAATAAAGAAAGAGTTATAATTTTACATGGAAGATTAATCTTTTTTTAATATTAATTTATTAATGGGAATATCTTGATATTCACCATTTGGATTTTCTCTTCGAATGGTTAAAGGTAAGATACCAGATTTTAATTCAAGCATCGCAATCTTAATGGGGTCAATCATATCTTTGGGCTTCTCGATTAAGATAGGTGCCCCGTAACTTAATTGCAAAGCTCTGGCTCCCGTTATACGCGCTTTCTCATATCTGGTTAAAAAGATTGGTCCAATTTTCACATATTCTCTTACTTCTTTGTAAAGTTTGCGTAATTCTCGAGACTCTAAGAAACTAGACATGGTTAAAGTAACCAAAAAATCAGTAATTAGATTTGTAAAATGCAAGATATCATATAACTTTTTCGATAATCTAGGTATATATAATAAGCGCATAAGGAGAGAGTCATCCATATTGAATTAATTTTTCGGGGTATGTAAGAAATGCGCGAGGAGGGGTTCGAACCCCCGACCGACGTGACTTACATTTTAAATCAATGTAAATTTACACGGTGTGAGCGTGTCGTTATAACCACTAAACCACTCGCGCATGGTTGTATTTAAGAAGAATGGGTTATATGAAATAAATCTTTTCTTGCTTAATAAGTATAAATTGTTTATTAAAATATTAGTAATTCGATTTAAGAATATGAG
Organism: Promethearchaeota archaeon; assembly: GCA_048938895.1. Classification (GTDB taxonomy): domain Archaea; phylum Asgardarchaeota; class Lokiarchaeia; order Sigyniarchaeales; family SOKP01; genus Loki-b32. The sequence continues at coordinate 6,458 of JBHLLU010000019.1, forward strand.
TACTTTTTATTGATCTTGGTAAGACTCATGGTTTATATAGTTCGTTTTACTTCTTTACTTCAATATAACAAAAAGACTAGATTCTGGTGATACATTTCTCAACCAATGACGATTTCATTTCTCATCCCCTTATCAAGAAAGGTTTCGTGTCAAGACGAGAATATCAAGAGGCTATTTTCATAAATTGTTTAAATCAGAATTGTTTAGTTGTAATTCCAACGGGTTTAGGAAAAACAATTATCGCTCTAATGCTTGCTGTATATAAATTAGAAGAAATGCCACAATCAAAAGTTATTTTTTTGGCGCCTACCAAACCGTTAGTCGAACAGCACCATAAATCATTCTTAGATCTTACCGTAATCCCCCCAGATTCATTACAATCGCTTACAGGAACAATTGCACCTCAGAAAAGGAAGGATATTTGGGTTAAATTAAAAGTAGCTTTTATGACACCTCAAGTCTTACAAAATGATATCATATCCAGATTATATTCCCTTGATGATGTCTCTTTAATTATTTTTGATGAATGTCATCGTGCGGTTGGTGAATATGCATATGTTTTTATCGCAAAAAAGTATTTAGAAAAATCTAGAGGGCATCAAATTTTAGCTCTTACCGCAAGTCCCGGATCAACTCAAGAAAAGATAACAGAAATTAAAGAAAACCTTTTTATTGATCATATAGAGATTAGAACTGATAAAGACCGTGATGTAAAGGATTATATTCAGAAAGTTGACAATGAATGGATTAAAATTTCTCTTCCAGAGGAATTCCTAGAAATAAAAAAAATATTGGAAGAAAAACTCAAAGATATCTATAAATGGTTAAAAGAAAAGGAGATGCTCAATTCATTTGATGTAAACAAAATCACACGAAAGGACTTGCTGCAATTAAATACCAAAATTAATAAAAGAATTACAAATTCAAGAGATGATAAAGAGAAATACGATCTGTTTTATGCGAAAAAGTTACAAGCGAATGCGATAAGACTTTCTCATATGTCAGAACTTCTTGAAACCCAGGGAATAAATGCCTTAAAGGATTATCTCGATAAAAATGATGAAAAAATTAAAAGTAATACGGCAAACAAATCTCTTAAAGAATTATTTGCTGACAAGTATCTTAAAAGAGTAAAAGAGTTAACATATCAAATTCAATCTCGAGGTGTTGTTCATCCTAAACTTGAGAAACTAAAAGAAATATTGACTACTCAATTACAGGAAAAATCAGAGTCTCGAATTTTGGTTTTTGCACACTTTCGTGACTCAGTTAATAACATAGTAAGATACTTTAAAGAAGATGATATTATTAGAACCCATAAGTTCGTAGGACAAGCACATAAAGGTTCTGATAAAGGATTAACTCAAAAAGAACAGATTAAACTTCTTGAGCAGTTCAAAGAAGGCACATATAACACGTTAATCGGGACTAGTGTTGCCGAAGAAGGGTTAGATATTGCTGAATGTGACTTAGTTGTATTTTATGATGTTGTTCCAAGTGCTATTCGTTCTATTCAGAGACGAGGTAGAACAGGACGTAAAAAAGAAGGGAATGTTCTTATTTTGATGGCACAAGGGACACGAGATGAAGGATATTATTGGGCTGAAAAAATCAGAGAGAGAAATATGAAAGAGAGTTTACATAGAATAAAGTCTTCTCAAGAAGGATCGAAGAAAGGACAGGCAAATCTTCTAAATTTTATTGAAAAGCCCAAGAATGATACTACTTCAAATCAAAAAGTCAATAGCGCAGAAAATGTCAAAATAGCATGCGACAATAGAGAAACGGCCTCTGCTGTTGTCAGAAATTTATCATTAATGGGAGTCAATCTGAAATTAGAGCAATTATCTGTGGGTGATTACGTAATTTCAGAACGAGTTGGTATTGAGAGAAAAAGTTCACAGGATTTTACAGATTCAATAAAAGATGGAAGATTATTTAACGAATTAAAAAATTTAACAGATAGTTATGAGAAACCTATTTTAATTCTAGAGGAAGATCCATTTGAAAATTCAAGTCTTAATGAAAATGCGATTTATGGGGCAATTTCTTCTATTATTCTTAACCTAGGGGTTACAATTTATAAAACAAAGGATGCAAAAGAAACTGCTATGTTTTTATATCAACTCGCTAAGAAAGAACAATCAGATAGCAGTAGTTCTTTAAAATTAAGGTTTGACAAGGCCCCTATTGAAACTTCTCGTCTGTTAGAATATGTTATAGCAGGAATCCCTGGAGTTAATGCCCTTCGAGCAAAGAATTTATTAAAAGAATTTGAGACCTTACAAAATATTTTTTTGGCAGATATACCAGATTTAACAAAAATTGAGAGTATTGGGAAAAAAATAGCCCAACAAATTTATAAAATTAGTAGATACAAATACAAAAAGGATCATTAGATTAATATTACTGCATAATCTCTAATTGATTAAGCTATAAAAAAGATTTTTAACGTTTTTAATAATTATTAATTATATTATTGAATTAAATTTATGAAACAAATATTATTTGAGCGTCAACCTATATGATAAAATTTAAAGTCGTTGTTGCTGGAGCAAAAAATGTTGGAAAAACCTCGCTTCTACGGCGTTTTGCGACTGGGAAATTTGAAATATCCACTTTATCTACAATTGGGGTCGATTTTGAAACAAAAAAGGTAATCATTGACGACACAGAGATACTCCTTAATATTTGGGATTTTGCAGGAGAGAAAAAGTTCCGTTTATTATTTCCTTCTTATGTTTCAGGTGCTTCTGGAGCTTTAATGCTCTATGACGTTTCGAACAAAGATTCTTTAAACGATCTCTATGACTGGATAAATGTAATATCTTCTGTTCCCAACTCGCCCAAAACTAAGATTTTGATTGAAGCTAAAAATGATCTGAAAAGGAAAGTACAGCAAGAGGATGCAAGAGAAATCTTTGAAAAATTTAATTTTCAAGGAGAACTAATTAGCACCTCAGCAAAAACAGGGGAAAATGTTGAGGAAGCATTTAAAATGTTAGGACGTGAGATTTTAAAGAATTCATTACAAAAATGCCCAAATTGCGGAAAAATGTACCCTCTGGAACTTAAATTCTGTCAGTATTGTGGCTCGAAAACTGCATAAATTTCTTTATTAATCAAGGATTCACTCTCTTTCTTACATCATGGTTTAAAATATCTGAAATTAAGAAAAATTTATTTATCAATGTAGATATGAAGAAATATATTAAAAATCATTAGTGGCTTTAGTTATGCATTACGAAATAACTCAAGATGTAGAAGAAATTAATGAAAGACTAAAAAAAGAAGGGGTAAGTTTTGAGGGCAAAACAATTTTAGTTACAGGTGGTGCTGGATTTCTTGGTAGTTGGGTATGTGATGTGTTGGTTAAGCAAAACGCATATTGTATCTGTTTGGATAATTTAACATCGGGACAGCCTCAAAATGTCATACATTTGATGGAAAAAGATAACTTTAGATTCATAAACCATGACATATCTTACCCTATATATTTTGGAATGAGTTATCATCCATTAGGTATTTGTATTGGGGATATTAAGAAAATTGATATTGTTATGCACATGGCAAGTAGAGCATCTCCATTTGAATTCAAAGATAATCCCATCTCAATTCTAAGGAGTAATACTTTGGGCACATTGAATTCATTAGGTATTGCAAAATTTCATAATTCGATATTTTTCTATACAAGCACTTCTGAAGTATATGGAAATCCCCCTAAAGAAGCAATTCCTTCACCAGAAAGTTATTTTGGCCATGTGAATCCTGTTGGTCCCAGAAGTTGTTATGACGAATCAAAAAGAGCTGGAGAGGCTTTTATCAAGGCATATGAACTTCAACATCAGATGAGAACAAAGATTGTAAGAATTTTCAATACTTCTGGTCCAAGAATTCGATATGGTCCTGAATTTGGTAGAGTTGTTCCAAATTTTATACATCAAGCTTTGAATGATGATGACATTACAATCTTTGGAGATGGCTCTCAAACTAGATCGTTTATTTATGTTGTTGATGAGATTGAAGGCATCTTAAAAATGGTTTATAATGATAAGGCTAATGGGGAAGTTATTAATTTAGGAAATAACCAAGAATACACGATCTTAGAATTAGCGAATATTATAAAGAATTTAACAGATTCTAATTCGAAAATAGTATTTAAACCACTGCCGATTGATGATCCGGTACGACGATGCCCTGATATTACTAAAGCAAAAGAAATTTTAGGTTGGAAACCCACAACCTCTCTGGAAGATGGACTTAAAAAAACCATTGCATGGTTTAAAGATAATGAATGAGAATAACTCTGACGAAATAATGGGCGGTATCAAATCTAGCAAAAAACAATTTGATACTATACTTAAAATCTGCTTAATGATTGGTATTATCATTGTATCAGGTTTTATAATTTATCATGCTTTTAAACCAGAACCAGGATTTGTTACTTTTGGTATTTTAAATGAGAATCAAGAAGCAGAAAACTATCCTACCCAAGCTTCTATAAATGAATCTATTTATTTTTATCTAACTGTCGATAATCATTTAGATGGAATATTTAGCTTTAATATTAAAATAAAAAAGGGAAACACCACAACTGTATTGAGTTCTGCTGGCTCAAATGGAACCTTAGAATATATTCTCAATGGTTCATTGAAACATAAAGAAAAGTGGATGTCTAATAGATTGAATGTTTCATTTTCCCAAACTGGAGTAAATCAAATAATTATTACTGAACTATGGCAGAATTTTGTGAGTAAACCAGAAGAATTTTATAATATTTTATGGTTACGGATAAATATCACTTCTTAATCTAGAGCTCCTATTATTTGGACGTTATCTACTCTGACATATGGAGCTTGCAGTGAACCATAAATTTTAAATTCTTTTGATATGGCACTTATATTTTTATAGAGATCTAAAAGATTAATCCCAATCATCGTTTCGTTTAAAGGTTCTTGTATCTCACCATTTTTTATTAGATTTCCGTGTAAAATTAATCCTGAAAAATCTCCTGTCGAGATATTTGGATTATCTCCTGTATAATCAAAAAGTATACCTTTTTTTACATCCTTAATAATTTCCGTAAATTCAAGTTCGCCTTCTCGCATAATTAAATTTGTAGCACCAATAGACGGGATGGAACTATATGAACTTCTGGTTGCATTTCCTGTACTTTCAATTCCTTCTTTACCTGCAGTATAACTATTATGCAATAAACCTGTCTTTAGAAATCTTCCCTTTTCAAATATCTTTTTGTTTTTACATGGCACTCCTTCACCATCAAATATAGCAGATCCAACAGCACCATCAATTAAGGCGTTATCTTCAATAGTTAAGAATCGGGATCCGATTATTTCATCTCTTTTATCTACAAGAAAACTACGTTTGTATTGGAAGGATTCTCCATTTATAGCTGATGCAATTGGTCGAAGTATCAACTGTATTGTTCCTTTAGGTGTGAGAATAACAGGGGCTTTCATATTTTTTATTTTTTTCCTGTTCAAATTTCTCTTTGCTTCTTTAAGAGCTGTTTGAGCCACTTTCAGGGCATCTAATTTTTTTATGGATCGCTCAGATTGCCATTCATAACCAAATGAGGTTTCTTCACTGATATTATCTTTCACAATGATATGTGAAGAGAGGGAACAACTCGTATCTTTTCCTGAAACTTCTAAGCTATTTGAATTAAATATGTTTATTTTGGTATAATTTGAAATAAAGCTTCCGGATTGCGAAATGGCTTGCTCATCCTGCTCACAAACCTCAATTAAAGTATTGATATAATTCAACGAATCTTCCAGTTGAAGGGTTTTTAATTCTTTATCAAATAATCCATTAATTAAAGGATAGTTCTGATAAGAACCAGGTAGATCGTGAAAATCCGGATCCGGAGTGCCAACTTTCATCATTTTTAGAGCAGTACTACAGAGGGTTTGGATAGTCTTCTTATCCGTTTTATTTGAAAATGCAAATCCTAATGCCCCATGTTTACTTATTACTCGAATAGAGACACCATTATCTTCTCCAATTTCACTGTTTTTTACTGAATTTTCCTCAATTTCAAGACTAATGTATTTATTTTTTTCAAAATAAATTTCAGCACATTTTAATTCATGAGCTTTTTGTTCAATAAATTTTAAACCATAGTTTGCCAGAGAATAAATATCAGAGCCACTTTGCATTTAATTTAATCCTCCAACAGTAATATCATCAATACGAATATACGGTCCCCCATCACACACTCTAATACTTTGGCCCCCTTTTCCACACATCCCATCTGAGTAATCTACTTCTTTTCCGATTGCTGAAATCTTATTCAATACTTCGAGGATCATACCACTTAGAGAAACATCTCTCATTAATTCCTTTTTCTCCCCCTTTTCTATCTTATACGAAAACTTGCATTTAAACTGAAAATTTCCTGTAGAGGGGTCAGTATATCCATACTGGAAATCCTCACAAAGGATACCGTTTTTTGTGTCCTTTATGATTTCTTCTGTAGTCCAATCGCCTGGTTCTAAAAAAGTAAAACCCATACGAACTTGAGGTCGGGAAGAAAACGACGAAGATCTCCCATGTCCATTTGAGGTGGTATCCATCCTTGAAGAGGTTTCTAAGTTGTGCAGATAATTTTTTAATATCCCTTTCTTAATAATTGTGGTTTTTTGTGAAGGAACTCCCTCATCATCTACGAAATAGCACCCAAATAGCTCATAAGGTATACCAAACTTTTCACCTTGGTTCATAGTCGGATTATCAATAATATTAACTAATTCAGATGCAACTTTTTCATTAATCTTATTTTTTAATAAACTGTCGTCATTTAATACTAAATCTGCTTCAACAGCATGGCCAAAAGCTTCATGTATCATAGTACCTGTGAGTTTTGGATCAACTATGATACTGAATTTACCCCCGATAGGAGATTTCGCCTTTAATAAATCAACTGCTTCTTTTGCGGTTTTTTTACTTAAATTTTCTGCTTTTTCTGTATCTATAATTTCAAATCCACCAATACCACCAACTGAATTAATGGCTCTTTGAAGAATTCCATTATCTTGGGTATACACCAAACTGAATAATCGCAAGAAAGATAAATCCTGCAAAATGTGATTATTAAAGGAATTTATTAATAAACTATTAGCATGACCATCAATATACAATGTATGAGTATTTTTCACATTGGAAGAATATTCAGAAGCGATTCTTTCATGATGTTTCACTAAATTTATCTTCTCTTCGATATCTATATCCTCTAACTTTTTCCGAATGTTTATCTTATAATCTTTAACTAAAGGATCCCGTTCTCTAATTTTGAATTTATGTTTACATAGAGATTCTGATAATCTAGCTAATTTAATTGCATTCTTAAATCCATTTATAATTGCTTCTCGATTGAGATCCTTTAAGACACAAAAACCCCACCCTCCATTAATAAAGGTTCTGATCCCGCATTCAGTAATATAATGAGAGGAAATTTCTTTACTCTTCAAATCTGTAAAATCTAGTGTTACACCCCTACTTACTCCCGATCTAACATCCCAATACTCTACTTTATTATCTGATAGTATGGACAATTCTCTTATTAATTTATCATCTATTTCTTTTAAATCATCATCGAAATCCATTTTGGTAACTCAATTTTATTATAGTCTCAATATTATAATAATGTCAGTTGGTTAAAGAGGTTTCTTAAAAGAATTGTAGAAAATTATTTTAAATACCTTTGTTTTTTATGATATCTACTAGGAATTCTATGTAATGTAAAATGTATATTTCAATTCTTTGTTTTCAATTCTTTAATAAGAGATATGGCTCCTTTAGGGGTACACTTTTTAGAAAACTTTGTAGAATTTTTAAAGTAGAACGAGTGATTACATTTCCAACATTTTTTGGTTTTAATAATTCGGTTGGTGTAATACCACTCCCCACATCGATAACATCGATAGAAAAAGTATGTTTGTTCACTATACATACTAAAAGGATTGAATGAATTAGTAAATTTAAGCTAAATTAGCGAAAAGATTTATTAATTTTTGAAATCCTTGACAGAATATCTGTTTATTAATCAATTTTTTTAATCTGAAATAAAATAAGATATATGTTTTGATGAATCATTATTTTAATTATAAGCAATAAAAAGTAGTCGAAATTATGGGTCATAAATTTATTCATCCAATTGAAACAAGATATCGAACTGAGATTGCTGAGATATTTACTGAAGAAAAAAAACTTGAAAATTGGTTGAATGTAGAAGCTGTTCTAGCAGAAGTGCATGCAGAACTAGGAAACATCCCAAAAACGGCAGCGAAAGAAATCAGAAAAAAAGCTAATCTAAACTACGTTAAATTAGAAAGAGTAAAAGAAATCGATTATGAGATCCACCATGATTTAATGGCAATGGTTAAAGGACTAGCAGAACAATGTGAAGAAGGTGCAGGGAAGTATATTCATCTCGGAGCGACAAGTTATGATATTGAAGATACTGCTACAGCCATACAGTTAAGAGAAGCCTTGAACTATATTAAATCTTCTTTATTAGAGTTATTGAAAATTTTACTTATAATCGTCGAAGAAAAAAAGGATTTAGTTTGCATTGGGAGAACGCATGGACAACACGCAATCCCTACAACATTCGGAATGAGATTTGGAGTGTGGATATATGAGATAGATAGGCATCTAGATAGGATATCTGAAGTATTAGAAAGAATATCATATGGCAAGATGTCTGGAGCTGTAGGAACAATGGCGAGTTTTGAAGATAAGGGGATCGAATTACAAAACCGAGTTATGCAAAAACTCGATTTAAAACCAGTACTTATAGCCAACCAAGTGGTTCAGAGAGATCGTCATGCGGAGGTTATCTTTTTAACCTCATTAATAGGTCAAACTTTGGCAAAAATAGCAAGAGAATATCGAATTCTTCAGAGAAATGAAATAGCTGAGATGTTTGAACCGTTCAAAGCACAACAAGTTGGAAGTTCTACCATGCCACATAAAAGAAATCCTCATAAATCTGAAAGAATTTGTAGTATAGCAAGAATACTTAAATCGAACGTTATTCCTGCTTTAGATAACATTATTTTAGAAGACGAAAGAGACATGACAAATTCAGCTTCAGAGAGGGTTATTTTTGCTGAAAATTTCATTCTTTTGGATTATATTATAAAGGGTTTAGTAAATAATCTTCAGGGCATTGAATTTGATGAAATAAAGATTGAAGAAAATTTAAATCTTACAAAAGGAGCTTGTTTAGCAGAGAAAGTAATGGTCCAATTGGTTGATAAAGGGATTGGAAGACAAGAGGGACATGAACTTCTCAGACAATCAGCAATGTTGGCTCGAAAGGAAAATCGCTACATGAAAGATATTCTATTTGAAAATGAAAAAATTAAAATTCTGTTCTCAAAAGACGAATTATCTAAATTATTTGATCCTCATGATTATATTGGAAAAGCTGTAGAACAGACAGAGAATTTAGTCAAATATCTAAAAAATAAATATAAACTCTAGCTAATTAAAATGGTTGATAATGATAACATTTATTCTAAATTGGGTGTATCATCTAAAAAAGAGGATGTTCACAAAGCTATTGAGAAATTAGATAAAGGTCTTTTCCCAGGTTCATTTTGTAAAATAGTAAAGGATGTAAACGATCGTAAAGATTATTGTTCGGTTTTCCATGCTGATGGAGCGGGAACTAAATCGAGTTTAGCCTATATGTACTATAATGAAATTGGGGATCTCAACATTTTTAGAGGCGTGGTCAGAGACGCTATAATCATGAATATCGATGATATCTTATGTGTAGGGGCGACAGGAAATATGTTCCTATCCAATAATATTGGAAGAAACAGTAGACTTATCTCAGGCGATATTATAGAGACGATTATTGATGAATATTATGAATATAGCAAAAAATTGACTGAACTGGGTCTGAATGTAATAATGTGTGGGGGAGAAACTGCTGATGTTGGTGATATAGTTAAAACTGTGTTATTAGATGCTTCAGTATTCACGAGTATGAAGAAAACGGATGTCATCAATACAAATAACATTCAGAATGGCGACGTCATAATAGGTTTTGCAAGCTCTGGAAAAGCACTTTATGAAGAAGAATATAATAGTGGAATAGGTAGTAATGGACTTACTTTAGCTAAACATGGTATGCTTTCTCATGATTATTATAAAAAATATCCTGAATGCTTTGATGAGAATTTAAATGAAAACTTAATGTTTTTTGGTAAATATCTTCTTTCAGATACTATAAAAGGTTATAAGTTAACTATTGGAAAGGCATTATTATCCCCTACAAGAACATACACTCCAATTTTGCTTGAAGTCTTACAGAAATTTCGATTAAACCTCCATGGAATAATTCACAATACAGGAGGAGGTCAAACAAAAAATCTGAATTATGGAAAGGGTATCAAATTTATCAAAAATAATTTAATAGCTTTACCCAAAATTTTTGAACTCATTCAAAATTCATCGGAAATTCAATGGAAAGAAATGTTTAGTGTATTTAACATGGGTCACCGAATGGAATTATTATGTGAAGAAGAACATGCAAAAGAAATTATAGCAATCGCTAAAAAGTATAACATACAGTCAAAAATCATAGGCTTTTGTGAAAAATCACCCGAAAAGAATAAAAATATAGTTGAGATTAACTCTGAATTTGGTTCTTTCACATATAGTTAAAATTTTAAAGGGTGATTATTATTTTTGATGTTATTTGTATAGGAGCAGCCCTTGTTGATATGGTCGCTCAAGTGGGAAGACATCCCGAAAATGATGATGAAGTCTTTGTTTCTAATTTAAGTTTATTCTCCGGGGGTGCTGCTGCTAATACTGCTTATGCTTGTGCAAAATTAGGATTAAGAACTGCTTTTATTGGAAAATTGGGAAGAAGCGATGTTTTTGGGACAAAAATTCTCGATGATTTTCATGAAGGAAAAGTTAATACAAAATATATAAAATATAGCGAAAAATTCCCTACAGGATCTGCATATGTAGCATTAAATACCGAAGGAGAGAGAAGAATATATGCACACAGTGGAGCTGCGAATTATCTTTCAAAAGAAGATATTAAAGAGGAGGAGGTAGCTAATACTCATCTTATTTTTTTAAGCAGTTTGAAAAATATTGAGGGTTTTATAGAAGCAGCATTAATTGGAAGAAGAAACAAAATTCCGGTTATTCTTAATCCTGGAATGTTGATAATTGAACAGGGGTTGTTGAATATAGAAACCATACTTAATAAAATAGACGTTTTAATAATGTCTCAAAGAGAATCCAAAAAACTTGTTAATTTTAATAAGAATAATTTGAATCTTAAGACAATTAATGAAGATTGTATTACTATATTCTCTTTAGGAGTACGATGTATCATAATCACTTTGGGTGAGGATGGTGCTTTACTTATAACACAAAAAGATTCTGAAATAATTCCATCTATTAAACCAGAAACGGTAGTAGACACTACAGGTGCTGGAGATGCTTTTTCAGCTGGTTTTATATATGGATTTCACCAAAATCCAGGGTTTAATTTTGAAACACTTAAAAAAAATGTAAGAATTGGAAATTTTGTAGCAAGTAAATGTATTGGGAAGTTGGGGGCACGAAATGGAATCCCAAAACAGATTGAAATTTAGAATAATCTAAGTGAGTAATCAAAAAGTTTTTAATTTTTCAATTCAATAATCTTTTATCAAAAATTGAAGTGAATAGATATGATCTCCAGAAGCAATAAGAAAATTATTGCGAAAAAAAGATTTGCTTTTTTTCTTTATGATGTTGCATTTGTATTTATATTCTTGTTTATCATTCTTATAATTCCGCTTTTTGCAGTGCCTGCTGTAATAGAGGAGGGTTCAGTTTTTTATGGAATTTTTTCCTATTTATTTAGAGCAGCAATGGTTGTCATAGGGATTCCCGTTATATTATATCTAACAAACCTTATGTTTGAATTTCAGAAAAAGAAAGTAATTATTGAGGAGGACATTTCCCCTGCTACAGGCCATTTGAAGTTATTTAAGATCACTAGAAAAAATTATAAATATCAACTTCTCTATGGATTTCTTATTTTTTTTGTCGTTTTCCTACCTATAGATTTTTTTACCTACTTGCTACTTCCCGAAGTAATAGAGTATCAAGGATTGGTGTTGGGATTTAGATCCACAAACTCGTATTTAATCGCTAATTATGGTATTTTTTTAATCTCCGCAATCATTATTCAAATTTCTGTGTCAATAACAGAAGAGACTATTGCAAGAGGGTTTTTAGCGAAACGGGGAGGTGAATATTTCTCTAATATGTCGGCTATAATTATATCCTCTCTTTATTTTGGACTAGGTCATTTGTTCTATCTATTTGATATTTATTCTTGGATTCCTGTTCTTTGGTTTACTCAAGCATTTATAATTGGAATTATATTATCCCTATTTGTTTTAAGAAAAAAGTGGATTATTCCAGTAATAATTGCCCACGCACTGAATAATATTGTGGCAGCTCATACTATTTGGGGTTTCTGGCATAATGTTAATTTTCAAACAATTGCTCTTTTTATATATATTCCTTTGTTTATTATTGGTATTTTATTCATCACTGTTTGCATATTGTTAGTATGGCCGATATCAAGTGTAAAAAATGGTCTTTCAAATGGATTTGCTTTATTTACAACCTATTTTAAAAAGGACAAAGATGAAAAAACAATAGGAGACAGTCTATTCCGAGTGTTTATTGATATTTTAGTAGGTCTTCTAGTATTTCTGATGGGTTTATTGATTGCTTTTTAAGGAAGTGCCATTTTAATGAAGCTAGGGATAATTTCCGACACTCATATAACCTTCAATACAAATCAAAATAAAATTCTTGCTCTTATCACTCAACTCAAGAATGTATTCAAAGATGCTGATAAAATACTTCATGCGGGGGATGTTTGCGAGCTAAGCTTTTTAAATCTACTTGAATCCATTGCTCCTGTTGTAGCTGTGAAAGGTGAATTAGACATGATTGAGTACTTAGAACTCTCTACCCAAATATCAGTTGGTCATTATAATATTGGATTAATTCACAGATTGCCTGAAAACCTAGAAGATTATATGAAAGAAAAAAATCTGCAGATTCTCGTTTATGGGCATACTCATATCCCACTCATACAGGGTACAGCATTTAATACCCTTCTTTTAAATCCAGGTTCCCCGACAACACCAAATGTACCCCCTCAAAAGCCAGGATTTCTCAAACCAGTAGCAAGGCCTACGGTTATAACTTTAAGCATTGATGAGAATGATGTCTTATCAACTTTTATTATTACATTACGGCTTTAGATAGCCGAATAATGCAGAAATAGAACAGACACAATTTGAAAGATCAGAATCATGAGAATTCAATTAATTTTAAATATTATTTAACTCATATTTATTATACATAGAAAGTTTATGCTAAAAGGTAGCTTTGGGATAATCATAAACTAGATATTAATAATTAATTCCTAGAAACTCCAAAAATTTAATAAAATCTAAGTGAATGTTAAAATGGTAAGTAAACTCGGTTTAGTACTAAAAGAACTTAATGAAAATGGGAATTTTCGTGCTTCACTTTTTGCAACCTCGGCAGGTTTGGTCCTAGCATCACATAAAGAAGAAAAAATAGACGAACGAGTAGTGGCAGCAATGGGTTCCTTATTAAGCGATGCTGCCTATAAAGCTGCTGAAGAAATGGATTTATCTGATGTTATGAGTATGAAGATTAAATATAAAGATGATTATATCATCATGAGAAATATTGCGATGAAGGATGATAAAACTAAATTTTTATTAGCAGTTCTAACCAAACTCCCTGAGAGCGAAGAGATTGAGAAATATATTGATCAACTTCTTGATTGGGCGGAAGAAAATAGTAAAGGAGACTTAGAAAAACTCTCCTCTCTTTAGTATTATACTTACTTTTATTTTTTATAAAACAGTTTGGGAAAAAGTCTCTTAGAAATCATTTAAAAATTTCAATACCTCTTTTCCAACTTGCTCTTCATAACCCCAATAAAAGTGGTCAGTATCAAGGATCAATTTTTTTTTTGGATCAGGATATGATTCATAATTTTCTTGAAATTGGCTATACTGAGCAACCTGATCCCTATTTCCTTGAATAAACAATTTAGGTTTTGATGTTTGCGATTTTTGCTTATAGAATCCCATAAATCCCCAGGGGAAGGCTATTGAGACGAATCCAATCACCTTATCTGAGTAATTTACTTCTGAACAACCAATAGCAGCACCATATGAATATCCGCATAATAATACTTTGTTAAAACCTTCATTCATTAAATAGTCAATACAAGCTTGAACATCACTTGATTCTCCTGTTCCGTTTGAATGGGAACCCGTTGAGTTTCCAACACCTCTAAAATTGAACCTTAAGCAGGGCCAATCATGCTCTATTAGCTTATTAAATACTCCAGATATAACATTATTAAACATATTGCCCCCATATTGAGGATGAGGATGACAGATTAATGTAACTGGCTTCTCCTTGCCAGATTTCGATTGAAAGAATTCTGCTTCTAGTTTAATTTCATTATTTAATATGAATATTTTTTCAATTGGTACCATATAGTTAATTTAATTATCAACTTATAATAATTATACCATAAATAAACGTGCGAAATATGAGTCATTATAATCGTTTTATTATTCAAGACAAATTGAAGGAATTTATTGAAGAAGATTGTCATTTTGCAGACATCTCATCAAGTATAATACCTGAAGATGCGGAAACTACAGCAAAAATTTATGCTAAAAGTGCGGGATATATTTCAGGATTAACAGAACTTAAAAGCCTATTTGAAATGGTTGAAGTATCTACTACTTTAAAAAAAACAGATGGTGAAGCATTTAAGAACGGTGATATAATTGTTGAATTAAAGGGAAAAACTAGAAATATTCTACTAGGAGAGAGGTTAGGTCTTAACCTTCTAACTCATATGAGTGCGATAACTTCAACAACAAAAAAGTTTAAAGAAATAATTCAAAATGCAGGAAAAAATATAAGAATTGCATGCACCAGAAAAACTACTCCTGGATTAAGAATCTTTGAAAAAAAAGCTGTTGAAATTGGGGGAGGAGACCCACATCGCTTTTCTTTAGATGAAGTTCTTCTCAAAGACACACATTTAAGGTTTTATAAGGGAGATATTGAAAAGATTTTAACAGCGATCAAGCAAAAAGTGAGTTTTACCAAAAAAATTGAGATAGAAATTGAAGAAGTGAAGGATGTGTTGATTGCAGCTAAAAATGGGGCAGATATTATTATGCTTGATAATTTTACTCCTGATCAAGTAGAGGATGCAATAACCTTATTAAAGAAGAATAATCTTCGAGAGAGTGTTATCATTGAGGTTTCCGGAGGAATCCAGCCAGAAAATATTGTTGATTATTTGCTCTCCGAACCGGATATTATTAGTTCGGGGCAGTTAACTCAATTTCCATCTGAATATGTAGATTTTACTCTTAGATTTGACTAAAAATTCTTCAGTCGATAATTATTTCACGAATAGAACAGATTACATCTTTAATTTTAGCTAGTTCTTTATATAAATCTTGAATAATCTCGATTTCGCCGACTAATAAAATAATTTCAATCTTTTTTTCTACTATTCGCCAATCTGTTATTGTTTTTATAATTTGATGAAATCGTGAATAAAGATCAGATATTTGGTCAATAGTAACCTCTTTGAAAGGGTATACAAGACTTATTGTCATTATCTTGTATCCTTCTAAGTTGCTAAATGATTCATGTTTCTCAATAAAACTGACAATTGAATCTCTTAATGCTTCACTCTTAGAAGTAAATCCGCTTTGGTTTCGTACTTTTTCAAATCTTTCTAATAAATCATCACTAACTTGCAAAGAAATGATTGGCATGATAAGATCACTAAATTACTCTTGAATATAATTTTTATACATATTTCTATTTTATAGAAATTTGTTAATAAAACTAATACTCTGATGTAAATCTTTTGCGGTTGATAATTCAATAATTATTGGCCCTTGATACTCATGACTTTTCATTTTATTAAATATTTCATGAAAATTCACTTTTCCCGTTCCTAGGGGGGGGTGAGTATCTGAATCTTTACTGAAATTATCTACTATATGAACATTTTTGATTATTTTGTCGAAATAATCCCATAATTTACTAATGTTCCCATTACAAGTGTAAAAGTGGCTGGTATCATAGGTTAAATAAAGATCTTTGCGATCAATTATAGTAAAAGTGTTCTTAATGTCATTTTCATCTAACATTATATGACAATTCTTTGGCATATTTTCTAGACAAATGCTTACATCTGAGTTTTTTGTTGAATTTAGCAATTTTTGGATTGATTTAGCTAATTGATGTTTATTATGTTCTCTAATTGAATTAATTAAAAAATTTGCTAATCCTGGGTGAATAGTTAATAGTTTAACACCAAGATCTTTACAAATCTCAACAGTTCTCAAATAGGCCTCAACTGATGCGTTAGAAATGATATCATTATGAGTACATAAATTCACATCAATAAAAGGCCCATGTATCTGTTTTTTTAGAGAGAAAGAATTGACCAGCTTTACGAATTTATCTTTGTATGCTTCTTCAATAACATCAGAGGGATCAAGAACTAGTTCAACAAGATCTATGTTGTTTTTTTCAGCAAAAATGAGACAATCTTCAGAGGCTTTAAGTACTAAATCAATAAGATTCTCATAATTCTTGGAAAGCCCATATTCAATAATATGGCCTAAAGAACTTATCCCTAATTCCATGATTCAACTCCTTATTACATTATCCCTTTTTCTCTCGCATATTACGTGGATAATTAGCAAACAAGCTTTGATACAATTTTTCAAATCTATTAAGATTTTCATTGGGGATGATTTTTGGTTCTCCTATTTGCAGAGCGCCCCAATATATTTTAGCCAATTTTTCTACTAATTCTGCAAATTTCACGGCATGGTCAATAGATTTTCCACATACGATAACTCCATGATTCGCTAATAAGGCAGCATTTTTTGTACCCAATGCATTAAGTGCTACTTGTCCAATTTCTTCTGTATGTGCTTCTCCAAAATCAGATATATCAATTGCACCGCCTAAGAAAATGTACATTTCTTCCATTATTATTGGTATTTTTTTTCTAATTGTCGAAAACATGGAAGCGAATGTTGAATGGGTATGAATTACTGCTTGTACTTTGGGTCGGGATTTATAAATTGCGATATGCATTTTTGCTTCTGTGGAGGGTAATTTTCCAGCACTTAGAAGATTTCCTTCAAAGTCTAAATGAACTATTTCCTCTTTTTTAAGCGTAGAATATTGGTTAAATGAGGGAGTTATAAAAAATTCGTCTTTCTTTCCATTTCGAATACTAACATTGCCCTCACCTGATTCTACTAATCCTTTAGTAAAAATCGCTTTTGCGCCTTCGACTACGTCAAGCCGAAGCTTCTCTTCCTTTGTCAATGACATAATTTAAATAATTAAGAATGAGTTAAAAAATTATTTCGAATTATAAAAAGAAGGAAATAAGTGAGATATTTGAAAATTCAAAATACTCTAGTCTTATATATAAAATCTAAAAGTATGAATTATGTTATGTAAAAATTTATTCTTCCAATCAAACCATTCATATAATGACCCGAATTATACTCCATTGTGATTTAGACTGTTTTTTTGCAGCGGTTGAAATAAGGGATAATCCTCAATACAAAAAAAAGCCAGTTATTGTGGGAGCTGATCCAAAAAATGGAAGAGGAAGGGGAGTCGTATCCACGTGTTCATATGAAGCAAGAAAATTTGGTCTTCATTCTGGAATGCCAATTTCTCAGGCATTTCTAAGGTGTCCTCATGGGATTTATTTAAGACCTAATATAGAAAAGTATCATATTGCTTCTAAATCAGTAATGAATATATTAAAGAATTACTCAAATGATTTTCAAAAAATGGGAAGTGATGAAGCATATCTGGATCTTACAGATATATGCAATAATTATCAGGAAGCAAAGGACTATGGCACTAAAATTCAAAAGGAAGTTGTAGAGAAAGTAGGTTTGACAATTTCTATTGGAATAGCACCCACAAAATCTCTTGCTAAAATTGCCTCTGACTGTAATAAACCAAATGGGATAACTCTCTTGGAACCACATAATTTTAAGGGTTTATTAAAAGATATGGATATTACTCGTGTACCAGGGATTGGGAAAAAAACAAAGGGGTATTTTTATCAGAAAGGGATACGAAAGATAGGCGATATATTTAACCTTACTCTTGCAAAGATGATTTCTTTAGTAGGTGAACATGGAAAATGGATTTGGAAAGTAGTGAATGGATTTGATAACCGAAAGGTCAAAGAATTCCATGAAGAAAGGAAGTCTATCAGTGCTGAAAGAACTTTTTTCGAAGACACGGATGATTTTAATTCAATATTAGCAAAATTGGAAGATATTAATGAAAAAATCCACAATTCACTTATGAAAAATCATATCACATACAAAACAATTTCATTAAAAATAAGGTTTGAAGGTTATCGGACATACACTCGTGCGAAAACCTTACCATTTCATATACAAGATAAACAACGGGTAATTGAAGTGGTCTTAGATTTATTGAAAGAATTTACAAGAAGTATGAAAAAAGTAAGACTTGTAGGGATTAAATTATCTAATTTAGAGAAAAATATGAAAATTCGGCAGACTAAAATTTTACATTATGCCTATGTTACATAAAAAAATCCGGTAAAATCTCTTTTAATTTATGTATTATCTCCTCATGAAGTACATTATTTGAAGCAATTATTCCCGGTTTAGTCCATTTACATTTTTCTCTTAAAAATTCCAGGGAAATTCCTTCTAAATCTGATACTGTTCCTCCTGCTTCTCTCACAATCAAATCTCCTGGTAAAAAATCCCAAGAAGATGAATGATCTGGATCTAGTGGCTTAATGTATAGATCAGCACTTCCATCCGCAATCATCGCAAATTTAGCCATGCTATCAATTTGTATAAACTTGGTTATACCAGTTTGCTTAGCAAATTGCATAACCCATGGCTGATCATAATGCAAAGAGTGACATAATTTAATATCTTCTATCTCTTCTGTTTGACTTACTTTAAGTGTTATGGCATCTCCATAGTTGTATGAAACTTGAGCACCTTGGCCTTCCTCAGCTGAAAAAACTGCAATTGAATTTCCTTTATAATTTGGGACTGCGATCGCACATACTTTTGGGACGGAATTCTCCATAAATCCCACTCCTACAGCATATGATAATCCTTTTTGAAAACCAATGGTCCCATCAATTGGATCAACAGTCCATTGACGTTGCGATGGATATCCCCGATATTTAATTAATTTTTTTATATCGTGTAATTCATTTAGATCCAGTTCTTGAAAACACTGCAGAACAACATTCTGTGAGGTTTTATCAATAAATTTAATATCCTCTTCTTCTGCAATTATCTCATCATCGACGAAATGGTTTTTTAAGCTAGCTATGATATATATTTGAGAAGCAAAATCAGCTAAAGTAACTGGTGAGTCATCATCCTTAGAGAAGGATTTATATTCCTTATTTCTAAACCATTCTGTGATTTCAGAGGCCTTTTTTACTATTTTTATAGCTAAGTTTAATTCTTTATTGTATTTCGACATTGTTAATTAAAAAATAGCGGTTACATTAGTATTGCTTTTATTTCAAATAGATAATTTTCTAATGAAGATGACATATTACTAGTTAGAGCAATTTGTTTAAATCTTTTTAATTCTGATTCGAAATTATATTCACCTAATAACCATATTAATTTATGAAGTTCAATTTTTTTCCTAAAATTAGCATCAATTTTATAATATTTGGAGTAAGCATTATAAAAAGCATCAGAAAAAGAGGGAATATTTAAGGGTTTTAAAATAAAATAATCAATTTTTATAAAATCTTGGGCTCTACTTCCTACACACCAATTATCAAAGTCAACTAATCCATTTAAATTAATAACTCCTTGTTCTTCTTTTACAATAACGTTTTGGCTATGAAAATCATTATGTAGCAATACAAATTCATCTTCATCTTCAATTAATGCTTCAGTATCTCTATAATATTCCCTTATTTCATTACTTAAATCAATTTTATTCTTTTTTATTTCTTGTAATTCGAGTTCTAGTTTATTATTGAAATATTCTGAATATTTTTCTCTTTTTTTTTTCCCTAGATTGGAAATTGTCTTATAAAAGGAGTCAAACCTAATATTATGTAGATTTCCTAAATGAACTCCCAATTTTTCAAATAAATTTATCACTTTTTTGGTGTTTAAGTTTTTTCCTTCATTGATATAGGTATTTATAAGTTCAAATAATGGTTTTCCCCGGATATAATCTTGTACTGAAAAAATATAGGGAATAAGTGTTTTACGTTCATCATAATAGATTAAATTACTTACTGGTATAATAGGGGGATTGTCTTTCTGGAAAATATATGATCCTGTTTTTGCCGCAAGAATTTCCTTTACTTTTTCCCTTAACTGTGAATCTTTGGGTGTCAATGTATTATCTAATAGAGGAAATAGTAATTTTTCTTTAACCAGATTTTCAAATTGAAAAATTTTACTAGTTCGAAATCTAAATACTAATTTGCTATTTTCAAATTTTACCTTATATATTGTATTGATATCTGCCCCATAAGGTCCTGTGATTTTTATTACTTTTCCTTGTTGAACTAAAACATCAATTTTTGAAAATGTCTCTATAATATCCCGAAATTGATACAGATCTTTAGTACCAATAAAATATAATTTATAGATTTGTTTGTTATTAATTAAGGAATTGACAGTGGCTTCAATTCTTTCTTTACTTATTGTTTCGATTTCAGTTTGTAGTGCAGAAATGATAGAATTAATTTCTCCGTTTGACGAGGAAATTAAATCTCGATATAGATAAAGAAATGCGTATGATAAACCACGTTTTTCTTGATCTTGTCCTGTCTTATTATCATAAATTTTTGTTCTAATATCATTAATTTGATCTTGAAGTTGCAGAAGTTCAAGGAGATTATCTTCCAGAGCGTAGTAATATAATTTTGAAGACATATTAACTAAATTGCTGATATTAGACACAATTCCACTATATTTTCTCAGGTTTAAAGGGATTAATTGAAAAAAATTTTGAGAATTTTCTTCTAATCCGCAAAATACAGAAAAATTCTCATTTAATAACTCTATATAAGATTTGCAAACTTTAATATTATAAAAGGAATCATTTAAACCCTTTAGATTAGGAAAAGCTAGTAATCGATTAAGGAAAGAAGGTTCAATCTCATTTCTAGCGCATAAAAGAGGATTATTATACAAATATATTTTATTTCTTGGATTAATTGAACTTAAAATGTTTTCAAAATGAGAATAAATTGCATCTGATGAAATTTTCTCAGAGAAGGGAGGAGATATCATATAATTTAGATCTTCATATTTTTTACTAAAAGTTTCAATGTGGTTAATAACATCATCCGCAGAGTTATCATGAAATTCAGTTAGTATAGGAATTTTATTCTGAGTAATTTCCAATACTAAATCAATAAACTTAGATTTTTGTTCAATATTAGATAAAAAGCCTCTATTATCCCCCATATTCCCAAAAAGCAAGATAGCATTTGCATCATTTGTAAGAATATGACGAAATAGAAGTGAATTTAAATTTTCTACAATATCACCATTTTTGTTGATGAATGTAAGAGCATCACAAATTACTCCATTGATTTGCGACAAATTAGATTCACTTCTTTAAATGGTAAAATGATTGAATTTCTATAGTATTATATTTAGTATTATATGTATATCAGTTTTTAAGAGTTTTTAACCAATAATATTTTCTTTTTTATACCTAAATTTTAATTGCTCTTTTATTTATAATTTCTTATTCAATATAAATAGATGTGAAATTCCGTTAAAGGAACGAGTTATTAATTCCCGTAAAATTGATGCTAATAATAGATCACTTGTTTCTCTTATTAGTTTTCCTTCTATAGGCTAATTTTTACAAAAATACCTAAATTTTTTTCGATTCTTTGAATATTTCAAATATATCCATTTCATAATCTATAGTATCTTCTGGTAATAAATTAGGATCTTTGATAAGTTTGGCTAGATAATAAATTTTTGCCCCCCTCTCAAGGTATTGTAAAACTGTATAAGCTCCCTTTAAGTGACTGCCACAACATAAATTACCATGATTAGAGAGAAGTACTGCATTTCTCTCAGCTAAATCTTTAATAACATGCTCTGCTAATTCTTCTGAGCCTGCTTCTCCATATATAGCGCATGATACTTCACCACCGATATATGGGACTAGCTCTTCCATAATTGGTGGGAGGGAGAGATTTAAAGTACTGAGGATAGTAGAATATATACTGTGAGCATGGATAATTGCATTAATATCATCTCTTGCCTTGTATACACTTAAATGCATATGTTTCTCTACTGAAGGATTTCTTTCTCCTTCTATAACTTTACCTTCCATATCAATTATAAGAATATCCTCTGGTTTCATTTCAGTGTAGTTTACATTACTTGGTGTAATTAGAACAAATTCATTTTCGTCGTCTCTTACTCTTACACTTACATTCCCTGCAGAACCAATTACATGCTTCTGCTTTAATAGAATTTTGCATAATTCAACTATATCTTTCTTCATTTCATTACTTTGTGATTTGGAAATTAGATTTTTATTTGAATACACTTCGGGATTCATAATATTAGAAGGGATCTTATTGTTTAGCCATAATTTAATGTCATCCAAAATCATTTTAGATTGGCGTTCAATTATCTCAAATGTGTTTCCTCCAATATGGGGTGAAACAATGGAATTGGTAAATTCAAGGAATTCATTTTCCTCATCAATGGGTTCTAACGGGAATACATCCAATGCTGCTCCAGCAATTTTTTTTTCTTTTAATGCTTTTTGTAGTGCTTCATAATCAACAATACTCCCCTTAGCGGTATTTATTAAATATGCTGTTTTTTTCATTGAATCAATACGAGTTTCATTTAGTAGATCATCGTTTTCATCTGTTGCACTAGCATGAATGGTTATAAAATCGGAATTTCTGACAAGGAAATCAATATCGACTTTTTCACCATACTCATCAGTAATGTCTATAGCAACATAGGGATCATAAATTAGGAATTTAACACCAAAGGGTCTTAATCTCTTTGCTACCCTAGAACCAATTTGGCCAAAACCTATTATACCCACCGTTTTTCCTCTTAATTCATTACCTTTAAATTCTTCATAATAATCAACCCAGTTTTCAAAATCTATAATCTCAAAATCTTTAGAATGAAGGATTCTATCGACTATATGAATGTTACGAGCAAGCATCAAAATATAGCAGACAGTCAAATCTGCAACAGCATCAACATTTCTCAGTGGTGTATTAAGTACAGGAATTCCTTTTTCTGTTGCAGCTTTTAAATTAACATTATATGGATCCCCTCTACAAGAAATGAGAAGTTTTAAGTCAGTTAAATCATAGAATTCTTTTTTCTTTACATCATCAGTTTCAGTAATAAAGATGTCTATACCTTCTAACTTTTCTGCTAATTCTTTAGCATCAAAATAAATTTCTCGAGTTTGAATCCATGGTTCATACTCAATTTCTATTAAATTTTTTAGTTCTTCAAGAACCTCTGGACTTATACTTGCGGTTACTAGAGCTTTCATATATACTACTCCTTTAAAAATCTTAAAAAATAAATGAATTATAGTTAAAAAAGTAAGCTCTTCAATTTAAGTAAATTTCGGATTTTCCCCTCAACTATTTTTATTTGTCCCGTACTATATGCTTTTACAGCACCAATATCTTTGTTGAATAAATTAATTAAAACCTTTTCAGAACTAAATTCAATCTTAACGGGAGATTCTTCATTTCCAGAATCATCTTCAATGCTAATGCCCTGGTCTCCCTTAACAAAGATAAAAAATGAAGATTCAGTATCTAAAAAAGTAACTTTGATTGGTTCATTGTAGT
This sequence comes from Promethearchaeota archaeon, assembly GCA_048938895.1. GTDB lineage: Archaea > Asgardarchaeota > Lokiarchaeia > Sigyniarchaeales > SOKP01 > Loki-b32. Next base: position 30,513 of record JBHLLU010000019.1, read on the forward strand.
TGGCTAATTTTCTTCTGACTTTTTCATTATTGTTGTATCGATCTTCAATTTCCTTTAAACAACTCTGAATATCTTCGAATTTTGACAATATTTATTATCCCCATCTTATAATGACTAATCTTAATAATTGATTGAATTATTGATTAAATTTTATCTTTTTGAAAAAATTCAAAGGTTAGATTTAAAGATGATCAAGTTTATTTTTTAAATGCTTCCATTGTGTAAAAATACTCTTATATTCAGCAGAAATAGAGGGATCAATATCAAAAGTTTCAAATTTCATAAGTTCATTACAGATTTTCTTATGATCAGGGTAATGATTTAATCCAATCAACGTATTAATTGTAGTACCAATAAAAGCTGAATCTCTGGTATAAGGTACTTTTAGTTGTGTGTTTAGAATGTTTGCTAGAATTTGACAAAATTCTTTGGATTTAGACATTCCTCCAGCACAGAATGTTGTTAGTGTTGATTTTGAAAATTTTTGTAGGGCAATATAGTTTTCGAGAATTCCGAAGCAGATACCTTCAATTACACTTCGCGCGAAGTTTTCTAACTTAGGTAATTCTTCCTCAATCATACTGGGAGGTTGAAACACAAAAACACCTCTTTTAATAGATGTTTGATCCTTTACTGCCATGAGTTCTGGCCCTAGATAAGTAAAAGTTGAACCTGCTCCGGGTGTAACCCTTGACAAGAATTTATTAATAATTTCGTTTATATCCCCCTGAATATAGGGAAAGAATGTATCTTTGAACCAGTCATAAGCTCTTCCTGTACCCCCGGCATTAGCCTCAATTAACCAATTGCCTTTTACTGCATGATATGCTGTCCAAAAATTAAGATTTGGATCAATGATTGGCTCATTTACCACTAAATTTACAGGAGCAGTAGTGCCTAAGCTAATCCCGATTTGATTTGGCTCGATCGCTCCCATACCAATTAAATTTGCTTGTGTGTCTCCACATCCTTTTATAATAGGAATCTTTTCTTTTGTTAGTCCAAATTCTTGCATTAATTCTGATCTCAAATTTCCTATTATTGCCCCGGAATCAATGATCTCTGGAAAAATTTCTGAATTAAGATTAAATCTATCTATTATTTCAATACTCCAATTTTTTTTCTTAATATCAAAAAGTTGTGATTCTCCTATTGATGTGTAGTCAGTATAACTTAATCCAGTTAACTTATAGTCGATCCAATCATCCAGCATTAGAATTTTATTGATTTTTTCAAATTTATCCTTTCGTTCTTCCTGAAACCATAATAAACGAGCTAATGTAAACATTAAGGAAGGGCTATGAGCGGTTATATGAAATAGTTCTTCCTCAGAGAACTCATCTTCGATGAGATATGCTGAATCAATCCCCCGTATATCAGTGTTAGGGCCCCCATAAATCTCATTTCCTTTACTATCTAAAAAAATGGTGGCTACTCTTTGACCACATGAAGATATGCCGATAATGCTATTGGATTTATCTTTTTTTAGTACTTCTTTTATTCCATCCTTAATTTTTTTCCAAATACTATTCATATCAAGACGTTTAGCAAATCCATCGACATCTTCATTAATGATCTCATACTCTTGTGCTGATACTGACTTTAGTTCTAATTTATCAGAGACAAGACCAACTTTAACTTTTCTAGAAGATACATCAATCGAGAGAATATTTTTGGAATTTTCCATTTCTCACTATTTAAGATACTTTCTAATTATTTCTCCCCTCGGTGTCTCTTCTTCAAATAAAATTGCCTGAAAAGAGTAGATTTTTGTGTCTAAATTTTTCCAAGAATTTGCCGGGAGCATAGCTTTTTGACACGTATGTTTGAGAAACGTTTCAGCATCCCAATTCCTATCATAATCGACCGGAACCTGAGGCAGAAGTAATCCTCTTTGCCATCCTCTTTCCGCAATTAATCCATCCCTTCCGATTACAATTTTATCAATATATTCCTTGGGATCTTTTACTTTGAGTAACTCGGGAGGAGTTAATATTGATAATTCAATTACAATATTATCCATTTCTTCAATAGTCACAGAAGGGAATCTAGGATCTTCTATTGCAGAACTAATTGAAACTTTATGGATAACATCATAAAGTGTAAATTTAGGTTCAATATAACCGATGCAACCCCGTAATGGATTGCCAGATACATTATGTCTATTTAGGGTTACAAATGCCCCGAATTTATCACTAAATTTTTCTTTAATATGTTCAGGAATTAGAATTGCTCTATTGTTTTTAAGAAAAAATTCAATATTTTCCCTTGCGAATTTGATTAATGTTTTGCCATCTTCAAGACTAAATTTCTCTTCGTAGGTCATTGTCAACTTCCTATATATGAGGTGAGTTATATATTAATATACTGTTTAGACATTTATATTTTATAACTTGCCCTTATAATGTTTCCAATAGGATTAATTTTTTCATTATTTATTTCTTTCCCTTTTAAGAACACCTTCCAAATTTTAACAGTAGAATTTTGGTTTTCAAAAGGAGAAAATTTAGCTTTTGATTTAAAATTTTGAGCTTTAATTGGGTATTGAAGCACTTTATCAATAATCATTAAATCCGCATCATAACCTTCTTTAATAAAACCCTTTTTATTTAAATTGAAAATCCTTGCTGGATTTTCAGAAGAACTCTTAACAAACTGTTCTAAAGCAAGTTTAAAATTAAAAATTTTATCTAGCAACACTAACGGATAAGTATCAAAACCAGGGAAACCTGATGGTGCAGCTAAAAATTCTTGATTCTTTTCTTCTATTGTATGAGGTGCGTGATCAGAACCAATTAAAGGAATATTTCCTTCTACGAGCTCATTAAAAAGAAAATTCGTATTTTCAGAACTTCTCAATGGAGGTAACACTTTTCCGTAAGTATCTCTTTTCAATTTTATTCCATAAGACAAGATTAGGTGATGTGGGGTTATTTCAAAGGTAATTTTGAGATTACTATCTGATTTAATTGCATTCTGAATGATTTGATATCCCTCAATAGAACTAACATGACAAAAGTGAATGATTGGATAGTACTGTGGATTTAGATCATTTGTATCAACAAAATTTTTATAATTATCAACTACAAATTCTATGTAATTTCGTTCCATCTTTATAGGATTTAATCGGTCATGGAGTTCTAATGAATGATATTTTTGAGTATTAATTTCGGTGAGTAAAGTATTTTTCTCACTTTCAGAGAGGGGAAATGCAGCATGGAAAAAAATAGGGACCTGGTATCTAGAGGAAATTTTTAAGATATTTTGGATGGAGTCTGGGTTATTCCAATCAATATTATTCAAGGGACTTAATGGATATATTTTAAATCCGATAACTCCTAAATTTATGATTTTTTTTATTTCATCTTCATCAATATCATTAGGAACTCCCGCAATAAATCCAACATTCACATAAAGGTTAGTTGAGGCTTTTTCCATCCACTTCTTTACGAATTCCCATGTAATCGCAGGTGGTTTTGTATTCGGCATATTAAAAACAGTTGTTATTCCAGAATAAGCTGCTGCTTTAGTTCCTGTTAAAAAGGTTTCTTTCTCACTTTGTCCCATATCTCGCAAATGAGAATGAATATCAATTATCCCGGGTAAAATCAATTTATTATCACAATTAATTTCCTCGTTATCTTCATTGTTTCTTGCTAATTTTATATAATCTTTATCTGTAGGATTAAAAATTACTGTTTTAATACTGCCACTGGCAATAAGAATAACTCCATTTTGTACTAATCCATCGGAATAAATTTTAGCGTTTTTTAAAAGCATATCGAAATTAACTCAACCTTGTTGATCGTTTCGAAAATTAATATACAAAATTTTATTTTCTATTGGTTTAATTTTAGAAAGAGATAATAAATATATATTTTTCATATGTGTTAATGCTTTTATAAAATCTAACAGTTGAGGGGTAATAAAATAAGTTGGGATTATATACAAACCTTTTTCCCCTTTAATTTTGAAATTTTCATCTAAAACAGGGGTTTCTACTATTTCTTCGAGAGGTCTATAATCATCTGTTATGAAGTAAATATTCCCATTACTTTCGTTATTAAGAACTCTAAAAAATGATTTGTTATCTAAGAATTTCATACAATAAATACCTGGTGTCGACTTCATCATCTTAGCTTCATCTTTAATAGAAATAAGTCTCCCTTTTTCTATAGCTTTTAATAGTAAAAGAGCTTGAGAACGCTCATCTGGACCAAGATATCTTAATTCTTCACCTATAAAACTTAGAAGAAGATTATCTTCTTGGAAGTATAAATATAAATTATTGTCTTTTCTGATAGAATATGATAAACAAAAAGTTTCCCTAATACATGAGCATATCTCATAGACTTCTTGAGGCGTATTTCCTTTATCTATCTGTTCTTTTGAGTATTTAACTGTTTTTTCTAGAATTAATAAGAAATCTACCAATCTAATCAAGCTATATATGAGTAAAATGAGGATTCTAAAACTTACCTAATTTCTTCATAAAATCTGCCGCGGCTTTTCCTCCGGGCAAACCGGGCATTCCGGGCATACCCTTACCTTTTTTCTGCATCTGAAGGAATCTCTTCATAAACTTTTTCATTTGCTGGTATTGATCGAGCATTTTATTTATTACAGAATAATCTGTACCTGACCCAATAGCAATTCTTCTTTTCCTTGTCTTTTTTATTATTTTTGGCTCCATTTTTTCTTCATGAGTCATGGAATCTAACACAATTCTCCATCGTTCAAGATTTCTCTCAGCATCACCTTTTAACGCATCGGGTATGTTTCCTCCACCCATCATTGTTAAAATTTGCTGAAATTTTCCAACCTTTTTAATTTGTGATAATTGTATATATAAATCTTCAAGCGTGAATTTTCCATGCATCATACGTCTGATGGTTTCATCATCTGGTATGATTTCTGCTTCCTCGACTTTTTGAATTAATGATTCAATGTCTGGGATACCAAGTAATGATCCTACAAATTTTGATGATTCAAAATCTTCGAGATCATCTATTTTCTCTCCCACACCTATAAAACGAATACCTGCATTTGTAGCAGCACATGCAGATAAAGCACCTCCGCCTTTAGCAGTTCCATCTAATTTCGTAACAATTATACTTCCAATATTCGTTGTTTTATCAAATTCTTCAGCTTGACTAAAAGCTTGTTGACCAAGAGTTCCATCTATAACTAGGCAGACTTCATTTGGTTTTAATTTTTGTTCAAGAATTGCCATTTCTTTCATTAATTCCTTTTCTTCCTTATGCCTACCTGCCGTATCAGCAATAATTATATCATTCCCATCATTTATTGCTTTTTTAGTTTCTTGAATTGCAATTTTAATTGCATTTTTTTCATTAGGATTTCCATAGCATTTAACCCCAATCTGTTCTGTTAATTGAAGTAACTGTTCATAAGCTCCAGGTCGCCATGTGTCTGTAGTCAAAGCAGCAACTTTATACCCCTTACTTTTATAATATTTTGCTAATTTACCAACGGTAGTTGTTTTACCAGATCCTTGGATTCCCACAAGTAATATCACATTCTTTTTGCCAGGTTTTATTCGTATAGGAGCTGGTTTTCCGCCTAATAGATTAATAAGTTCATCATGGACTAATTTTATAATGAAATCCTTTCGTTTTGCCTTTTGGAGTTTGGTATTCATCGCTTCTTTTTTAATATTTTCAGTCATCTGAAACACTAAATCGACTTTTACATCCGCAGTAAGAAGACTTCGTTGTAGATCCTGAATAAGGGCATTAATCGCATCTTTATCTACTAAAGGAAGTCGCCTAATCCTTCGTATTGCATTATCCAATTGTCTACCGAGATTTTCTAAAACCATTAAAACAGAGCCCTATATTTTTTTTGTAGTTGTAATAATTCTTAGAGACTAATATTTTTTATTATGATACCAAACTATATAATTAATTGAAAGAAATCTCATTATTAAAAACGTTTTGGTAGAATTTTTTTAGTTTGACGAATTATAAAATTATAATAAAAAAGAACAAATTAAGGTTTAAAATTTAATGTCTATTAGAAGAACAGAGATACAAAAGTTAAAAACAGGACAATATATTATGGTTGATGAAGAGCCCTGTATAATCAAATCAACTGAGCGCTCTAAAAGCGGTAAACATGGTCATGCTAAAGTTAGAGTCGTATGTGTTGGTCTTTTTGACGATAATAAACG
>JBHLLU010000019.1:36805-72064 GCA_048938895.1 Promethearchaeota archaeon
GAGCGCTCTAAAAGCGGTAAACATGGTCATGCTAAAGTTAGAGTCGTATGTGTTGGTCTTTTTGACGATAATAAACGTTCACTGACAATTCCGAGCGGACATATGGTTGACATCCCGGAAATCATTAAAGGTAATGCTCAAATTAATTTTATAGAAGATGCTTCAATTAACATTATGGACTTGGAGTCTTATGAATCTTTTGACGTACAATGGCCAAAAGATGAAGATCTAATAAGTAAATTAAAAGAACTTCAAGCAAGTCCCGATAAAATAGCAACTGCTCAAGTAGATTATTGGCAATTAGCTGGGAAAACTCTAATAAATCGAGTTTTTAGTAATTAGACAACCAAAAAATATCAAATATATAGAAGTAGTTATTGGATCTTCTAATTAATCCTTTATTTTTTGAGATAGATCTAAACAGATAAGATTTTATTACATGAAAGGGTGGAATCATGGAAAAAAAACCCGTAGCCATGGCATGTCGATTAGATTCAGAAAAAGCAATCAAATTGGCAAAAAGAATTTTCGAGTTTTTAGTTCAAAAAGGAGAAGTAGTATATTTAGAAACTAGAATCGCTCCTAAGATCTTTCCCCATAATGGTATGGATTTAGCTGAAATGACAGCTGAAAATATAAAATTCATAATTACTATCGGAGGAGATGGATCAATTTTGCGTGTTGCTAGCGGATTATCACAAAAAAATCCTCCTCCTATTTTGGGTGTGAATATAGGTTCTATAGGTTTTTTAGATGAATCTAATGAAAGAACAATATTTAAGGATTTAATTCAAGCATTAAATGGACGATATGAATGTGAGAAATGCTCAAAAATAACACCTTATATTGTTAAAAACTCTGAAGAAATTAGATTGAATAATGCTTTGAATGAGATATTGATCGTTTCCTCAAAAAGTTCGAAAGTATTACAGGTATCGATTAAAATAAATGGTGTATTTCTAAATCGAAGTTATTTAGATGGTGTGATAATTTCTACAGCAACTGGATCGACGGCATATAATTTAAGTGCAGGAGGGGCTATTGTTAGTCCAAATATTGAAATTATGCAGATTACACCTTTAAACAGTTTTGCCGGTTCAGGAATTAAACCAATAATACTACCGATTAATTCTGTTGTTGAAATTCAACTTCTAAGACCACGATTAGATGCAAAAATAGTCATAGACGGACAGCGTATCATTAAAAAGATCGCCCCTAATACTAAAATTAGGATTCGTAAAGCAAATTCTCATAATACATTTATTCGATTTAATGAAAGTTATTTTAAGCGTTTAAGGAAAAAAATTCTTTCTACAGTTAGAATACCTATTGATGATTCACCAGAAGAATAGTAGTATGAAGGAAAATCCTCCAATTTATATTTTTGATGCTAATATTTTTTTCACTGGTATTGACTTTAATATCATTGAAGGTAAAATCTATACAACACCCTCTATTATTGATGAAATAAAAGTTCAAAAATATGAAGTAAAAAATAGAAATGTGTTAAATAGAATTTATGTGGCAATTGAGAACAAAAAATTAGAGATTAAGACACCTAATAAGGATTATTTAAAGAGAGTCGAGTTAATTTCGAAAACAACAGGAGATTTCAAAGTTTTATCTAATGCAGATAAAGATTTACTCGCGATTTCTTTAGAATTGTTGGATGTTCAAGATGAGCCCATAGTGGTATTTTCTAATGATTACTCGGTTGAAAATCTGTGTTCTGAGTTAAAAATACCGTATTCTCCCTTGTTTAAAGAAGGTATTACAAAAAAAATTATATGGGAAATCTACTGTCCCTCTTGTTACAAAATCTATGATTCTGATGATTTATATTACATATGCGAAAAATGTGGATCTAAACTGAAAAGAAGACCTAAAAGTATCTGAAGTAATATATTATATTAGTGGTAATTATATAAATTGTATCATATATTAATATCGAAAGTACAACGAAAGGATTAATTGATCACATGGGCGTTAAAATAAACGAATTAGTAAATGAAGTCAAAAGGACTATTACATTTGAAAATTTATTCAAAAAAGAGATTGCTATTGATGCATTTAATACGATCTATCAGTTTTTAGCTATAATTCGTCAGCGAGATGGAACCCCTTTAAAGGATTTTCAAGGAAATGTCACATCCCATCTTTCTGGATTATTTTATAGAAGTATCAACTTTATTGAGCATAATATAAAGCCTATTTACGTTTTTGATGGTAAGCCTCCTGAGTTAAAGCTGGATACTATAAAAGAGCGAAAAAAAATTAAAGAAGAAGCTCAGAAAAAAATGATTGCAGCCCAAGATGCAGAAGATTTTAAAGAAGCCAAAAAATTTGCTCAATTTACATCAAAACTTGATGAGGAGATGATTGAGGAAAGTAAAAAACTAATTGAATCTATGGGCATTCCTTTAATACAAGCTAGTTCTGAAGGTGAAGCTCAATCAGCTTATATGGTTGAGAAAGGAGATGCGTGGGCATGTGCATCTCAAGATTACGATACGATATTATTTGGGGGAGAGCGTTTAATTCGTAATTTTGCAGTGAGTCGAAGTAGAAAAGTAAGAGATACTACAGTTACATTAGATATAGAATATATCTCACTTTCAAAATTTTTAAAAAATTTAGGAATCAATCGTGAACAATTAGTAGATATGGGAATTCTTATAGGTACTGATTTTTTTCCTGGTGTAAGAGGTATTGGTCAGAAAACCGCATTAGATTTAATAAAAAAACATGGATCTATAGAAAACATCTTAAAGCATGAGGTTAAAGTTGGTGGTAAAGATATTCTTTTAGATATGTCTCTAGTTGAGCAAACGAGAGCAATTTTTTTAACACCCGATGTACAAAAAGATTATCTCATACCAAAACCTAAAAAAATTAATTTTGAAAGAATAGAAGAGTTATTAATTGAACAGCACAATTTTTCAAAGCAAAGAGTTGAGAATGCATTAGATAGATTAAGAAAATTAGATTCTAAAAAAACGCAAGTATCATTGGATGATTTTCTTAAGGTTTAAATATATTACGAAATGGAAAAATTTTTACAAAATTATTATTTATAATTATTATACATATAAAATTTTCTTAGAAATGGAATATTATGTCATCAAAGGACGATGCTAAAGAAGAAGAAAGGGAGAATGAAAAGAATGATACACCAAGCGTGGTTTTAAGAGTTCAAAAAGCGAAAAAGCGAGATATTGGGAAGACTATTATAAGAATTGATCAAAAAACAATGGAGAAGTTAAATATTCAAACTGGTGATGTTATTGAAGTCATTGGTAAAAAGAAGAGTGCGGGGATTGCGTGGCCAAGTTATCCTCAAGATAATGGTCTGGGAATCGTTCGCATTGATTCAAGAGTACAAAAGAACACAGGAACTCGAATTGATGATACATTAGAAATTCGTAAAGTTAAAGCAGAACCCGCTCAGAATATTGTCTTAGCTCCATCGGGTGTTAGAGTAAGACCTAATCCTAAATTCGAGAGTTTTGTGAAAAGGAAACTTAATAATCATCCAGTAACGGTAGATGATTTTATTTTCATCTCAATTGGGATCAGTAGAGAAATTACATTTAAAGTCATTAGTATGAGACCTAATGAAGTCTGTCAAATAAAACAAGATACCGTTCTAAATATCAGTGATAAAGTTACTGAAGATGTCGAGACAGGAGTTGGTTATATAACTTACGAGGATGTCGGTGGATTAGACAGGGAAATACAGAGAGTAAGAGAAATGGTTGAATTACCATTACGTCATCCATCTTTATTCAAACGATTGGGGATAGATCCGCCGAAAGGCGTTTTATTAAGAGGTCCACCTGGATGTGGTAAAACATTACTAGCTAAAGCAGTTGCAAATGAAAGTGAAGCACATTTCATATCTATCAATGGTCCAGAAATTATGAGTAAGTTCTATGGAGAATCTGAGAAAAAGTTGCGCAAAATTTTTATTGAGGCAGAAGAAAAAAGTCCTTCAATTATTTTCATCGATGAGATAGATGCTATTGCTCCGAAAAGAGAAACTGTTACAGGAGAAGTTGAACGTAGGGTAGTTGCTCAACTTCTCGCCCTAATGGATGGGTTGCATGGAAGAGGGAAAGTAATTGTTATTGGTGCAACAAATAGACCAAATAGTTTGGATCCTGCTTTAAGAAGACCAGGTAGATTTGATCGGGAGATTGAAATCAAGGTACCTAATGAAAAAGGAAGGATAGAAATTTTTCAAATACACACACGCAATATGCCACTTGATAAGAAAATTTCATTAAAGGAGTTTGCCCAAATAACACATGGTTTTGTTGGAGCAGATATTTCTGCTGTATCTCGAGAAGCAGCTATGTCAGCTTTACGAAGGTATCTACCTAAAATAGATTTAGAATCAGAAATAATAGATCAAGAATTATTAGAGCAAATTGAGGTAACTAAAAGCGACTTTGAAGAAGCTTTAAAAGAAGTGTTACCTTCTGGTATAAGAGAGGTGTTTGTAGAAGTACCGAACGTAACTTGGGAGCAAGTAGGAGGTTTGGATATTCTAAAACAACAATTAATAGAAGCTGTTGAATGGCCTTTATCTAATCCAACAATTTTCAGTCGGATGGGAATAAGACCTCCTAAAGGAATTCTGCTATATGGTCCACCCGGTTGTGGTAAAACCTTATTAGCAAGAGCCGTTGCCACTGAGAGTAAAGCTAATTTTATTTCAATAAAAGGACCAGAATTATTATCGAAATGGGTAGGAGAAAGTGAGAAAGCCATAAGAGAAGTATTTAGAAAGGCTAAGATGGCAGCCCCTTGTATCATCTTTTTTGATGAATTTGATTCAATAGCACCTTCTCGAGGTAGGCACACCTCTGATTCGGGAGTATCGGAAAAAGTTTTATCCCAATTCCTAACTGAATTAGATGGATTAGAAGTTATGAAAGATATCGTTGTAATTGCCGCTACAAACCGTCCTGATATTTTAGATCCTGCACTTATTAGACCCGGAAGAATTGATCGTATTTTGTTAGTCCCTGCTCCTGAGAAAGAAGCAAAATTAGAAATACTTTCGATTTTTACTAAAGACATGCCACTTGCAGCAAATATGGACTTAAACAAATTGATTGAAATAACTGACGGTTTCTCTGGTGCTGATATAGAGACGTGGTGCCGTGAAGCCGCGATGATTGCACTTAGAGAAAACATTAGAGCCAGAAAAGTAACAATGGAACATTTTAAAGAAGCGAGAAATGATATTCATCCTAGCATTACTAAAGAAATCATTGAATGGTATGAGAAATTTGGTGAGAAATTGAAAAGTAGGCGAATTGAAGAATCTAAAGAAGATGGGTTATTTGTATAATTTTCCCAAAATTAATTAGAAAGCAAGTATTAACATTATTATTACTCTATTTTTTATACTATTTTCAGGTGTTTTAAAATCGAACGTTGGAATCAAAAACCTATAATTAATTCATTAATAGACATACTCATTAAAAATAAGGGAGAAATCTTAGATAAGCGTCTTGAGGAACTTCTTAAAAAAGAATTTCCGTATATAAACTCATTATATTTGGAAGAGATATTTATGAAGTTAGAAAGCATGAATATTATCAGTGTTTTTCGTGTTTCAAAAAATAAAAAAATGATTGTGTTTAATAAACAAAACACTGCGATAAGAGAAGAATTAAGCACTGATTTACTTTAATTGTTTAGGCTCCCAATTCATACATACTTGGGCTAAAGTAGTTTCTTCCGACGCAGATCGATATAATCTTTCTCTTATATCTATAAAAACAGGATAGTTTACAGCGGTTCCCATTAATAACATTTCACCCACTCCTAAAGAGGATATCATGCTTGCATATTCTTTGGTGATTGCTTCTGAACTGTCCATTAGATGTTTTAAATCATATGGATTTTTTATATTTAATACCATTTTAGAATTACATTGAGAAAGTGCAGTGGTACTTAATCGCTTTGGTCTTTGGCTTATTAAACATAAACAAGACATAAATTTCCTTCCTTCTCTGGCAATCATTTCGATTATTGATTTAGATATCGCTTTAGAATGGGCTGCTTCTGGACAGAATTGGTGTGCTTCTTCTATTACTAACAAGAAGGGAGGAATGATATTTAGCCTTCGCATATCAAATAGGCGTGTACAGATATAATCGACGATTATTTGCTTTTTTCTTATACTTACTTCCTTTTGAAGATTAAAAATAACCAATTGTTGCTTTTCAATAATGTTATCTAAAGTAGGGTTCTCTTGAGAGCCAAATAGAGTTAAACGATCTAAATCAGAAAGCCAACCTATCAGTGCCTGCCTAGTGTTTTTATTTCCCTCTAATTCAGTCTCAAGAAGTTCAATAATATCTCTAACTGTATATCGATTTTTCTTTTCTTTATTCTTTTTTAACCTTTTAACAAATTTTACAAGTTCCCTTAATTGAACACTCGATATATTTTCTTGATATTTCTTAAACGAGAAGATGGGCATTTTAGGGACGGAAATTTGAAAATAGGAGATATCTTGAACACTTACTTTATTTTTTAATTCTGGAATCTCTTTTAGATATGAGTATTCTCCGTGAACGTCAAATAGAACGATTGCGGGAGTTCCCCAACTCTCTTCTCTTTTTAATAATTCTTCTAAGAGTATTGAAGTAAGATAGCTTTTCCCTCCACCAGAAATTGAGAGTATCGCGAAATGTTTATTTAATAATCGATTCATATTGATTTTTGCAGTAGTGTTAGTGACTTTAACCGAACCTATTTCTAAACCATTTACACGATCGAATCCTATGAATTCATTGAGAAGTTCTTCCTCAATGATATATACATCTCTTCCCGGACTTGCAGGATAGGTCATTCTAAGAATTTTCTCGATTTTGTTTTTTGATTCATTCTTAAATTTTATGATTCCCAGACATTTTACAATTGCTATTGCAAACTCAAAATCTTCACTGGGAAAAAGACCTTTCAAGATATTAGGATTGTTATTAGCATTATAGGCTTTAATTGTTAAAGCATCAGTAAAATATTCATTGAGTAATATAATCCGTTCTATGATTCCGATTAAGAATCCTTCGTTGGATTCTGTATAGACAAATAATCCTTTCTGAATAAAAATGTTATCCCGTCTTTTACTAATGACAAAAGGGAACTGAGATACATCCGGTAATTGTAAGTAGTTAAGAACTGTTCCAGCTTTTATAGTCATTTTATAAAATATATTAAAGAAAGCTAAATTAATCTTATAAAAGAATAATAGGGAATAAAAAAAAGATAAGGGAAAGAATTTTCTGATTTAAAAAATAGTAGAAAATAGAGATTTGAGTTTTTTACTATTCTTGTTTTTCTAGACCACCTAAAAGTCTTAAAATTAGATAATATCCATTTTTCCAAAAGTAGATCATAAAGAGAGCTACGCCAATTATCAGAAACGTGCCTATACCTACCAAGAGTACCCATGGACCTGTACTTCCTAGAAATGTAAAAATTGAATCTGAATCTCCTGAAGATCCCACTATAATATCCCAAATAGGACCTAGTACAAATCCAACTATAATTACAATTAGACTTATTAATAAACCGCCCACAACAATTTTTACACCAGTTCGGTTCTTGTATCTTTCTTCTAGTTCTCTTTTTCTATATATAAAGACCATTAGTGAGTGAGATGTTTTTTTGAAGAGTCCATAGAAGAAGACTAATAAGAAAAATAATCCTGCTAGAAGTCCTCCAACGATAGTCACTTGATAACCTATATTTAGATCTAAGAACTGTTCAAGTTTTCCCTTGGGCCCAATGATAATGTCAGCAAATGTCCATACCACACCTCCAATAGTAATCAGACTAGCTATAACAATAAGTATATAAAAAATTGTTGAGACAATTCTTTGGTTTTTATTGTACTCCTTAGCCGGGGTTGAAGAAACATTTTCCATATATTTCACATCCTTTTTATTGAATATTTTGTAAGAGAAGAAAATCTCGTCTAAACAACACTAGGTATTTATGATTAAAGAAAGAATAACAATTAAGATATATAAAATTGATGATTATGAGGTAGAACTAATAATAAATTAAGGATGTAGATTTATTTTTTGTTTATTTCACTTGAAATATCATCTAGTTTCATATACATATTGTTCTTTTCCAATATTGTATATAATTCTGATGAGTATCTATAGAGTTTTTCATAGATTTTTTGTCGTTCTACGTTGGGATTCCATTTCTTATCTATTTTGCATAGATTTTCAGCAGCTTTTACAATATCTGGAAATATTCCTGCCCCAGAAGCGGCAAGGATAGCAGCGCCAAGGGAAGTTGCTTCTTCAATAACATTTCTGACACATGTGATTCCTAAAACATCAGTATAGATTTGATTCCATAGATCTGAGCGAGATCCACCTCCAGTTAGCTTCAACTCTTTCGGCTCAATTCCAATCTCTTTGAAAACTTCAATATTTTTTCGAAGTTCAAATGCAACGCCTTCCAGCACCGCTCGATATAAATCTTTTCGTTGATGTCCTAAAGCTAATCCAAATAGTACTCCTCTAGCATGGGGATTCCAATGTGGTGCTCCTGCACCTACCAAATGTGGTATTAACATTATCCCATTTGCTCCTATAGGAGATTTTTCAGCTTGAGCTATCATAATATCATAAGGATCTTGTCCTTTTTCTTCTGCTGTCTCACATTCAGCTAATCCGATCTGATCTCTAAACCATCTAAGAGTTGCTCCAGAGGTAAAAATACTCGCTTCTTGAACCCAAGTACCAGGAACAGCATGACAACTGCATAACACTCGTTGTTGGGGATCGAAATTTGGTTTCGATAAAAATGCAAGAATAAAGCTTCCAGTTCCAGTTGTACATTTAATTTCTCCAGGTGTAACCACACCAACACCTAAAGCAGCAGACTGCTGATCTCCTGCTCCTGTAACTACAAGAGTTTTTTTATCGAATAAAGTTTCGTCTGTCACAATTTCTCCTATCTCTAATCCACTTTCTAGTGTTTCTGGCATCTTATCTAAGTCAAGATCTAATTCAGAAGCAATTTTTTCTGAATATTTCAAATTTACTATATCAAATAACATTGTACGTGAAGCATTTGAATAATCAGTGCAGAATCTTCCTGTTAATTTGTGTATTATGTAATCAGCAACTAGAAGAAATTTGTGTGTTCTTTTATAAATCTCAGGTTTTTTGTCTTTAAACCATAGGATTTTAGTTGCAGAAAAATAAGGATCTATTGTTAATCCTGTTGTTCTGTAAATTTCATCGATCCCTACCTTTTTCTGAATATCTTTTACTTGATCGATTGTTCTCCTATCTTGCCACACTAAAGCATTATGAAGGGGATTTCCCTCTTTATCAACAGGTACAATAGTTTCTCGTTGATTTGTAACAGAAAGACTAACAATATCAGTTTTATCAATTCCACTTTTCTTTATGGCTCTTTCTATAGTTTTTTTAATGGAATCCCACCAAACATTAGCATCTTGTTCTACAAATGAGGGAGAAGGAAAAAAACTTTCCCATTCTTGATAGTCGCTAGCAATTATTGTCCCTACTAAATCAAAAATATAAGTTCTACAACCAGTGGTGCCTAAATCTAGGGCAGCTACAAACATTATTGAATTACATCCAATTATTCTTAAGTTTAGTAATAAGTTATAGATTGAACTATTTAATAAAATCCTTATTACTGACTTAATTAAAATAGTCTCTAATTTTACATCTTTTCATAGCCACAGTATGGACACTTAAATTTGAGATGCCCCACATTAAAACCCTTTATCTCTGTTATCAGTTTATTACAATTTGGACAACGTGGAGAAAATTCAGGGAACCATTGTCCCTTAATATTTGGCATTTGTTTAAGAATGTCAGTTAAATTCGATCTTTTCAAGGTATTCGTATTTATTTGGAGCAATTGCTGTTCTTCAGCTACAGATTTTCCCTTAGGTGCTAGTACCATTAAGAATTTCATTTTTTTAGGACTAGTGAGTAAGGATAAAGTTCGTAGAATAGCTTCTTTTTTATGTTCCTTAAACAATTTCCCTAATTCCGGGGGTGCTATAGCCACTAATATAGCTTGTGAACCTTTCATTTCATTTTTAACTTTTTGAAATAGAAATTGAAAGGTTCTTCTCTCACTATCCATCCCCCATAAAAGATTCCAGGGCTTAATGTCATAATCCTCACCATGGGGACCTAGTATTCTTTTGATGCTTTTAACCCAGGTATAGTGTTTGAATTTATTAAGAAGGGAGAGTATATCATCAAAGAATTCAGGTTCAATTACAGGAAATGTTTTAAAAATATTTTTCAATGAATATAATTTCACTTCAGTCATAGTCTTTAACTGAAGTGAATCCCATGGTGTATAAGTAAAAATACTAAAAAAATCCATTTAATTGCAACTTTTTATGTCTTAATTTATATAATCAATAGAGTCTATGTTTAAAAATTAATTTTATATTTTAAATTAACAATTTTTAAAAAGTACATTCAACATACTATCTCGTATGACCGCAATTTGGGATAACAAAGCTGATGCTGTTCAAAAAGGAGATAATTTAAGAGATATATCCCCAATAGCTGAAAAAACTCGCGTAGATGAAGAAGATTTTACACATTATGTATTCAGTAAGCTATTATTTAACAATCCCTGGTATAAAATTCCAGATAATGATTTAGAAATGTTTAAGAATTTTATAGAGGGAGGTTCTCGTTCATATCCTTCTGATGGGAGCATTCCATGCGATGTTGTAGCAGGAGAGGCGCGAAAGGTAATAAATAGAATTGTAGAAATCTCAAATGAACCAGAAAACGTATATTATAATGATGCATGTGAATCATTGAAGGAAGGGAAATTTGAATTAGTACGGGGTACTTTAAAATTATATTTAGGAAAGTATACAACTCGAGATTGGAGAAGAAAAAGATTTACAGATGACATTGATTTCTGGTCTTTTCAGGTTCATTTATTGGATCATGTATTAAGGGAAATGGGTTGGGTAAAAAATAAAGAGACAGGAGAATGGGAAAAAAGTGTAGAATGGGTTAACCCAGATACAGGTCAAACTAGACATGAAGCTCTGTGTGCGGCAAATAATTTAAATCAATTACTTGATTTTGGTGCTGGAAGTTATCTAGAAGGAACGAAACTAAAAGAGATATTTAATAAGAAACTGAAAAGAGGACATGATGTGGATCTCAGCGATATCATCAATGTAGCATTGTATAATGACGGATTAGAGGGGAAAAATAAAAGTGAATGGAATGAGGTCTGGGAATCATTTGAAGCAGCGACTAACACCAGAAACTCGAGAATTACTTCAAATTTAATTAGCTTATGTCGATATTCTTTAGGGATTGCTGATTATTTAGAACGGGTTCATAAAGCTTTAAGTACATATCACGATCTTCTATATGACAAAAATGAGTATCCTGACGATGCGTTAAAGAAAATTTGTAGAACATCAATTCATTGGATGAGATTTCTGAAAGATAATGGTCCAGAAAAAACGCGGAATATGATTCATGAATTTTTACTTGAGCAAATTGAGGAAAAACCAATTCATGTGAGAAACTTAAGAAGCTTTATTAAAAAAGTTCTTGAATTACTGAATTCTAAATATGAATATCTCAAAATAAAATTTGAAATTGAGAATTAGTCATATACTAAAATGACTTCTTCAGGTTCAGGCTCAAGTTTAACTTCATCCTCTTTCTCAAAACGATGTTTGGAAATACCATGAAGCAGCCAATATCCAGTTACAGCAATCATGCCTAAGATCCCTGCAAAGTACCATACCCAGTTTGGCCCAAGGCTTTCCATTACCAATCCAGCAAGAATTACTCCAAAGAGATTTGGAATGGCCCATTGGAAACCAAAAACAGCCATATACCTTCCACGTTTATCTTCAGGGGCAAAAGAAGCAGCTGCAGCTTGTGATACGGGGGAAACAATCATTTCTCCTATCGTTATAATTATCATCGCAATAAAAAATAGATATACAGCTGAAATAAATCCATATAAAGCGAAGCCTATCGCATAAAAAGCAGCACCAAACGCCATCATCTTCATTGGAGCATACTTTGAAATCCTCCTGGTAATCCAAAATTGAAAAAGAACAACCATTAAAGCATTCATGCTAAGTAAAAATCCAAAGCTTTGTTCTGAGAACCCATATTCATCTCGCAAGAATACTGAGAGAGTACTATTCATTTGCATATATATTAACACTGTTATAGCAGAAATAGCAAGAAATAAAACATATATTCCATCTTTTAAAACCTCTTTGTATCCCCTAAGGGTTTGCATTACACTTTCTTCTGGTTTATCATCCATTTTTTGTGGCTTGGTTTCTGGGATCACAAGATATACTATCATCGCGGTAATTAAACTACTTATAGCATCTGCAATGAATAAAAGTATAAATGATCTCGTCGCCAAAAAACCACCAAGGATAGGACCTACCGTTGCAGATAAATTAAATGCCACTCGGAGAATTCCAAAACCTTCTGCTTGTTTTTCTTTTGGAAGTAAATCTGCAACCATCGCTTGTCGAGCAGGTCCTCCAAAATTGCCAACTAAACCCAAAAATCCTGCAATTAGATAAAATAAGATTAGATCATCGATTAAACCCATGAAAATACTTCCTATCCCGCTTACTACTAACCCAATTATAACCATCGCACGACGGCCGTACTTATCAGCCAAAGCACCTCCAACAATACCTCCGAAAATATTTCCTGCGGAGAATATTGAAAAGAGAATTCCAACTTCGGTCATCCCAACCCCAAAATGCGCAGTAATATAAAGAGCATAAAACGGATATAACAAAAAGCTACCTAACATATCTATAAATGTAGCTAGGGTTAACACTTTAAATGCACTAGGATATTCGTTATATACTCGTTTAATTTTTCCGAACATCTGTAAATTCTCTTATAAAATTTTAAAATTATAAAGATTTGCAAGATATATATCTTATTACTGTAAAATAATAATGATATTTATAGTTTGGATTGTTGAACTATAATTGAACTTAAAGTTTTGGGTGAAGCAAATACATATATTTGAAAAAAAATATCGTGAAAGATGCGTTTCACGATCATTTTTAAAAAAAAAGAAGTTAGATAATGATTGTTGATTTTCTCTTAGTAGAATGATATTGTTCCTAAACTTGAATCTAATGGATTTCCTAAGCAGAAATATATTTTATTTCTGGTATCTACAAAAAAAGATCCGACTGTAACTACTTCCAGTGGATCTATCATTGAAAATCTTCTCGAAATCATTGTATCGGAGCAGATATTAATTATATCCATCACGTCTAAATCCCCATCTTGGGTATAAGATTGACATAGTTCAGAAATTCTATTATAGCGTGGGAGATATTTTGTGGGAAAAATCATAAACATCTTAAATAAACTGTTTTCATAGATATTTGCATCAAAGCTGTAAGTTCCCCTCCAAATCATTTCGATGGAATAGGAATTTGGAATAGTTTCAATTGCCATCATATTTCTTCGGTTTCTTATGATATAATTCCATCCCAAAGTGAAATCATTAGAAGTAATTATATACTTAGCTTGTCTAAGAGAAAAAGCCCTTTCCAATACACTCCTATAAATAATTGAAAGTGGTTTACCGGAGCATCCATAGTTGAATACTTCTAATAGGTTGATAGAAATTGATAGCCCCCATTTATTTATTCCTCCCATAGCCAACATGCTTCCGATTCTAAACGAAAAAAGTTTCTTATTCCTGATATGTGAATAGACCCAAGATGTACTTGGCATCATCAAAAAGGATAGGTCAATATTTTGCCCAAAAGCTGTCTTTCCTTCCGTGTGAGAACCAATGGCAGTACAACCTCCTGCGATTAGTGGTGATTGCGGATAGCCAGTAAGCATTGGAATAATCTTACCGTAGTAGATATCCCAGAAACAATTTTGAGCTAGGATATCTATGAAATCAATTGAAATTTGATAAAGTTCTCCCATAAAAGGAATTGGTACGGTATCGATCGCATCCGCCATTCCCTGCATCTCAAGAATATATTCCTCGGGAATATGTTCAACGTAATCCATGGTATAATAGAGCGCATGATCATAAGAAAGTCCCAAATCTTGAGCTTGAAGCATTATTATAAGTTTCATCCAAGCGATTTGGAAGGCTAAATGCTGCCCCTCCAAAAATCCAAGAGTATAGTAATCATCTGCTCTCACATATAGATACTGCTGGTTATTAGAAATTCTCCATTCAGCAAATTCCAATGTATCATCATTGGTTTTACAGGCACTAACAAAAGAAATAAAACCTGAACTCAAAATAATTCCTAAGATGAATAGTAATAGAACTGATTTTTTCTTAAATTGCATAATTTTAACCCCTAATTATTATGTTTATTGTAATTTATTTAAAAAAAGAGATTTAAATCCCACACTTTGTTTTTCTAAAAAGAGAAAATGATTATAAAAATACTTAACCCAATTGTTTTAAATCAAAATAGTCAACTGTAATAGTGTTTTTTGTTTCAATTATTTCACCAGTGATCACTACTTTTTTATCAAGAAACTTATGTAATTCAGGATCTTCTTCCCACATCTGAGTTTTTTTTCTTACTAAGACCTTGTTCCATCTGTTTTTATAATCATCCACAGGTTTAATAAAATATGTAGGACCTTTCGATCTTGTTCCCTTTCCTTCAATTATGGCAAAAAGAATTCCTCTAATTTCATCCATATTTAAACCTCAAATCTCTAACTATTTCTGTTTGGAAAGATATCGTATTTTTACTAGTAAATCACGTAGTTCCATCTTATCATTTTCTGGAGTAATATATTTCTTTTTTACTCCTTCTGAAAGAGATATTGTTTCAATTTTATTGCCTTGGAGGGATACCATATTACCGAATTTTCCATCTAATATGAGTTTCATTGCAGCTAACCCAAATCTTAAACCTAAAATTCTATCAAATGAATTAGGGGGTCCTGCACGCATTGTATGCCCAAGAACCACACTTCGACATTCGAAATCAACTCCATTTTTCCGAAACTCTTGTTTTAGGTCTTCTCGCAAATTTAATTCATCAACAATTATTTTAGAAATATTTAATTTAGCTAATAATGGATTACCAAAACTATCTCTTGGCAACTTATCAATTTTCTTTTTGGAGATAGTCTTAAAGTCCCGTTCTAAAGAATCCAAACTTGGATGAGCACCTTCAGAGGTTGCTATAATATGATACTTATATCCTGCATTAACCCTTTCTTTAAGAACATTAATTACATCTTCTTCTAAATCAAAGGGGGTTTCAGGAATTAAAATTATATCTGCTCCAGCAGAAATCCCACTATACATTGTAAGAAAACCGGCATCTCTACCCATTATTTCAACCACAAATACTCTTTGATGGGAATGAGCAGTTGTTGTTAGATTATCCATCGCATTAGAGGCTAATTGAACCGCACTCCAAAATCCAAAGGTATAATGAGTCCCAAGAATGTCATTATCTATGGTTTTTGGACAACCTACTACCTTTGCATCGGCATATTGATAAAGAGAATTTGCTACACCTAGAGTATCATCACCACCTATTGCAATTAATGCATCAATTCCTAATTTCTCAAAGTTCTGAGCTAATTCTAACGCCTTACCCTTCCTTGATTCTACCCCTTTAAAAGGATTAGTCCTACTCGTATAGAGGATAGTTCCCCCGACAGTATGTAAATCATCATGTTCTGCAATATCTAAAGGAATTGTCAAGCCTTCTATAAATCCTTTCCATCCTTTAAGAATGCCAACACATTCTACTCCTGCATCATAAGCCTTTAACATTATTCCATATATTACAGAATTTAGCCCAGGACAGTCACCGCCTCCTGTTAATATACCAATCTTCTTTATTTGTTTTTCCATGACATAATCACTAAAATTTGAAATTTATTTTAATATAATAATACACAAATATGTTGAAATTATATTTTATTTTTCCTCTGGATCTTCTGTATCAACTTTTTCAAATTTATACTTTGAAGTATCTTGAGGGATTATATAACTCCCTCCTCCTATATCCGTTATTTTCAAGGTGAATGGAAATTTCCCTTCAAGTGCCTGGTGTAATTGATTTAATATATCTTCAATTTCCTGCAATTCTGAGTCACCTTCTTTAAGATTGTTTCGATATATCGAGACTGCACTTTCGAATCTATGTAAAATACCTTCTACATTAGTATAATAGAAATCAGCTCTAGGACCAGGCTCTACTAATAATTCAAGTTCAGGAATTTCCAATTTTCCAGTTGGAGATCTGTAAATTTTTGATTTAAGATCATTTTCATTTGTTACCTTCAAGGTAATAATTCCAGGATCCATCTTTGTAGTAAGAGGTATTATATCATTTTTATGAAAATTACAGTTGGTACACTCAAATTTTAATATTAACATTTTATCACCATCAGGTAGATCATAGAAGTTTCTTACAATATCAACAGTCCCCTTTTCACATAATGGACATTGGAATGAATAAATGGTTTCGCTATTTCTTTTCTCTTTCGACATTGGACTGAAATTAATTTGAATTCTCTTTAAGATTAATCTGATTTTATACCAAAGTTTCTCTCAATTTATTCAAAATAATGGAATTTAGAAAATAAACTATTTATTAGAACTTTTTTTTAGTTATAATAATTATAATTAAAAACTCTATATTATTGTTTAATATTGCAGTTATAGGAGAAAAATCAAAAGAACTTTTTTTCATTGATAATAGAAGATATTTATAATAAGTTGATTAAAATTGTCCCAAGAAGAAAAAATTGTAGAAATCTCGATGCACTGTAGAGGGGGTCAGACTTGTATTACCGCTAGTCAATTGCTAGCAGAAATGGCATTTGAGGAAGGTTTTAAAGATACAATAGCAATACCTATAATCGGAGCTGAGCGTAGAGGTGCTCCGATACAAGCGTTTACAAAAGTTTCAAAGAAACAATCAATAAAAACCTATGATAGTGTGGTGAATCCTGATTATATCCTAATGTTTGATACTTCTTTATTGCAAATACCAACAATTAAGGCTACGATAAAGGAAGGGGTAAATTTAATAGTAAATAGTGCCGAACCTATAAATACTAATGATCTCCCCGCCAATATAAAGATCTTTCTTGTAGACGCCACTGGTATATGCATTCAAAAGAATTTTATGCATGCCAGTGGACCAATCTTGAACATTCCAATGTTGGGGGCATTTGGTAAGATTACAGGATATTTTGATCTTAAAACCATGGAAAAAGTGATTAAAAAGGAGTTTGGAGAAGAAAGGTTAGAAAAGAATATGAGCGTTGCTAAAGACGCATATGAATCAGTAAGAGAAATGTAATCATGTCTAAATCTAAAAAATGGGAAAAAATAAATAAGTCAGTAAAAGAGCGTCCTAAGGTTCAGGAATACAAAAATTGGGAAGAATTATCTCCTATTCCAATCTCACTGCCAATTGATGGAAATATTGGCACAACTGGTGATTGGAGAACCTTTAGGCCAATAATTAAAGAAGGATGTAATAAATGTGGAATTTGTTGGATGTATTGTCCTGAAGGAGTTATTGAGAGGAAAGAAGATGGATCCTTTGAGATAAATTTGCGTTATTGTAAAGGTTGTGGGATATGTGCTAAAGAATGTCCTACAAAAAATATTGAAATGATAAGAGAGAGTGATTTAAAAGATGACTGAAGCTCAGGAAGATTTTGTCCAAGAAAGAGAAACTATAATCATAAAAGGAAATGTCGCGGCAGCGTATGCTGCAAAATCTGCTCGAGTACAAGTGATAAGTGCGTATCCAATAACACCGCAAACTACCGTGGTAGAGAAATTGTCTGAATTTGTAGATAATGGATTAATGCCTGGAACTGAATATATTAAAATGGAATCCGAACATAGTGTGTTTGCTGCTGTAGTTGGTGCAAGTAAAGCAGGAACCAGAACATTTACAGCTACATCAGGTCAAGGTATATTTTATGCCCATGAGATGATCCACTGGGCTGCTGGAGCGAGACTTCCGATTGTGGTTGCTATAGCATCTCGAGGACCTGCACCTCCATGGAATATTTGGGCTGATTTTACGGATGTAATAAGTCAACGAGATACAGGGTGGATTAGTTGTTTTTGTGCAGAACATCAAGAAATTTATGACGAAATCCTTATGTCCTATAAAGTGTGTGAGGATCATGAGATTTTACTGCCAAAATTCGTTTCGTATGGAGGATTTATACTTTCTCATACCTCCAAACCAGTAATAATTGAAGATCAAGATTTAGTTGATAGTTTCTTACCACCATTACCAAGCGAGGAAGGTTGGCCACATATCTGGATGGATCCAAAAAGACCGATGATGTTTGGAAATCTCATTATGCCTTCTAATTTTTATTACGAATTTAGGTTAAAAATACATGATGCCTTAATAAAATCCAAGGAGAAAATTAAAGAGGTGGCTAAGGAATTTGATAAAGTTTTTGGCAGAAATTATGGTAATGGTCTAATTCAAGAACATAAAATGGATAGCGCTGATGTGGGTGTCATTATTTATGGAGATCTAGCTTTACAGATGGAACAAGCTGTCGATGAGCTTCGAGATGAAGGATATAAAGTAGGAATGGTAAAATTAAGGCACTTTAGACCCTTTCCGACAGAAGATGTAATCGAAATCGCAAAAAAAGTAAAAGTACTTGGAGTTATAGATAGAGCTACTGCTTTTGGTTCCCAAACAGGAGGACCCGTAAGTTGTGAAGTAAAGGCTGCGCTTCATGAAATTCAGGGAACTGCTGCAATACTACCAATAATTAACGGACTTGGAGGAAGAGAAGTAACCCTTGAACAACAAAAAAGTCAATTAAAGACCCTAGTCAGATTTAATGAAACAGGGGAACTTCCAAAAGATATAATTGATGGAACATACTGGGATGGATTATTGGAGGTTGAATGAGGGAATGGTTAAATTAAAAGAAGCTTTAGAGTCGTGCCAAGAAGAATATTTTCTTCCAGGAAATTCTTGTTGCGCTGGATGTGGTTTAGAAGTCGCTCTTCGATGGGCAATGAAAGCGTTAGGTCCCAATACTGCACTTGTAACTCCCGCATCCTGTTTGAATGTTGTAGTAGGATTATGGCCTAAAACCGCACCAAACTTTCCATTTACAAATATGGCTTTTGCAGCAGGTGCAGCTGCCGCAACAGGAATGTCAGCAGCATTTAAAGCGAAAGCATATCGGTTTCCAGGAAAAGGATGGGATGAAATGACAGCAATTACTTTTGCTGGGGATGGTGGTACTGCTGATATTGGTATACAAGGTTTAAGTGGAGCTGCAGAGAGAAATTCAGACCAAATTTATGTATGCTATGATAATGAGGCATATATGAATACAGGAATTCAGAGATCATCGAGTACTCCGCATGGTGCGTGGACAAGTACAACTACTAAGGGAAAGGACCGTTTTAAGAAAAATCTTCCTGCAATAATGGCTGCTCATGATATACCCTATGTCGCAACATGTTCTATCAGTGAACCCTTGGATTTATACGAAAAATTTAAGAAAGCCAAGTCTATTGAAGGATGTAAATATATTCACATTCTGGCTCCATGTCCTCCTGGTTGGGGTACTGATAGTTCAGAATCAATAGAAATAGCCAGATTAGCTGTTAAGACTGGTTCATGGATCTTGTATGAAGTTGAAAATGGTATTATGACCCTGTCAAAAGCAAGTAAAAGTCTTTTAGATGCTTCTAAACGAAAACCATTGATTGATTATCTTTCCCGACAGAAAAGATTTGCCAATATTTCAGAAAAAGATTTAATCGAACTCCAAGAATATGTAGATCATGTGTGGAACCGAATAAATGTTGATCTAAGCTGTCAAGAACAGTATCCAAAATAAGTTTTATATTTATTTATTACTCATTTGTATTATTAGATAATATTTATATCAGAATTCAAATGGGATTTTTAATAAAGTTAGGTGGGAAAGCACTAGAAGATATCGAGTTATATTTAGAAAATGCTGTTGAAAATATTATTGAAGGAAAAGTAATTGCGTTTCCAACTAATTCTGTTTATGGTATAGGAGGAGATCCTTTAAACATAGATGTAATTAACAGGATATATGATATTAAATTCAGGGATAGAGATAAAGGATTTCTCCTATTAGTTTCTGATATCGAAGAAGCTTTTAAAATTGCTGAATTCAACGATCTAGCTGAAAAACTAGCGAAACAATATTGGCCAGGACAATTAACACTAATTTTAAAAAAGAGAGAACCAAGCGTACTTCCCCCGGAGTTAACTGCATTTAAAAGCACAATTGGTCTGCGGATTCCTGAAAATAAGATTGTTTTATATATATTGAGCCTTTTAAAAAAACAAGGTCGTCTCGGAGTCATTATTGGGACGTCAGCAAATTACTCAGGTGAACCTCCTTGCATTAGTGGAGATGAGGTTGCGAAAAAAATACTAAGTCCTATTGATCTTATTCTTGATGGGGGGAAATCTGTCTCACAATTACCGACAACTATAATAGACTGTACAACTCAAAAACCTAAATTTTTAAGAGTAGGAATAATCCCTGAAGAAGAAATATTAGAATTTTTATCACAAAAATGAGATAATATAAGTGAAAAATTTTAATCTGTTAATTTCGACGTCCCGTTTTAATGAAACAAATGCCGCTACTGAGATGTGGTTTATTTTATTTATATGTGGTGATAAATATCCAGTTATTTCAAAATCAACTTTTCCAGGTTTAGTTACGGCATTAACTAATATAGATGCCAAAAAAGTCATTCTTAAAATTCAACGAATATTAGAAAAAGATCCTAATTTCCTTCAATTCATTTTGAAGATTGTCCCGATTGATTTTGTTTGCGAAACAAATATAAAGATATTGGTTAATCTAATCAAAGAGAATTCTAAAATGTTCATTAAAGAGGGAGATTCGTTTAAAATTATGTTGAAGAGAAGAAAGCATGAAAAGCTAGAGAGGAATATGGTAATTGAAAGAATTGCTGATCAAATAGATAATAAAGTAGATCTTGAAGATCCAGATAAACTAATAAGAATTGAGGTATTAGGTAATTTTTGTGGCGTTTCTTTTTTAGAAAAAAAAGATATTATAAAATCAAGGTCTTCTTAACTTAAAAAAAATTATTCTAAATTTAATATAGCCATTTTTTCACAGATTAAATCAAAAATAACTAAAGATAGAATATTGATGTTAATTTTTTTATCCAGTTCATCACTTTCTTTAAATGAATTGTGGACAGATTTAATTTGAGTTTCAGAAATTTCGAATTTACTAATTATCCTATTTATCTTATCTATTGTTTGGTCATTTACTGTTATTTTTACTTCATTCGCCTTTAGGGGATCTAAAATTTCTTTAATTATAATATCTAAATTGTTATTTTGTGAGATAATACATATTGTTAATTTCTCTTCTTTTATTGTATTTTTGCTAATACCAAATGATTCAATGGCCTTACTAATCTGTCGGTTTGTGGATAAATATAGGAGTAATTCAATATTTTTTTTATTCGAAATGTTATTTTTATTTAAGAAAGCTTTTTCCATAAAATAAGAAGCAACATAAAGATGATCTTGATTTAAAACATATTTATCACTGATAAATTGTATGGTCGATTCTGGATGTTTAATTTGAAGGTCTTCAATTGTTAAAAATAACCATTTTAAAACATCCTCTTCGTTTCTTATTTTATTATCTATTAATAACTGATTTAGATCGAATTTTATTTGTGCTATTCCAACAAAATATTTTAGTTCTAATTCTTCAACAAAAAAGCTTCTTTTAATCATATAGGAAGCCTCCATTGAAACCAATCAGGCATTAAACTAAATTGGATTTTAATTATAATTGAAACAAGAAGAATTAGAATTAAATATAGAGTAAAAATCCAATCTTTATTGGTGTATTTGATTCTATAGTAAAATGAACGTTCTTTATTACTCCCAAAAGCTCTTGATTCTAAAGCTTCAGCAACATTAAAAGCTCTTCGAATAGAGCAAATTATGAGTGGTATTAATAAGGGAAAGAGATTTTTAATTTGATTAATTATTCCTTTTTTTTGCATTTCATAACCTCGACTCTGCTGAGCATCAATTATATTTTGGGCTTCAATCGCTATTGTAGGGACAAATCTAAATGCTAATGAGAATGAAAATGCAAACTCATAAGGAAATTTCATAGATATTAAAGAAAGAGCTAACTCATTTGGATCTACTGTTAAGAAGAAGATTGAAAATGCGGAAACCATTATGTATATTCTCAACACCATTGCTATGGCAAATGAGAATGAGATGAATAAGGTGTTTAATAAGATTATGAATAGAGCTAGGAAAGATAAACCACGAATACTCTTTAACCACTGTTTTAAAATCTTCCCTAAAACAACCAAAGGTAATAAACTCAAAAAGATAAAGAATAATGGAACTATTTGATTGTAAAGTAGTGCACTGATAGTGTATACTAATGCTAGAACTAACTTTACTCGTGGATCTAAATTGTGTAGAAAGGTATTCTTTTTCATAAATTTAAAAGCTTCAAGAAATTCTAAAGACATTTAATTTTGTTCCTCCTGAATTCTAATGGATTTATTTTTTAGCAATTTCATTAAATATTGGGTAAGATCTTGTTTTGAAGTTACTTTATTGAGCCCTTCAAAACCAATTTCACTTAAAGCCAATGAAAATTTTCGTGTTTGAGGAAGAAGTAATGATGTGCGTTTAGTTAAAAATTTATTACTCAATAATTCTTGAGTAGGACCATCAGCAATAATTCGTCCTTCTGCCATTAATATTGTCCTAGGGATGAATTCTGAAGTAAATTCAATGTTGTGGGTAATTATTAGTATTGTTTTTTCTTTAATCTTTTCATTATTAATTAATTTAATAAAAGATTCAATTTCGCTAGCATCTTGACCTAAAGTAGGTTCATCAAATACTAAAATCTCTGGATCTCTGCACATTATTGAAGCAACAGCTAATTTTTTTGATTCGCCTCCAGATAAATTTAATGGTGATCTTTCCCGGTATTTCTCAAGTTTGTGGTTCTTTAAGATTTCGTTTGTTCTAGATTGAAGTTCCTCCTTATCTTGAAAAATATTTTTTAAAGAAAATTTTATTTCTTCCTCTACTGAGTTTGCAAATAGCTGATGAGAAGGATTTTGAAAAATTAAGCCGACGTTCTTTGATAATTCTGCGATGCTCTTTGTCTTTATATTTTCATTATTAATAAAAATATCCCCTCTTGTCGGTCTTATTAAACCATTTAAGGTTCGGATTAAGGTGGTTTTACCTGCTCCATTTTTACCCATGATTGCGATCAGTTCACCTTTTTGAATGGTAAGATTAACATCTTCTAAAGCTACTGTACCATTTGGATAACTATAATCAAGATCTTTTATTATAATTAACGGAAAATCTTCTTTCATATATTTTGCCTTAGCTCTGATGTAATTTTTTAATATAATCTAATGCCTCTTGAATCGAAGCAGGTATTTTTCCTGAAAATAAATTTTCTTCTCGTAATCTATTGAATATTGTGTAAAGTACAGGCTTATTCAATTTTAATTTTTGAAAAGTTTGCCCATTGAGAACATTATCACGAGAATCATGCTCGACAATTCCTCCCTCCTTCATTAAAATCATCTCCTCTGCAAATGGAATGACTAAATCTAATCGATGCTCACTTATCATTACTGAAAGATTTCGCTCCAATTGAATGTCCTTTAATAGGGTGATGATCTTCTTTGCCATATATGGATCTAATAATGCGGTGGGTTCATCTAAAATAAGGATTTTAGGTTTAAGTACCAGAATTGAGGCAATTGCTACCCGCTGTTGTTCTCCGCCACTTAATTCAAAAGGAGCTTTATCCAATAGATGTTCAATTTCGGTTAAAGAAGCACTTTCTTCTATTCTTATTCTTATTTCCTTTGGAGGTATTCCTAAATTTTCTAAACCAAATGCGATCTCATGCTCTACATTCATGGCGATTAATTGATTTTCTGGGTTTTGAAAAACAATTCCAACTTCGGTAGATAAATCAGCGATAGGCGCTATGCTTGTGTCTTTTTCATGTACAAAGACTTTTCCCTTATAAAAGCCTGAATAAAATTGAGGTATTAAACCATTCATGCATCTAATTAGAGTAGTTTTACCTGAACCAGTTTCTCCACATAATAAGATGAATTTTTCTTCTTCTATTTTTAGATTAATGTTATTTAGAGCATAATCTTCATTTCCCTTATAACGAAACGAAAATCCTTCGAATCTTACTAAATCCATGCTAATTTTGAATCTTAAATTCAGCTTTGAAGTATAATAATGTTTACTTATTTAAAATTTAGATTATAAAAATTGTTTTATCTTCTCTACAAACTTAGATAGAACTTTTTCTAAATCAGCATGAAAGGTTATGGATGCTGCTCCATCATGACCTCCTCCGCTTCCTTCAGAGTATTCTGATAAATCTTCTAAAATTTTACCTAGATGCAAACCTGTTTTCAAACAAATATTTTTATTTGCTCTACTATTGATAATTTTCTTATCTTTTTCCTCAGAATACACAATAGCGATATCAAATCCATTCTTTATTAACATTGAAGAAACGCTAGCCCCAAAACTACTTACATTACTTACTCCAATTAAATAGTCTCCCGAACGTATTAAATCTACTCTCTGTAAACCTTTAATTTTAGCTATTTTTTCTGACACATCAACTTCAGCTTCTAGCATCGGAAGAAGATCTTGGAATATTACTTTATTATCCAATAATTTACTAATTGTCTTAATAGTGTCATTATTACCATACTTAAAAAAACCAGAGTCAATTATAATCGCAGCAGCTAAGAGATATCTTTGAGGTGTTGTTAAATCTTGATTTTGAGATTCCAGCAATTTTAAAACTATTTCCGCTGATGAAGAAATTTTGTCACTTATTAAATTTAGCGAAACGAAATTTACATTATTTTGTTTAGTTTTATTAAAATGGTGGTGATCGATTATGATGTATGGGATAACTAATTGAGATTCTCTGCTATGATTAAATCGTAATTGACTAATATCATTTGTATCTACTAATAAGCAGATATCATATTCGTTAGGATCTATATCAGTTTCATAATCAAAAGTATAGTTTGGAAATTTGGTGGTAAACTTTTTCATAAAATTTCTGGTTAGTTTTGAAAGTTCTGCAAAAAAAACAGAAACTGGCTGGTTAAAATATTCATTAAAAAAGAATTGTAAAATAATACATGAAACAAATCCATCAATATCAACTAAATCATGAGTAGTGATAAGAATTTTTTTATCTCGTAAATAGAATAAAAATTCTTCAAATTTAGAATGAAACATGAATTTATTTATACGCTTTTATTTTGGAGATCAGCTTGAATTGAATTACTTAAAGTAGTGATTTGGTTTTCCAATCTTGATTTTTTTTGATCTAATGTTTTTATTCTCATCTCGAGAGTAACCTTTAAACTCTTTTTCTCGTCAAGTAGTTTATTTCTTTCACTCTTTACTAGGATTCCCCCAATCGATTTATATACTGGATTATCATTATCGATCTTTTCCAATTCTTCTATTGCAAATTCAGTTTCTCTTAAATGGGATTCTGTTTGATTTTTTTGGGTATTTATAATTTCATAAGTTTGTTGTAAGTTCGCTAGGTTTTGAATTTTGTTTCTTTGTTCCTCATCAAGATTGTTTAAATTAATTGACATTGTTCTTCCTTGTTCTTTTTCTTTAATTAATTTTTGATTAATTTAATAGATTATTATAAACCTTTAAGAAATATCTGGTAGTTGTAAAATATCATCAATTATTTTGCCAAAACTAATAATTTCATTAATCGAAGCTCGAAATGCTGTAATATCATTGCTATCAACCTTAAAGAGTAATTTGTGTTGATTTTTTTTCTCCATCAAAACTTGAGAACGATTTGTTTGTAATTTTTTCATTTCTGGGATAAAAGAATTATAAGATATATCTCTAAGGTGAGATTTATTAAATTCAAATTCGATAATTGATTCAATCGTAAAAGGTTTCGTTTGATTCATCATTGTTCAACGGATTCAGCTTCTCTTTGCTTGCGTTTTGCAATCCTGAAAGACTCAGCGCCTCTGGGAGTTTCGATAAAATAAGCACCTCCCGTAAAACGGGCATCACATTTTTTACAATGCCATATTCCAGTTGATATTCTATGAGTAGAACCCCTAGTTTCACATTTAGGGCATCTGGCATCTCCTTTCATTCTTTCTAAAATTATACGAGTTCTTTTGCGCAATGTACTCCCATAACGTGCACCATACTTTCCTGTGGGACCGACTTTCTTAGTAGCCATCTTTTTAAAATTAGTTTTGAATAGTTGATGTTACATTAGAAATTATGATATACTATAAATTTTTCTAAACTTAATAGATTTTCAAATCTCCTATATTGATAACTGAAATTTATAAATATATGATTATTTAACAATTAAATTAGTAATTTTTAATCACAATCTTTTAAAATGTCATTCAGGTCAAATATCAAATCTTTCATTTCTGATTTAAGCTCCCAAGAACAGGAGGATTTAACATTGGGGAGTAAAGCTTTAAACCTAAGGAGATTGATTCGATATAATTTCTCTGTTCCTGAAGGTTTTGTAATCAAAACTGATGCGTATACCCAATTTTTAGATAATAATCATTTAAACAAGATAGTTCAAGAGGCTCTAGAGAGAATTAAATATGATGATTATGAAGCTATTGAAGAATGTTCAAGAACGATTAATAACGCAATTATGCAGAGTAAACTTCCTTTGGAATTGATTGAAGAATTAAAAATCCATTATAATAAGTATTCCTCTTATGGTGTTGCTGTTCGATCATCAGCAACAGCTGAGGATCAGCCAACGGCTTCTTTTGCAGGGCAATATGATACATATTTGAATTTAAAAAATCTTAACCAAATCTTAGACCATATTAAGAAATGTTATGCTTCCTTATGGACGATTAGGGCAATAAGATATCGATTTACTAAACAAATCCCCCATGAAAAGGTCAAGATAGCCATAATCGTCCAAAAGATGGTATCTGCGAAGTCTGCGGGAGTATTGTTTACCTCTAATCCGATAGGTTCGAGAGATGACGAAGTATTAATCGAATCGAACTTTGGTTTGGGTGAATCAATTGTAGCGGGAAAAATTAGTCCAGACCAATTTTCCGTTCGTAGATTAAAACAGGGATCATTCAGGATCTTAAATAAACGTATTGGAAATAAAACCTTTGTTGCTATTCCTATATCTGAAGACAATAAAGAAGGAGTTGAATATTTAGAATTATCTGATGATCTAACTCACCAGGCTTCTTTGTCTGATAGTGATATTTTAAATCTCACTAGAATAGGATTTCAGATAGAAAGAGTCTTTAGAGGAATTCCTCAAGATATTGAATGGGCAATAGATCAAAAAAATCAAATAAAGATTTTGCAGACTCGCCCGATTACTACAATAAAATCAAAAGGTGCAATATCTGATATATTATGGACCAGAGGTTATTCAGATGACTATTGGAATGATAATGTTACCCCTCTTTACTTTGAACTTCTTGGAGACCAACTAACAAAAGTAGTAAATATGGAATTAAATAGTATTATGGGCTATAAGCAAATGGATCCTCAATTGTTAAAGCTATATAAAGCTCATGTCTATTTTAACTTGAATGTACTAAAAAGAAAGGTAGAAAACGAAATCCCAAAATTTATACGGAATGACGACGTGCTTAATTATTTTCCAGAAGGTTCTGGTTCATTTGGAAAGAAAGTTATAAAAGAATTGCCATTTCATCTAGTAGGGAGAATTGTTGCAGAATTGAGGGTTGGTATTTTTGATCCTAAGGGGGGGATATCTAAAACAGCTGAGGCTTATGAAAGATGGACTAAAGAAAGATTCAATCCTTATTGCCGAGAATTTGATAAAAAACTGGATGTTTTTATCAAAACGGGGAATATGGGAGATTTAATAAACTTAGCTAAAGAATTAGATACGCTAATGATTGATCATTTCCGCCTCGTTCGTTATGGAATTCCTGTACATAATATTGGGATGAATTTAATAACACAATATCTTCTTAGACGTTTTCTAGGTGAGAAGGATAGCAGTCGATATTATCCTATTCTTATTTCTGGACTTGAGCACAAGTTAACAGAAACAAATGATCAAATTTTTTATTTGGCTTCAGTTATTAATAAGACTCCAGAAGTGAAATCTATTATTATATCTGAAAAATCTGAAAATCTATATAAAATTCTTTTGGATAAAACGGAATTACCAATAAAGAATTTTATGATAGAATTTGAGAAGTTTTTAATTGAGCATGGGGATCGAGGATTCACTAGAGAAGCATATTATCCAAGATGGAAAGAACCACCAATGGTTAATGTTTTTGATATCCTAAAATCGTTAGTAGTTGATGGAGGAGATGAATATGAGACAATTAAAGCGAGAAGTTCAAAGAATAGAAAAAGGTTTGAAAGCATAGTTAAAAATAAGATAAGAACACAGCGTTTTGGGTTTATTAAATGGAAAATATTTTCAATATTCTTAAAAAATAGCAGGAAGTATATAGTTTTTAGAGAGAATCAACGATTCAATCTTGATAAATGGATTACAAGAAATAGATTTTTATTTTTAGAGCTAGGGAGGAAATTAACTAAAATTGGAGTATTACCAGATGAGAACAAAATTTTCTTTCTTAAGAAAAAGGAACTAAAGAATCTTGAGTCAAATAAGTATGAGGAACAAGAAATTCAGCACTTATCATCTAAAATAATTAGACGTTTTGACCACTTCAAAACACACGAGAATAAATTACCTCCCAAATTTCTTTTGGGATCGCAAGAATTTGATGATGAGTTAAAACATGATAAAAATAGTGTAATCTTTACTGGTGTACCTGCAAGCCAAGGGGTATTCACAGCTCCTATCCGTGTTCTAAATGATATTAGTCTCATTTCTACAGTACAAAGTAAGGAGATTTTAGTAGTACCTCAAACAGATCCAGGTTGGACTCCAGTCTTCTCAATCATCGGGGGATTAATAACAGAAACGGGTGGGATTCTTTCACATGGGGCTGTGGTCTCCCGAGAATATGGCATCCCTGCAGTAACTAATGTCACAAATGCGTGCAAAATTTTTAAAACAGGACAGTTTGTCAAAATCAATGGCGATAATGGAACTGTAATACTTCAAAAATAAAGGAGGTTAGAAAAGTTGGAATCATTTACTCATCATGAACTCTGTACTGATGATTTAGAATGGAATGAGTCATATTATTTTGTATTTTATAATAAAAAACATAAATTAGGGGGAATGACAAGATTGGGATTTAAACCCAATAAACAAGAGGGAATGACTTTTTTATTCTTGTTCATGCCTGATGGTTCAGCAGCAGGCTATAATTTAGTGAAAAAAATAAAAAATTACACAAATGCTCTCCAGATCGGTGGTATGATTCATGATTGTCAACATAGCACATATTGTAATTATAAATTTCAAGGAAACTTGATTTGCGTAGATGATCCCGAAGATTTATCTAAGGTGCGGCAAAATCCAAGACTTATAAAAAGCAATTTGAAAGTGAAATTCGATATTAATTTCCAACCAATCAATGATGTTTATGAATATAGTGAAAATATGACCCCAGAGTCTTTAGAAGTTGGAAAAAAGGCAGGCGATAAACACTGGGAACAAATAGGGATTCTGTCTGGAAATATCCATATCAATAATATTAAATATCCACTTGAAAATACAATTGGACAAAGAGATCACACCTATGGGGTAAGAGATTGGACAGGTGTAGGAAATTGGCTCTATTATGTTGTGTGGTTTAACAAAAACTTAGCAATTAATCCAGCTATGATAATTACTGAAGATAGTCGTGTATCCATAGGAGGATTCTTATTTAAAGATGGTGAAAACATACCATTAAAAAATATTAATATTATTGAGCAAAAATTCAGAGAGGATGAAATACTACCAGTTAGTTCAAAACTTGAAATTATTGATGCTTTAGGTGATAAACATCAATTAAAAGCTTTTGTGGGACCAATTATACCTGTTCCATTTTCAGATCGCGATGGAAATCAATCTATTTTAGTCCAATCAATAGGAAACTTTGAATTAGATGGGATAAAAAACGGCTATGGTACTTTTGAGACTCTTAGAAAATTAAATTTAGAATAAAAATCAATCTCATTTATTTATAATAATAAAACTAAAACAGATGAATAAAAAAATTAGTAAAAAAAATTAGGTACTTGTATTTTTATATTGTAAGAGATTTAGTTCTTTTCTTAGCTTTTGACCAATATCTAAAGATTTCTTTCCTAACATTTTGACATCTTCAATTGAAAAAGTTGCCGCACCACTTTTCTGAATTGATGTAATTTTATCCTTCGTCACTGAGATTGAAATTTTACCTTCACACAGTAATTCTTCAGGCAAATTTGGATCTAAGAAAATGACATCCTCAATTTTTCCATATGTAATTACAAAAGGCAATTCTTTTATTAATTCCTCCCCCGTTATATATTTACCTGTCCATTCCAGACCATCATCTCCAATTCTACCTTCAGGAAGATTAGCTGAAAGTAATGTAGTTAAGGCACTTACTCCTCCAGCATCAATTAAATTGCCATCATGATTAATAACATACATATCAACAAATAAGATATAAACGGCTTCTTTTTCTTTAATACATAATTTCTGGGTTTGTATACAATCTGCATGTCTAATCCCACGGTCTACAACTCTGGCTAATTCGATCGATTGTTCATCTGGAGGACCTCTTTCGAACAATGGAGATGCAAGTGGCAATAACTCTGCCATAATAGTACATACACCTTCGTTTGGTAAATCAGGGAAAGGTTCCCCTATCTCATATTTTAATCCTGTAATAATCCTAGTGTCTCCTAATGATACATCTGCAGATCCTTCAGCCGATGCAATTACATCGCTTTTAATACTAAAATCTCGATAATCCCACAAATCTCTCCCGTCAATGCGTTCCCCTTTTTTCAAGTTCGATAATATATAATTTTTTTCTATGCGTGAAATTATTCTTTTAACATCCATCATCTTTACTTTTCATCCTCAGCATTAGTTAAGGTTATATATTTACTTTTTAAAGCTTCTAATTGTGTTTGATATACTTTATTTAGTGCAGTTTTTGCCATATCTAAAAACTCATTCATCTCCTCTAAATCCATATCGCCATCAAATTGTAGTAATGATAGTTCTTCATTATACCATGTTATAGCAACAGGCAAATCTGCCTCACCTGCTTTATCTTCAATTCCAGAAAGATCTACCACTTTTTTGCCATCAATTTTACCTACTGCAATTGCCGATACCAAACTTTTCATAGGAATTCCTGCATCTGCTAAGGCTAATGCTGCTACTGTAGTGCTAGCACATCTGGTTCCCCCATCTGCATCTATTACCTCAATAAAGACTTCAAAACTCGTATCAGGATACAGCTCCAGAAAAAGAATTGGTTCTAAACAATCAGTTACTATCATTGATATTTCTTTTTCTCTACGTCCAGGAGCAGGTCTTTTTCTATCAAAAACAGAAAAAGTGGCCATCCTATAAAAAACTCTTAGAACTCCTCGATCTGGTTTAGCTAAATGATGTGGGTGAACTTCTCTTGGACCATAGACCGCAGCAAAGATCTTATTGTTACCCCATTCTAAATAAGCAGAACCATCTGCACTTTTAATGACTCCAACTTCCATCTTTATGGGTCTCAATTCATCTATATCTCTTCCATCAAGTCGTTTTCCATCCTCTCGGAATAACTTTTCAGGATATTCATCTTTAATAATCAATGGCATTATGCTATACCTCTTTTCTTTTTTTCTTCTATAATATATTCTTGCATTCGATCAGTTAAACCTACAGTATGTGCTTCCATCGCAATTTTTTGTATTGATTCGATTAATAATCGTTCATGTGCGATATCTTCACCTTTTAACCAAATTCGGCCATTTTGAGTTACAAAAATATTACTCTTTGTCAAATCTTTCAACATTTTAATCATTGAGCCATTACGACCGATAACCCGCGGAATTTTCGGGGGATCAATTGAAATTACGACTCCGTTGTTTTTCTTCCCTAAATACTTGCCTACTGTAGTTAATTCAGGTTTGTTTAAACGATCGGCTGATAAAATTTTAACAATTAAGATGTCCCCAATCTCATATTTTTCAATGTTATCTTCGTCTCGAGAATATCCTCCACGATCGCCACCACGACCTCTAAAGGAACCCATCTTACCTCTTTTAATTGTATTTTTTGGCTTTAATGTTCCAAAATCTTTTGCATTTATATCACATCTATATTTTACTGGATTTTTATCAACTACAAGGGCAATAACCTTATCTCCAGGTCGAGGAGTATAAAATCCTCTGAGAGGAATCACATTTATATAATTTTTCTTTACTTGTTTCAACCCTATGTTTAATGAAATTATTTTACTCCTATCATTATTGTAAATTGTACCTCGACCAGGTAAAAAATTTTGTGTATCTTCGGATAATATCTCCCCAGGTACAACTATATCTCTGGAATCTTGATCCTCATCGAAATCTTCGTATTCTTCCTCGTCAGCATCCCTATTATTTTCTGCATCATCGATATCCTCATTATTAGTTTCATTCTCCAAAATTACTCACACTCCTTCATTAATTCACTTCTAATAGCCTAATCATTACAAAAAAACAACATAAACGAGAATTAATTAAAATTTATTAGATTAGGATTTTAAAAGTTTTGATTGGACTCTTCCATGGGTTAGCTTATTTAATTTATCAATCAATTCCATTTGTAATCCCGCTGGCAAACTTATAACAGAAACCCAAGCACCATCAGATTGCCATTCTTCTTTCTTTATTTGCGCAAGTTGAGCAACAATGTTATAACCCTTAGCTGTGAAAGCAGAAGGAATTTTAATTGCCATTTCTACCTGTTCCATTCGTATGGGGATGATAGCTCGAATACTTTTAACTACATCATCAACCTGTTCTTCAGCATTCCTCATTAAATCAATTTTTACTTTTGCTTCTTCGATTGCTTTCTCTATTCTTTGATAAGGATGAGGTTTCTTGTTTTGAGGATTAATCGCATTTTTGCTAATAATAGTAATTATTTGCTTTAGTTTTTTACTTCGTTCCTCTTCTCTTTGAGTTTTTGTCCAATGTATTTCTCCTTCAAGAAGCACATGGCCTGCTATTCTTCTACCCTCTGTAGTATCGAAAACAGCTTCCATATCACCATCTGTAGCCTTCTTTCCTCTTCTCAAATCTTCGAAAACTGTGAAACTTTCAAATATTAGCTCAAGATCAAATTTATTATGATTTAATATGTCATCTACTGTCAATCGCGATTTCTCAGCGCCTTCTTTAAAACGTTTGTCGATATCTTCTCGGATTAATTTCTTTGCTTCCCAGGCTTTCTCTGGATCCATAAGCATTTCAAAAGATCGACCAGATTTCTCAATCCGTCCTACTATATATCCCCCTAAATCAATTCTTGCTCGGTCTATCGGTCGATCACTCATATTTTAGTTTCACCGGTGTGTAACCTAATTTACCTTGATTTCTAATCTTTCTAGTATCTCGGATTTTCGTTAATTGATAAATATAATAGGCAGGAACCTTGGCATTATAACTAAATTTTAGGAAGTGGATAATTTATTTATTAATTCTTCCTCTTCTTCCACACTCAGAAGTTTAAATGTTTTATCTTCCTTTAATATAAACGCAATATCACACGTATTTTTATTTAGATTATCACCCATTACCTCTTTGAGAGCTCTTAAGGGTAATAATTTTAATTCCTCATCACTCATATCTTCATTATAATGTTCTTCAAGGTAAGCTCTTGCCTCTGTTGCCCCCGATCCAATGGCGAATCCTTTATACGCCCAAAATGCCCCACTTGGATCGGTTAGAAATAAGGAGGGACCATTTGCATCAATTCCAGCAACTAGAAGTGAAACTCCAAAAGGACGCACCCCTGCATTCTGGGTGAATACTTGTTTATATTCACAAATATTTATTGTGCAGTCTTTAACAGAAATTTTCTCATCATAATTCAATAAATTAACCTGAGCTTGAATCCTGGCTCGATCAATTAACACTCTCGCATCAGCTGTAAGTCCAGCGATAGCTACGCCAATGTGGTTGTCAATTTTGAAGATCTTTTCAGATCCTAGCGACTGCTCTTGAAGTTCAGAGCTTTTTTTCTCAACTGCAAACACAACAGAGTTTTTATTCCTAACAACAACCGCAGTTGTGCCTCTTCGAACGGCTTCAATAGCATATTCAACCTGAAATAGCCGTCCTTCTGGACTAAATTGCGTTATTGCCATATCATATCCGCGTCCCGCTTGCTGAAACATTTTTAATATCCTCCTTAATTCGATTTTATGTTTTTTTAAAAACCTAAAGATTTTAACCAGAATGGTTAATACTTTTAAATTTTAAATTTTTATTAATCCTTTTATTTATATTATTTTTTTGTTTTACTTAGTTAAAAAGTGATAATAAATACTAAAATAAATATTTTGTTTAAATAATTTAAAAAAAGGGTAAAATTTGTTTGAAACAAGCCTTTAGAGAGAGTTTTAAATTATATAAAAAGTTGTTCCTCATAAAAATTAAAATTAGTCATGTATTTGATACTAACTAGTTGTATCTAAAAAAATGAAATACCTAATGTCTCAGAAGACCTTACATAGTCTAAGGAACTGTTCCTCTATCTCCTCGAAACATATAGTATTTATTTTTTTAATTATTTATAGA
Source organism: Promethearchaeota archaeon (assembly GCA_048938895.1). Classification (GTDB taxonomy): domain Archaea; phylum Asgardarchaeota; class Lokiarchaeia; order Sigyniarchaeales; family SOKP01; genus Loki-b32. The sequence goes on from JBHLLU010000019.1 coordinate 71,739, forward strand.
CCACTAAATAAATCTAATGAAAATTAAGTATTATTTATCTAAGACCATGCTACTTTATTTATAATAATAGACCATTCTAAAATGATTAAACCCTCGTCCCTTGTATGCGCTACTAGATAATCTCCTTCCTTTGTAATTGAACCGACTATATTCCCCTTTCCACCACCAATATTTTTAGCTGCTAGCTGAATTTCGTCATTTTTCAAGACAGCAAAACGATTGTTTTGGAACATAATGGCAGGTTCATTCGTTCTCCATGCGGTTAGAAGTGCTTTTGATTCTTCATTTGCTAATTGAAAATCATCTGATTTAAAGACAACTTCTCC
>JBHLLU010000131.1:0-5149 GCA_048938895.1 Promethearchaeota archaeon
TACCGATAAGGAAAACAGAAAGGATCAAATATAAAAACCAAAATGCAGCACCTGCTATAAACATACCCCAATTTCTTATTCGACCGGTTATTGAAACATAAAATATAGTGGACAAAGCTATTATTGAAGAAACAGTCCCACATATCAAATCAAAATAGATTGCTTGTCTTTCCTTCTTATCTCTCTTTCTTTGAATTATGGACATATGTTTCATTCTTTTAATAGTTCATTAGCTCTTTCCAAACAATTGTCTCTCTTTATATTTCGTGTATACTCCAATGGATATCATAAATATTGATAGTGATAGGTATAAAATCCAAAAAACTAATCCTGTAAGCCATCCAGCCATATTTGTAATCCCATACATTACCGCAAAAAAAATAATACCAGTTAAGGCAAGAATTGAACTAACTATACCACATATTAAATCAAAATATAATCTCTTTCTTTCGCTCTTTGCTTGATCAATTTTACTAGGCATTATCACCTACTACCGTTTCTTAGTTTATGAATTCTTCAAGTTTTTCATATACTGTTTTTAAAATATCTTTATTTGGTAAAAAGGTAAATCTAACATGGTTTCTTCCATACTCACCAAAACCAGAACCATAAACCGTACAAACTCCCGTAGTTTTAAGTAAATCAATGACAAATTCTTTATCATCCTTCCATTTCTTAAATTCGTTAAAATCAAACTTTGGAAATAAATAGAATGCTCCGTTTGGTTTTATACATGTTATTCCTTCAACTTTTTTTAACCGTTCGAATGAATAATCTCGACGTTCTTTTAATTTCGCAACCATTTCTTTTGTGTGAGTCCCTGGGTTTTTTAGAATCTGAATTGCGGCATATTGAGCAATTGAACTAGCGGAGAGTCTTGCTCTAGCCAACTTTGCTATTCCATTTTTTAATTCATCCAATTTATTTTCAGGATCATGATAATACATATATCCTAAGCGCCATCCCGTAGCTAAATGTGATTTTGAAAACCCATTTAATCCGATTATTGGTACATCCTTACTAAGGCTTGCTGGACAGGTAAAAGGCTTTTCATATATGATTTGATCATATATCTCATCTGAAATAATCGGAAGATCGTATTCTCCTGCTATATTTATTACCTGTCTTATCATTTTTTCACTGAACATCACGCCAGTGGGATTATTAGGCGAACATATTAAAATAGCCTGTGTTTTTTCTGTTATTTTTTTTCTCAAATCATCAAGATTTGGTTCCCATTCGTTTTCTTCATCTAATTCATATTCTACTGGAACACCGTCAAAGAATTTTGCATAATTTATATAAAGGGGATAACTTGGTCCTGGAATTAATAATTCTTTATTATTTTCTATTGTCGCGGCAATTAAAAAGAAAATGGCTTCAGTTACACCACTTGTTACCAAAATATCATCAGAGATCACATGGATACCATAATTAGCAAGTAATGAATTGCTTATTTCTTCTCTGAGTTCAGGAACTCCTAAGGAGTCAACGTAGAAATTCTTCCCTGCAAAAGAGGCATCCGCTAACGCTTTGGAAATATATTCTGGTGTTTTGAAATCATATATCACAGGATCACCGATATTTAAGTGATAAATTTTCTTTCCTGTTTTAGCAACTTGATTTGCAACGGCGGCTATTTCACGTATCGCATAAGAAATGTCATTAACCCTGTTTGTAAGTACCAATTTTATCTCACACTGTGAAAGGTCTTTATAAGATAACTATTTAGTTAATGTGAAACAAAATTTAAATTTCTTTTTAAAAATACTTAATTTTATATAAGGAAAAGCCATTTTATCGATAATTTTTAAAAAAACAAAAAAGTATTAGGTGTAAGAAAGGGGAAAAAAGATTTGTATATTCTGCTATAACTATCTAAATTAAAATGTCCCAATTAATCTCTTTTTCAATTAATTGCAGAACTTTTTCCATCTCATCTTCTTGAATGCCAGGTTGTAAGCGTTCTACATTTCTAATAGTAGTATATGTATCAGATGGACTCAGAATAATAGGGATCCCCTTTTTATTTGCTAGAGTTATTACCCCCATATCCGGCTGAATGAAACCAGTCAGAATGAGTGTTGATACATCCTGATCTAATGCAGCCATTGCTAGATCTGTTCTATCTCCTCCTGTAATGAAAGCTGCTCGTTTAACTTGGCGCAAGTATTTTACTGCGCTTTGAGCATTCATAGCACCAATAAGAAAAGTCTCCACAAGATTATTTAAACCAGCTGAAGTCTGATCATTAATGAGTTCTCCCCCTATTTGCTCCATTATCTCATTTACTCGAGGAGAAAATAACTCAATGCTTTTTTCTATGATTCCTAATACAGGAATGTTATACTTAGTAATATGGCCTTCTAAGAGTTCTTTAATTCGCGCGATATATTCAAAATCAATCATATTAAAAAGAATTCCTGTCATACTAACGTTTCGGAATTCAAAATAATTTTTTGTAAAAAAGAAATTATCTATACATCTATCTGAGGATTCTATTGAAACATAGATTAATTCATTTATACCCAAGGTTTGAGCTATGCTTACATCATCAATTCCTAATCTTACGAATTTTCTTATACTTGGATTCCCTTCAATAACAACATAATCTACATTTTTTGAAATGTTTTCATAAGCAGTTTTAATTTTTTGTAAATATTCTTCTTTCCTACTAGCATCAACCAAATCAACATAATATGCATCTGGAATTGAGACTGGAGAAATATAATCATAAGGATGGTCAGTTTTATAGACTGTGTTTAAAATAAAACCTACATCTGGATCTGCCTTATTAGTAAATGCAGCTTTTGGTGCTCCAATTGGTTTAAAATAAGCAAACTTCTTATTTTCTTTTTTTAACTTTTGGATAAATCCAATTGAGAGAAAACTTTTTCCTGCTCGTTCTTTTAGTGAGGTTAAATAAAACGTTTTTACCATACTATTTACCCTTTTTACTCATTTTGTATTACTTTTTATATCTTTTTATTGTTTATCTACTTATTGTTATCTTAATATCAACGGCACTATAGCCCTTTATAAATACTAAAAGAGGATTAATATCAAGCTCAACAATTTCATGAAAATCATTAACTAATTGTGAAAGTCTCAATAAGACCTCAATTATCGACTCGATATCTGACGTTGATTCTCCTCTAACTCCTTGAAGAAGGTGGTAAATTCTTGTAGCCTCAATCAATTTTTTTGCAGAATTTTTATTAAATTTATATGATAATGCAAAAGATACATCTTTCATAAAATTGGCATAAATTCCTCCCGTCCCAAACATTATCAATGGTCCAAATTGAGGATCTTTTGACATTCCTATAATAATCTCATTTACTTTTGGTTCATTCTTAAAATCTATCATTTCTTGTACTTCTACTCCATAGATTTTAGCATTTTGAGGTCCAAATTTTTTAGCGTTATTAACAATTTGTATATAACCTTCAAATGCATCTTGCTCAGTTTCAATATTTAATAAAATTCCACCGACATCTGTCTTATGAATAATATTTGGACTTACAATCTTCATTACAGATTTACCTGTTTCAGAAAGTAATTGCATTGCTTGTTTGGGAGTTTTTGCAAGCCTAGATCTTGGAGATTTTATACCATAACAATCAAAAATTTCACTTGTTTCAAAACTTAACAAGACAGTTCTCCCATCTTCTCTTACCTTCGAAAAAATTTCTTTTATTCTATTTTTATTTACCTTAAACTTAGGTATTTCTAACTCATCTAGAGGAGTACTTTTTAAGTACTCTCCTCTTTTTACAAGTGTTTTTAGAGATTGAGCTGCTCTTTCTGGAAAATGATAACAAGGGATATGGTTTTGATCCAAATATTCCCTTCCTTCAGAAATATTTTTTCCTCCGATAAATGAGCAAACTATTGGTTTTTGAGTCAAATGCGTTGACGAGATATCATGAATAAGATGAGCAACTTTAGTAGGATTAGTCTGAGCTTGAGGGGTTACGATAACCAATGCACCTTCAGTGGTTATCTCATTAGACTTTATACTACCATTTAAACCAAAAACCGTATTAATGGTAAATCTGTATCTATCTGGAGTAGCATCCCCTACTATATCTACAGGATTAAAAATTGACGCTTCTAATGGTAACTTTTCCCTTAAAGCATGCAAAATAGGTTCCGAAAAATGAGCAAACTTTAGACTTTCTCGTTCAAAGGCGTCTGTAGCTACAATTCCAGGACCTCCTGCATTAGTTATTATTGCAAATGAATTTTCTTTCGGAATGGGTTGAAAAAGAAAGATTTCACCGTAATCAAAAAGATCTTCTATCGAATTAGCTCTTATAACGCCACATTTTTCAAACGCTAAATCATATGCAATATCTGCACCCGCTAACGCTCCCGTATGACTTGATGCTGCTCTTGCACCTGCTTCACTGACTCCTGATTTCAGAATCACTATTGGTTTTTTTCTAGTAGCTTTCGGTAGAACTTCAAGAAATCTATCTCCATCTTTAATACTTTCCAAATAGCATAAAATAACACTTGAATTTTCATCTTCAGCTAAAAATTCGATAAAATCAACGGCGCCTAAATCTGCTTTATTTCCAAGGCTTATATTACATGAAAATCCAAAAGGTTGTGTGACCGAATAATCTATTAACGCAGTTAGCATAGCACCTGATTGTGAAATCATAGCAATGCCCCCCTTCTTTGGAGTTTCCGCTGCAAATGAACCATTGTAATTGAGTCCGATGAAACCTAAACAATTAGGACCCAAAATTCTCATATTGTATTTCTTACCAATTTTAATAAGTTCTTCTTCTCTTTCTACACCTTCTCCCCCAATTTCTTTAAATCCTGCTGAGATTATAATTAAACCTTTAACCTTCTTTTTTCCACACTCTTCTGCTGCCTTATTAACAAATCTACTGGGGATAACAAAAATTGCTATGTCAATTTCATCTCCCACATCTAAAATATTTTTATAAGATTTGATATTACATATCTCATCTGCTTTAGGATTGATAGGAAATATTTTACCTTTATATCCGGAGTTAATAATGTTGTTTAAAACGGTATATCCTACTTTTCCTTTAGTAGCACTTGCTCCTATAACTGCAATACTCTTTGGATCGAAAAAAAATGAGATGTCATTCGAAGTCATTTTTGT
>JBHLLU010000066.1:0-18559 GCA_048938895.1 Promethearchaeota archaeon
GCAATACACCTTTTTAATTAATTTTAGAAATTTGATGTTTAATATAATAATATATTCTTCAATCTTTAAAACTATTATAATCATATGAATTTATAAAATTATCTTTTTAAGATGCTTCATTGGAAACCTAAGAAAAACAATTTATAAGGATAATTCTTTAAAACTACATATAAATTTCTAATATTATTTGATATGGAATTAATAACTAAATTAAATTATTGTTTAATTTGGATTTAATGAACGCAGACTTTAAAACAACAAAAAATTTGAATCAAGATATAGAAAAGAGATTACATCGAGTGAAGATCAATTTAAGTGGTAATACAACAAACTGTCCTAACTCAAAAGATTGTAATACTTCAGAAATTTGTTCTAGATGTAATGTTTTCTACGAAAAGTGTTCTAAGTATGAGGAGCTTCGTATTAAGTCTTTGTAATATCTTTAAAAATAAAGTGATTAATAATGGATTTGAATTTAAAAAACAAGGTGGCTTTGGTCTTAGCATCAAGTAAAGGCTTAGGTCTTGCATGTGCTAAAGGACTTTATGAAGAAGGAGCAAATGTAATTATTTGTAGCCGCTCTAAAGAAAATTTGACAAAAGCAAAGGAAGAAATTGAATTTTTAGAATCTAAAAATAAGAATGCAAGAATTAAGCCGATCGTTGCGGATTTAATGGATGAGAATCACATAAACATTTTAATAAATAAAACTCTTGATGAATTTGGAAGAATAGATATCTTAGTCCATAATGCAGGTGGACCTCCATCAGGACCATTAGAAACAATATCTAAAAAAGATTGGGAAAATTCAATCCATTTGAACCTTCTTTCATTCATCAAAGTCACTAATTTAATCATTCCAAGCATGAAAAAGCAAAATTATGGAAGAATTATCGCTATAACATCAGTTTCAGTAAAACAGCCTCTAGATAATTTAGTTCTTTCAAACACGACCAGATTAGGAGTTGTTGGATTCGCTAAAACAATTTCTAACTTGTATGCTAAAGATAATATTTTAGTTAATGTTGTTTGCCCAGGACCAACTCTAACAGATAGAATGAAGAATTTAATAAAGAAAACTGCTCAAGATATAGGAGGATCTTTTGAAGATGCGCAAAAAGTTTGGATTGATTCAATACCATTAGGACGTTTAGGAAAACCTGAGGAATTAGCCAATGTAGTTGTTTTTCTTGCTTCTGATAAAGCTAGTTATATTACTGGGACGGTGATACAAGTTGATGGGGGATTTATAAAGAGCTCATTTTAAAAAAAAAGTTATAACATGTATCACTTAAATATTTATGAAGTTTATTAATCCAAAATTTAAATACCCAACAAAAAACAAAAAAAGATTTTTATACGCTATATTTCTATTATGATCCTAACTTTGTTTTACATTACTTTGGGATATAATTTTAATTATATGCAATAAAGAAAAATCCCTAGATTAATTGTTTTGAGATGATTATGAAAAAATGATAAAAAATAAGACGCTCCCTGGTTGTTTAATATTGTTATGTTTTATTTTGTCTAGCTTTTTAGGATTTTTGTTCTTAAATCAAGAATATAATTATAAAGAATTAAATAATTTAGAACAAATTAATACTTCAGCTCAAGAATCCTATTTCAAACAATGGATTGAAAATCCAGATTTTACATCTACGGAGAATTGGACATCAATTAATGGGTTATTGGGAGATCCAGATGATCTCAATGCCTATATTGATACTTCTGCTGAAGAAGCTAATTTTGAAGTGATCGGTGAAGTTAGAACAAAAACAATAGATGATCCAATAAATATAGCTAATAGTGGTAATTGGGTTAAATTTAATAAAACTGAACCAGCAATTAATCCAGATACTTGTACTATTGATAATAATGGATTTTATGTGAGTCATTCATGGCATGATGCCACAGCAGACCAATTTGCTAGTGTGTATTGGAGATTTAATGTTAGTATGGATGTGGACATGTCTGAATATGAAATAACATCTGCATTTCTTAATGCAATTATGTATGCTAATGTTGATCCTAATATTGATACAAAATACGATACTTATGCTAGATTTAGCCCTGATTATCCTATAAATCAACCTGGAATTTTTGACCATGCTTTCTTTATCGTTGAGATTGCAGATTTAGACATGAAAAGTACTTATAGAATAGCATACAATCAAACAAACGACTTAGGAAAAGACACAGTCCCAACAATTTATACTGTCGGACCGAAATCAATTGAACCTGAGGGTGATCAATTAGATTTAATTTATTATTTGAATAGAGTCTTTGAAAACGATCCAGGTCATGATAATTTTACAATAATAGTTGGAATAGAAATAAGTTGTGAAGATGATTATACTTCAACTGATTTTGATGATTGGGATGAATTAAGAATTCAATCTCTCAATTTGACTTTTACATATGAAAAGAAAATTGATAAATTGTCTTCCATCTCTTGGAATCAACAAGGAGTTAAACCTAGTGATCTTAGTAATGATACAGTTGTTGTTAATAGTGCATTACTTGGATTTAAATATAAGATAAACGAGACTTGGCCATCGATTTCTCCAAATTCTGAAATCAGAATAAATGTCAATGATATTAAACATTCAGAATCAATTAAACTAAGCTCTGCTACATCAAATTTCCAACCAGCAAAAGTAGGGGGATTTGATATTGCTTATTTAATAGATGAAGATAAAAACATAAATGTTTCAATTGAAGTATATATTGCTGACGACTTTAAATTAAATCGGAGTATCAAAATTTCTATTGATGAGGTTTATCTTAATATCTCTTATACAATAATCTTTGATGATTATCAAACTAATTTGCAATTGTTTTTAAATGGCGAAAACAAAACCCTCTCTCCTTCTATAACTCTTCCGATTGATAGAAATCTAACAATAACTATTAAATATACAAATCAAACAGGAGGACATATATCAGGAGCTACGCTTCTATTAACGGGAGGAGGAATTTTTAAAAGTTTAGATGAACATACAGATAATTATTCAATCACATTAAATGTAACTGAAGACTTGAGTTATGATATTAATAATTTAAATATTGAAGCTACGAAAACAAATTATGAGACCAGGATCATTAATCCGACTGTTATAGTGAGAAAAATAAATACAGAATTCTTAACAGTATCTGGAGAAACCACTATTAATATTAATGAGGGGGAAGATGCTCATTTCGCTATAATGTTGAATGATACGGATAATAATGAATTAATAAAAGGAGCGATAGTTACCTACACTTGGGATTTAGATCCAATCCAAAAAGTCTTAACTGAAGATGATGGAGTCTATGAAGGAGTAATAGTAGATCCTCCGCAAAAACTCGGTTATATAATAAGGATTTATGTATTTGCTGGAGGAGATTATGAATTTCAGGACTACTATGAATTAACTTTAAATGTAGGTACAATTGTGCCTAAAACTCAACCGGACTTAAGCTGGGTAATATATACGTTAATAGGCGCAATAGCAGGTTTAGTTGTTGTCTTTACTCTTTATCAAACACATTTTAAATATCCTCCAATGATACGAAAAATAAGAAAATTGAGAAAGAAAATAGGAAAAGGCAAGAAAACAAAACCCATTATGCTAAGCGAAAGAAATGAAATAGTTCAAAAGAAATTCCAATCTCATAAACATATTATTGGTTTTGAGCAAAAAACACCTGAAAAACCTACTGAGGAGTATAAAAAAAAGTAATAAATCTAAAGTTAAAATATTGGAAAAAAGAGTTGAAAAAAAATGGCCAAGGGATTTGTAATAACAGAATGGACAGAAGATCAAGGATTAGTAGTAACTTTTAGTCATCCTGAATCTTTGAATATTGATTTAGATGATATGATGCGTATATTTTATGCTCATATTACTGGCGCTGGAGAAGCTGGTAATGTTTTAGTAAGATTAGAGAAAGCACGTTCAAATGTCTATAGTTATTTCACAGGAATGGAATCGTCAAAACCACTTATGATAAATTTAATGTTAGAATTAGGAGAAGATCCAGAAATGTTTGGTGAAACAGTATTACATGAGATTAATCAAACTATTTTGAACTACTTAATTCAAATGGGAACTAATGTCTCTCAAAAATATGAAATTACAAAGGAATTAACAAAATATATAAAAAGTACTCTAATTCTCCTAGAACGGTTAAAAAACCTTACAAAAGAACAAAGATTAGCACGAATATATGGTAGTGAGAAAGGAAGAACAATTCTTGAGATATTGCAAGATAAAGCATTGTCAAAAAAAGAATTACAAGGAATTTTAGAACAAAAATTGAATAAAATTATCTCTAATATTGATATCACACTAGATCCATTTATTAAAACTGGTTTGATAAAACAAGACTGGGTCGGGGAAGAAACAGATGTTACTCTATTTCTTCTTTCAGATTTTAGTTTATTTCGAACACCAGTTACCAAATTAGTAGAAGATTCTAAAAAAAATCTGCCAACACCAACTCTAGCGACAAAATATTTCGATGAAGTTTCCAAATTTTTTAAGGATTATGGTCCCAATTTGGAAGATGGTTTAATTATTGCTCGAAACATGACGAATCCAGATAAATATGACTATATTACTCTATTACGGGAGAGATCATACCCTTTAAATAAGCTTCCAAGAGGCCCGGGAGAAAGTATTGAACAACTTGGGGGATTTTTAAGATCAATGGAGCAAGATAATATAATAAAGATACTAACGGATGAAAAAGATACTCAATGGGTATTTTTACTTACGGATATCACTACAGATACATTTTATCCTGAATATATGATTGAAAAAATCCGTAACCATAGAGTAGAAGGAAATTTAAATAAGGATGTTGCAATTAAACATTTAGAATTTCTTGAGGAAGTATATAAAAAATAATAGGTGAATACTTCAAATTGTCAAATAAAGAAGATTCAGCAACTATGCAGGTATTGGAACTAATTGGACTTGCTCACGATGAAGTTGAGACCTATTTTAAAATTACAGGAAGAGGTCCTGTAATGATAGGAGAAATCGCTCTTTTGGCAGACGTTTCAGAGGAAAGAGCCACAGAAATCGCTAGTAATTTATTTCAAAAAGGACTTCTTAAACAAATACCCGGTAAAGCACCAATATATGAAGCATTACCACCATATGCCGCTCTTTTAGGCCAAATTCACCAATTTAAAGAAACAATAAAAACTTTTCAACAAGTCACTCCCCAAAATATACAGGAACGATTTAATTCATTAGAGACTCATTCAGCTAAGCTTAAAAAATTGGATGATTATCGTAATTATCTTCAAGTCATGAAGACAAAATTACCGGAACAAATAAAGACTCAATTTGATAGGTTTGAAAATGAGATTGAACAGGTAAATAAATTTCGAGATGTCCGACGATTTATTCTCAACTTGAAAGAGATTGTTCCAGCAGAAATTACAAAGGAATTTGGTGCTATGGAAACTCAACTAGATTCGATGAAAACCGAGATATCTAGTAGATTTGAGAAACAATTCAGAATTGGTGCTTTGAAAAGTATGGCTGAAAAAATTGTTTCTCGAGTAATTTCGGAACAATTCAAAGAAATAACCGAGGTTTTTAGAGAAAAATTTGTGGGTACAACCCAAAATATGCTTGATCAAGTGATAGGACAGTTAGGATCCATTACTGATACAGCTGGTGAGATAAGCAGTGATTTGGGAACGGTTTTTACAGATATAGAAAGTGGATTGAAAACTACCTTAAGTGATTTAGAAAATAGAGTCTCAGGAGTATATGATGATATCATTTCAGGAATTAATGAGTTAAAAGAGTTATTTAGAACTGAAATTTTTGAAACTATCCAAAATGATATAATAAGTAATATCATTAATCAGTTAGATAGTGCGGAGTTAACAATGAATGAATTTTGGCAACGTTCAAAAGAAGCTTCATTGTTAAGTTTCAAAGATGTATGGTTTGTCAGAAGTGTTGAAGGTATAAAAGCTCAAATTAATGAATCACTCACCCGTGTGAAAATGAGGGTTCATATTGTAGCCCCCAAGTTAGAAGATATAGATTTAGTGGCACTTACAAGACTAAAAAGCCATATAAATATACGAATTTCTACAAATTTTGATCTGAATGATCCAGAAGACCAAACCAGATTTCAACAAATATCGGAATATCCAAATTTTACATTAAGGCATTATGGTCGAGAAAATTTATGGTCTATAAATAAAGATTTTGAAGAAGTTGTCGTTTGTGTTATTTCACATACAGAAGAAAATGAAGTTCAGATTGCTGGTATGGGTTCTGTGCTTGAAGAACATGTAAAGCTCTTCGCTGCTGTTTTGGAAGATGTTTGGATTCAAAGTAAAAAGATAGATCAAGTAGAAGTATTACACACAATAAAAAGAGAAGTTAAACCAAGTTATCCTGAAGAACACCCTAGACCATCTGTAATGACTCCATCTTTAAAACAAGAACCAGAACCAATTACGTCCCCACCTCAAGAAATCCCACCGATTATTAAACAAGAACCAGTTAAAATTGAACCTACCGTGAAGATCGAAACTCCAATAGAACCTTCTTCAATTACACCTGAACCTGCAATGTCAACAGCAGCAATTGGATCAACAGATGCTTATCTTTCGGCTCAAATTGATAAATTGATAAACAATATCCCTAATATGACAGGGCATGATATCGCAACGGAGCTACAAAATATTCAAGATGATATTCTTGAAAGAAAAGGGTTTAGTGGAGTACTTAGGCAAATGCAAAAGGGAATAGCTCCCTTAAAATCTAATCCAAATGTACTTAATCCCTCTGAAAGACAAGAATTAATAAATAAAATTAATTTTTGGAGAGGGAAATTAAAAATTTAGTTTTTTTTCCTATTTTATTTCTTTCAAAACAAGAAAGGATTATCTATTTCTAAAAAATTCTTAATTGTAGTTAATATTTCTTCTTTAGAGCCAATATAAGCGAAAAGTTGATGTTGAGCTTTGCCATGAGAAGCATTATCAATTGTTTTAAAGGAATTTAGTTGTAATTCTATCTCCCCAAAATTCAGTTGTGGTTTATCTGGTGATTCTGAATTATAAGATTGAATCACGCCTATTTCTGAGTTTGGATGATCTCTGGCAACATCGAAACAATTATCTTGGGTTCTCGGAATTTCATTGGATAATTTTACTATAAATCCATATTCCTCAGAATCAGGCATTTTTAATATATAACTTATTTTTGCTAAAATATCGAAATTAATATCTTCTGGACGAATGGCAAGTTTGTAAACATCATTAACATCAATCTTAAATGCTACATAATTCTTTCCAATCATTAATCGATCTTCAGGAATTGATCTAAAATAAGAAAGAGGTTTAGGATTTTCTTTTGTTGGAATTAAAACCGTACCTGGAAATTCTTTACCACCACTAATAACTGTTGCTAAACTCCAACCATTAATTTGTAAATTTGGTCGATAGAAGACGCAATCATCAAGAATTTCAATTCCACAATAACTTAATCCCGTAGCAAAAGGTTCTTCTACGAGTCTTATTTGACGTGTTATTTCTCCTTGGTATCCCTGTTTTGTTCTTTGGTTAGTTAGGAATATTCCACTTGACAATGTACAAGATTGTTTTGACTGTGCTAAAATTTCATAATTGGCTGGATCAAGTCCATTCGGACAAAACCACTCTAAAAATGTCTCTGGATGTTTATAAAAGAAATCTCTTTCAGGGCTAACCCAATACCGATCCCCTCCAATTTCATGACTTCTATTTTGAATGGAATTTTTAATATTAGGATTTATCCATAAAAGACTGTAACAATTTGCTTTAGGGAATACGCCCAGAGGTCTTCCTCCATATTCAGAAAGCACAACTGATCCTTCTTGAGATTCTAATTCTACAATTGTTGTAATATCTTTAAGAGTGGATACCAGAGTTTCTTTTGTGAAATAATTCATAATTTAAAGGGAGTATTTGGGGATTTTAAGCTTTTTTTGTTTTTCAGACAAAATCTATTTATTATTGGTGACAAGACAGTTTTGTCATTGCTCTTTACTAGAACATTTATATATAAGTAATATCTAAGGTAATTGAACTTATGGTAAGTATATATTCTGATACTGATTGGAAAGACATCATTCCGCACGTTCCACCTGGTTTTGACAAAACCAAGTATAATACAATTTTTGACCAACATTCCCATACAATTTTTAGCGACGGTAAATTAACTGTCAAACAGAATGTTGAATGGCATATAGCAATGGGATATAATGCTTTAGCAATTACTGATCATAATAATATGCGACATTTAGAAGTTATTGAAAAAGTAAGAAAAGAATATTCTGATCAAAAAATCGTTATACTTAGTGGAATAGAATGGACTACAAGCAGAATCCATTTAAATTTTATTGGAGTTAACAAATGGCATTCCAAAATACCGATGAGACCTAAAGATCAAAATATCATCGATGCAATTAATGAAGCTCATGATCAAGGAGCTATCGTGGTATGTGATCATATTCCATGGAGTATTAATGAATTTAATATGAAGACTCACCCTAGTTGTGAAGCATTATTGGAATGGGGTGTAGATTTTTTTGAAATTGTCAATGATGACTCGCTTCCTGAAAATGTCTACGATGAGGAAACGTTTGATTTTTGTCAACTGCATAAAGGAGAGGTTGGTATACTCACAGGTACAGATATGCACAAACCAGATGGTTTAGTAAGCGGAGGAGTACACGGTTGGACTATTATGAATATACCAGAATTCACTGAAGAAGCTTTAATGTATGAATTAAAAAAGAAAAATATAGAAATTATTTACTCAGAAACACCTTATTTAGATCCTGGATTTCATCATTAAATGAAAAGCATTAGGATTTATCAGGAATTACCCAATTACCTTCCTCATAAATAACTTCACCATTCGCTAGGATTTTTGAACCCGATACTCTCATATCCTTTAACATATCCCAGTGTATTGCGCTTTCATTTTTTGAACCGGCCTTTTTAAAGCCACGACCCAGAGCACAATGTATTGTGCCTCCTATTTTCTCATCAAACATCATATCTTTAGTGAATTGAGTTATCCCATAATTAGTACCAATGGCAAATTCTCCCATAATATTAGCATTCTCAACTTTAAGTATTTCATTTAAAAGGTCTTCACCTTTTTGAGCTGTTGCTGTAGAAACTTTTCCATCTTTAAACTCTAAGTAGATATTTTCAATTTCATTCCCCAATCGGATCCCCGGATAAGTAAACCTTATCCTTCCATTAACAGAATCCTCTACGGGTGATGTATAGATTTCTCCGTCTGGTAAATTATAATGTCCGCAGGCATTAAGCCACTTTCTTCCCTTCACAGAAAACTTTAAATCTGTATCTTCCCCTAATACTTGAATTTTCTCAAATTTATTTATGTAATCAACAAACTTTTGTGTATTTTCTTCCAAATTTTTCCATTCTTGAATAGGATTTTCTTTATCAAGAAATATAGCCTTACTTACAAAATCGACATAAGAATATAGGTCCATATTTGCTTCCTGAGCAAAAGGATTGCAAGGAAACGGTATGTAACCACAAATCCTGAATTCACCCTTTGATTCTCTTTCCCAAACTATTTTTTGCTGCTCTTTTCGTTTCTCTGAACCTTGACGCTTCGCAATTTTGATAGGATCTATTAAGCTAAAACGTTTTGTATTATATTCTGCTTTTATTAAAATAAAACAATCAAATTCTTTATAAATATATGTGTGGACATCATCATGATATAATAGTTGCTCTTCAGAAGCATATTTATATAATAATTCATTGGTTCCTTCAATCCCTATATCTAAATATGGATGGGCTCCAGCTTTCAAAACTTCAACATAAATTGCACGTATCAGCTCTTCAGCCATCGCAGGACTAAGAATAAAAACTCTCTCTCCTTTTTTAACATTTAATGAATAATTTACCACTAACTGGGCATATTTTTCATACATTGGATTAATCATGGTTTGAACATAAGTAAACATCTAATAAATATAATTTTCTTTTAGAGTTTTCGGAGATCTTCATGAAAGCACACTTTCGCGACTTTTTATATATTCTGTGATGTTTCTTTAGTAATATCTTGATAACATTTCTCAAGTATGAGAAAGTTTAAAATTTATTATAGAGAGTATTGTTTTATATACAAGACCAATCAATTAGTAACATAATTCAATAATTTTTATTAAAGAGAGGTGATATTAATTGCCAAAAATAGCTCATTTTGAAATAAATGCCGATGATGTTGAAAGAGCAAAAAAGTTTTATGAAAAGACTTTTGAGTGGGAAATTGAAAAATGGGAAGGTGGGGAGTATTGGGTGATTAAAGCAGGAGATGATGATGAGGATGGTATAAATGGGGGTTTACAAAAAAGAGAAGATCCAGAGGATCAAGTTCATAATTATATTACTGTTAAATCTGTAGAGGAATCAAAAACCAAAATCGAAGAGAATGGAGGGGTAATAGTTTCTCCTAAAATTACAGTCCCAGGAGTTGGGTATTTTTATATGTTTAAAGATTCTGAAGGAAATAAACTTGGAATTATGCAAGAAGATGAAAAAGCAAAATAAACTATAGTCATAATTATCTATTTTTTTAAATAATAATCAAAATAATAAAACAAATTAGATTAATTATTCTATTACTTCAGCTATTTGAGCAGGTTCTATGATTTCTTCAACTTCGGTAATTTCTTCAGTTTCCTTCATTTTTACTCTATCAATTACTTCAAGTTGTTTTATTTGTGTAAAAGACCATATAGTAAACGGCATTATTATCCCAATTATCGCAAAAATGAGAAATAGAGGAATTATACCCCAAATCTCTGATAATGGACCTGCAAGTAGTGCTCCTATAGGGGCAATTGCCATAGAAATCATGTGATCTATCGACATAATTCTTCCGATTTTGTCCTTAGATACAACAGTTTGCAAAATAGCCAGATACAATGATACTGTAATTGGAAAAATCATCCATGCCGGGAATAATGTTATAATCATTAATAGAAAGTTTCCCTTGGGTGCGAGAATAGCAGGTATCTGACATATAAAAAACAATGAACCCCCGATTATATTTATTTTAATTTTATGCTTCCATGATTTCTTAATTGACATGATTACAGAACCAACTATATTTCCAACTTGAGCAGATGTCATAAGTAGGGCAAGATTTAGCGCCGTTCCTTCATGGGTATATCTTACAAAGTATGGCATTAACACAGCCCAAGGTCTATTGATAAAGTTCCAAAGCATAGCAAAGGCAATCATCGCAAATAGCCCTGGAATCATCTTGATCGTATGCAATCCTGTTTTAAAGTCCCTAATGAATGATTTTTCAGTAGCTTCTTCAGTGACCGTTTTATGACTAGATGGTATTTTTATAAGCACTAATGGAACAAGAGCAATCAAAAATGTAATTATATCAATAAAGAAAATTTGCTCTACACTATCTTCAAAGAATTCTAATAATGTTGCAGCTATTACAGGCCCTATAGTAAATATTAATCCCGAAAATAAGAAGTTAAATCCATTTACTCGACTTAGATTTTCTTTAGGAACCATAATTGGTATTAAAGAGTTAACTGCGGGGTATTGAAATGCAAATAATGCAGCACGAAAGAAATTTATCCCTAAAACTAACCATACATTTTTAATATCAAATAGAAAAAATACAAATAGTAAAAAAGTAGATGCTGCTTGTAAGGAATCTGAAATAGCGATGATTGCTTTCTTACTCCATCTATCAGATAATACGCCGGAAAATGGAGTCACTATGATTTGTGGAATAAACATCAAGAACACAGATATCGATAATATCACGGCGCTACCTGTCTCTACTGTTAGCCACCATGTGATAGTAAAGCCAACTATCAAGGAACCTAACATAGAGAAGTTTTGACCGCCCAAAAAGTAAAGATAATGATTTTTGGTCTTTTTAGTCGGTGTTTGTTCCATTTTCTTAAATCTAAATTTAATTTTTTTGTTATGTTAATTCTACTAATCATCGATTAAATAGATTTAATTGCTGAACTTTAAACCCTTGTTGAACTATATATGAACTTTAAATCCCTAATGATGCTTTGTGTTTTTAACCACTAAGAAAAATATATTCTAGATTTCATATAGAAATAGATTAATTACAGGGAGTATTTTTTATCATATGATCCAAGCAATTACATTTGACTTATGGAATACTTTGATTATTAATAAATCCTATTCTAAGCAAAGATTAGAAAAATTTTTTCAGTTTTTACAAGAGAGAGAGATTTTCTTATCTTTTGAGGATCTGAGAAAATCTTATGACAATAAGTTTCATTTCACTGAAGTTACGTTTGAAGAGATCGGATTTCATCACATTTATACGGAAGAAAGAGTTATAAACGTACTTAGAGAGTTAAATTTAGAGATTCCACGAGAAGATTTAGAAATTTTAATAAATAATTTTGAAGTAATGATGCTACAAGATCCCCCATTGCTTAAAACAGGTGTTAAAAAAACTTTGGAGGAACTCGCACCAACGTATCAAATAGGATTAATTTCTAATACAGGAATTACTCCAGGTCGAATTTTAAGCAAGATGTTGGATGGGCATAATATACTTGATTTGTTTGACATAACAATTTTTTCTGATGAGACTGGTTATTTCAAACCCCACATGAAAATGTTTGAAATACCTTTGAAAAAATTAAACTGTAAACGTGAAAATGCAATCCATATTGGTGATATGCTAGAAACAGATGTTAAAGGTGCTAATGAATATCAAATTTTGTCGGTATGGCTCAACGAGACAAACAAAGAGAGTTCACTTGAGATTAAACCGGATTATGAGATTAAAGAGATACCTGAAATTATCCAGATAATTAATGAAATATCAAACTAGTGAAGGATTATACCAGAGGATAAAAACAACAACTAAGAATATTAATAATAAAAATTGAGAAAATAAAAGAAATATCTGGAAATTATCTAAAAACATTAGGAAGAATTTAATGCTATATTATATCTTATTAACATTATCTATTTTACTTTTAATTCCTATTTTTCAATTGTATTTATGAAAGTTACTGATACTAATATTGATGTTCATAGAAAGAATAAAGTACTTTTATGGGAAGTTGTTGGCATATTCTTTGTGAGTATTTTAGGGGCAATGTTTCATTTTGTTTTTGAATGGTTAGGACATTGGGAACCAATAGGAGGTTTCTTTCCTGTAAATGAAAGTGTTTGGGAACATTTGAAATTACCATTCTGGCCATTGTTAATATTTGGTTTAATTGAATACAATTTCATTAAAGAAGAATCAGAAAATCTTTTGATTGGAAAAGCTGTAGCCGCATTAATAAGTATAGCAACAATTCTAATTGTTTTTTATTCATATACAACCATATTTGGAATAGAACTTCTAGTTGTTGATATACTTAGTTTTATTGCTGGAGTTGTTATTGGTCAATTGGTGAGTTACAAAATTCTGATAAAGAGTAAGATGCCTAAAATATTTTCATATATCTCATGGATTTTTATTGTTACTCTTGGATTAATTTTCTTCTTGTTCACTTATATCCCACCACAAATACCGATTTTTCAAGATTCTGAAACAGGTCTTTATGGTATTTTAAATAATATTTAATAAGCATCATCACATTTTTTTATTCATTTGTTTTATTTTTTAATATATAATATTTTAATTTCATGATAAACTAATTTGTATCAAAGTGCAGTCTTACGATTTTGATTCTGAAGCCCAAAAGCATTTTAATAAAGCTTTTTCGGAAATTAAGCCAACAAATTGGCGACAGTGGTTAGATTTAGCTACTAAAGAGGAATATGAAGACTTAGCTTTAAAAAATTCTGGATTGGATTCAGTAGATAATATATTTGAACAAATAGTAAAGATAAAGTCAAGTTCTAAAGATCTCTCTATAGATCTTAAAAGATTCATATCTGAGAATCAAAAATCTACCCCTTTAATCATATGTCATAGTTCAGGTACAACGAACAGCAATCTCAATGCTCTTAAATGGTTTTTTATGTCAAAAGAAGTCGTACAGAGACAATGGGCTCCTGGGATGCAAGCAATATTTGAATCAAGCGGTTTAGACTCGAAATCTTCTGCTGTTATCTTTGTACCTTCAAGAATGAAATTTGACGGTATTCAATTTATCGATGAAATTAAATACATCTCTTTATACTCCTCTGAATTTTCACAAAGAGTTATGCTTTCGATATTAAATCCAAAAACCTACCTCTTTAATGAGTACAAGAACTCAAAAAGCTTAGAAATTATCTCCCAAATCTTATCTTTAGAAGATATATCAGTAGTATCTGCTCCTGCAGCAACAATACTAAGTTGGGCAGATCTCGAGAAATTAAAGGAAGGAATAAGAAGATATTTAAAGCAAGACAACCATAAACCAGATAATTTAAAGAAAATTTTTGAAAGGGAAAATCTTACTTCAGCATGTAAAATTATCCAACAGAAGCTTTCAGAAAAGCTTTCAAAAACCACATTAATATTTAGTATTAGCTCACTCTCAGAATCGGATTGGTACTTGATAAGAAAGTTCATGAAATGGGAAAAGGGTCAGGAAAAATTTACAAATTTATATGTTATTTCTGAGATTGGTCCATTTGCTGCAAGTATTACTAAAGCAGATTTCACTGTATCACGTGCAAATAGAATGTATGTGTTTCCATTGACATTGCCTGTTATAGAACATGATAATAAAAAGGAACTAATCACTAGAACAAAGAAGAGTGTTGGTAGACTTCTAGTTTCTAGACTACACAACTCGAAAGCTATGATCAATATGGATCTCGGTGATGTAATTTCTTTAGTAGATCAAGAAAAATTACCCCTCATTGAAGGAAATATTCGAAGATCATGTTTTAAGCTAAAATATCCATTAAAAATTGCTGAGAATATTCCTATTCCAACGAATTATTCAATTTTTGCAGGTGATTATTTTCCTCTTAAAGATTTTAGAATTATTGATCCTCGGAAAACTATTAATTGTGTGAGTAAACAATTTGATTTAAAGAACGATTCGATATTGCTAATTTATAGAAATACTAATAAATGGATTTTATACATTGCTCTAGCAAATATTAACAGAAATGCTATTCAAGATGAAATTATTAATGACATATTAAAATGTTCTGAGGAAGTCGGTTTCAAAGAAGTAATCGAGAATGGATATTTAGAAATTGAAATAATTGATGAAGCTCCAGTTGATTTTTTTGCCTCTAGGTCTGAAATTTTATCAAAAGTGAGAAATGGAAAACTGCCAAAAGGAATTCTGAAGAGATGGCCTTTATATTTGTTAAGAACAGAGATTTAATGGTTTTAAATATGAAAGGAAAAAAAAAGATTATGCAGTATGATCCTGCAACCTTTAAATGGTCGAGAACTTATTATTAAGAAGGCGGGAGTACCTTTCAGAGTAGAAAATTTTTAAGACGATATAAGTTCTCGAATATAGTTTTAGGAATGTTTTTTATATTATTCATTCGATTTATATTTATTATCCTTATAGAAAGTGAGATAAAATAGTGATTATATGAACAATCCACATGATATATGTATATGGAAAGAAACTGCAGAATGTGAGGATTGCTCTGTCAAATGTAAGTTAATTTGCCATTTTCAAAGTAAATATTTATTAAGTTTCCTGGGATTTTTTATTGTTTTTGTTATTACAATGTTTTTTGGTGTTATATTATCTGGTTATGGATGGTTTTTATTAGGCTGGGTCGGTTTTTGGTTGTTTTTCTTTGAATTTTGGGAGATTAGAATTTTATGTAGTCATTGTCCTTTCTATGCTGAAGAGGGAAAAACGATTCATTGTATAGCAAATTATGGCAGTATGAAATTATGGAAGTATCATCCCGAACCGATAAAATTGTCTGAAAAAGTCCAATTGATAATTGGATTTATTATTCTCATGGGGTATCCGCTTGTTTTTTTAATTTTAGGTAAGCAAATCATTCTTTTAATAATTGGACTTCTACAAATAATTGCCTTCTTTACTTTTTTAGAAGTAAAAAGATGTGGTGTATGCCTTAATTTTTCCTGCCCTTTAAATCATGTAAAAAAAGAAGTGGTTGATGAATTTCTTAAAAAGAATCCGGTGATGAGAAAGGCATGGGAAGAAGCAGGATACGAGATTACAAATTAGAACTTTATTCCCATAATTCTGTAATATATTAATTATCTTAATTTAATCCTCAAATATCTATATTGAATTTCCTTAATTCGCTTGGTAAATCAGTATAAGGTAGATAATGAATTGTTTTTATATTTAATCTTTTTGCTTGCTCAATAAATTGCTCTATATCATCAATAAATATGGAATCTTCTGGAATCAGATTATACTCTCGCAATAAGTAATGAAATATTTCAATTTCTGGTTTAATTAATTTAATTTCACAGGAAAGCACTAAACCATCAAAAAATGAGAAGAAATTATATTTTTCTTTTACGAATTCATAAGCTTCTTGAATAAAGTTAGATAAAACATATAATTTGTATCCTTTATATTTCAATTTGCTTAATAACTCTACATTGTCCTGAATTGGGGTTAACATTTCCTTCCAATATGTAAAAAATATGTGTAATAATTCTATTTCTTCAGGGTACATTTGGATAAATTTCTTTTCAGCATATTTTAGTGAAAATGACCCTCTATCTAAATCTGCCCATATATCACTTTTAATTATGTTTCTTATGAATGTATCAATCTGAATTTTATCTTTTGTATAGTTTGCTAAAAAAAGTTCAGGTTTAAAGCTCAATAAAACATTACCTAAATCGAAAATAATATTTTTTATCAAGAGTGTTTTTGAATTTATTTTATTTAATTAATTAGGAGAATATTTTAAGGTTTTACGTCAGTTCCAAAGTAATAAATTTATCTGTATTTTAGAAAACTTATGAAAGGGAAATATTGTAAAGTTATAAAAGAATATAAAACACCATTTCCTGATCCACTGAAGATAGAAAAGGATGAATATGTCCAGATTGAAGAGAGAGAAAGCGAGTGGCCTGGGTGGATTTGGTGTATTACTAAGATTGGGAAGGAAGGATGGGTTCCAAAGAGTTATCTTGAAATCCAAGAGATTAATGCTAAATTGCTTCAGAATTATGACGCGACCGAATTATCAGTTATGGTAGGGGAAGAGTTTATGATTGAAGATGAGGAAAGCGGTTGGTTTTGGGTAACTAACGAGCAAGGAAAAAAAGGTTGGATTCCAATTGAGAATGTAAAGATTATAAAATAACAATCAATATTAACTGTTAGTGGGATTTATTTTAGTGAATTTATTGTGATTCTTTAATTCTTCGCATATTTCAAGCAGATGATCGTACAAAAGATTTCTTGTCCATTTTGGAAGCTGAATATCAACCTTACCCAATTTTTCTGCTAATTTTTTCATCAAATAAATAATTAATTACTTCAAATAAAGCTTAATTTTAAAGTAGTTTGTGAGTATTAATGCAAAGAAAAACAATTTTATGATTATACTTATAAAGAGAAAATTAAATTAACTCGATGCAAATACTTTAAGAGCGTGATGAATTCTTTTTAGAGCATCTTGTAGAACAGAGCGAGGACATGCAATATTTATCCGTTGGAATCCTTCGCCTCCTTTACCAAACTTGGCGCCATCATCCAATGCCACTTTGGCTTTTTCAAGCAAAAATTTTTCCAGTTGTTCATGATGTATCCCTAGATTACTAAAATCAAGCCATACGAGAAATGTTCCTTCGGGTTTAATAACTTTTATTTGAGGAATATTATCTCTAAGGAACTCTTCGAGAAATTGTAAATTCTGTTTTAAATATTGAATTAAAGAGATTAACCACTCATCACAATTTCTGTAAGCTGCTGTAAAGGCTACTAGTGATAGTGTATTAGGGAGATACCCAAATTCTTCAGGGATGAAAAGACTCTCAACGGAATTTCTAAAACTATCACGTAGTTTTTTATTTGGTATTATAATGTTTGAAAGCTGTAACCCAGCAAGATTGAATGTTTTACTCAATGAAGTACATGTTATAGAATTCAGAGCGAATTCTTCTCTAATTTTAGCAAAATTGCAATGTTTATATCCGGGATAGATTAAGTCGCAATGAATTTCATCAGAAAGGATAATAATTTCATTTTCGATACAAAGTTCACCAAGTTGAATTAACTCATCTCTACTCCAAACTCTTCCGATTGGATTATGAGGATTACAAAGTATTAACATTTTAACTCGTGGATCTTTTACTTTTTGTTTTAAATCGTCATAATCCATTATATAACGTCCATTTAATAGTTTTAATTGATTAAATAGAATTTTTCGTCCACTATTTTCAATAGCACCATAAAATGGATAGTAAACAGGATTTTGAACAACTATTTTATCTCCTGGATTAGTATAAGTTCGAAGAGATACATTTATTGCTGGAATTACTCCTGGTGTAAAAGATAGCCATTCTTTTTTTATCTCCCAACTATAATGGCGTTTAAACCATCCTAAAAC
>JBHLLU010000067.1:0-18549 GCA_048938895.1 Promethearchaeota archaeon
TCTTTCTTATAATTAATTTTTTATACATTATCGCTTTTAGATGAATTTTAATAATTCGAATAGGGCTTCTAATCATAAAATTCACATCATTTTGAGGAGACATTCTTAAGTTTAGAAAGTTTGAGAAAAAGTTCTTAGCTTTTTTCTGAGATCTGGGTTTTTCAAAAGATATAAAACGCTGAGTAATTTTTTCCAGCGATTCAGAATCCCTAAAACAATAAAAATTTGAGGCTTTTAATGCCCATTTTATTGCGGTTAACTGGTATTTGGTTGGATCAAGTGTCTTGAACAATGAAATCAAAATAGAGAAAAAGGAAATCATCAGATTCATAATCGTACTCTTTATCATTTCGATAAATGTAATTTGTATTTTTGGTCTAATTTTTTCCTTTAAATCATTTCCATACAGAACGGTACTATTTGTCAATACGTTACCTAAAACTATATTACGAGGTGCAAAAACAGCTGAAAATACTTTATTCACTCTAAAAATTTTATGGAAATTTGCCGCTTCCCAATATTTAATTTTTGTTAAAAAATGACTAACAAAAATTCCTGTAGTTTGTTGAATTACTCCTAAAATTTTCTTAGGTAATTTATTATCATATTCTCTGAATTTATGTTTAATTTCCAATGCAATGAAATATTTTTCAATTTCCCTGATATGGTGATTTGACACCCGATTTTTAAAAATAATAAGTAGATCGCAATCAGATACAGCAGTTGCCTCAATTTTTGCCCTTTGACTGCCAAATAAAAGGATGGATAAGATTTTATTTATTCCAACCTCCTTTCTAACGAGAATTAATATATCCTTAATATAATTACGTGATTGTTCATTAATTGCATTAAGATTTCTCAACATCTTCTCTTCTATTTTATTAGTGCCCGTTATAATATGGGACTCATGCAATTCAAATCAATAGAGAAATGTTTATTATTTTTCAAAGAGCTTTTCTTAAATATTATCAATTAAGATATTTAAATATGATAAAAAAGGAAAAAAAATTACTATTTATCTAGGTTATAGGCTATTTGAAATCCTTCATGTATTGCTTCCATCATCGTTCTTGGTTCTTTACTGTCTCCGATATTAAATATTTTATATGATGGATTTGTAGTCTTTACTTTTTCATATAAATCAGTATTACTCTTCACACCAGTTGCAAGGATAAATGTGTCTACATTATCAATTGAATGGGTTTCTTCGTCTTGATCAGAGACTTTAGTTTTATATTCCAGTGATTTTCCCTCGAATTTTGTAATTTCTGCGCCCAATATTTCATTTATCTGTAATTTCTTTGAAATTCCTATTAAATATCCCCTTGTAGTACGTCCCACGTTTGTAGCTAGTCTTGGTAATACATCAATTATGGTGACATTTCGATTTCCTTTCAACCAACGTTTCATGATTTCTTCTTGGGGTATTAATTGATAGAAGCTAAGGAAATGAGCAATATCAGAATTAATGGCTCCTAATTCGGCAGCCCAAATTGCTGTTTCTAAGCCAGTTCCTCCCCCACCAACTACAACAACGTTTTTTCCAACAACATGATCACCTGCTAAAGCCTCATCCGCAAAGCAGATATCGCTTCCTGTTGAACCATCTATTCCTGGAATATCTGGTATAGAGAACTTTACACCGGTTGCAAATATAACTGCATCTGGATTAAAATCATCGATAAATTCTAGATTCGCTTCAGTTGCTAATCTCAACTTTATATGACGATGACGAATTTGCGCTTCATAATAACGCAACATTTCTGAGATATTTCTTCTACTATGTGGAACAGCAGCAACTTTCATTTGACCCCCAATAGATTCACTTTTTTCTACTAATGTAACATCATGACCCAAAACAGCAGCGATTCGAGCTGCCTCAAGTCCACCAGGACCACTTCCAATGACTAATACTTTTTGAGGATTTTCAGTTGTTTTGCTTAAGTCAATATCTCCTTCTTTTGCTGTCATATAATTTCTCATACATACAACAGATCTACCACTAAAGATTGTATCGAAGCATCCTTGATTACACGCAACACATTTCATGATATCCCAGAGTCGGTTTTCCCTAGCTTTGTTTGGAAGTTCTGGGTCAGCGATCAGCCCTCTTCCCATACTAATTGCATCTACTCTTTCATCTCGTAATATTTTTTCTGCAATTAAAGGATCATTTATCCGATTCGCCATAAAAACAGGGACCTTCACTTCCTTTTTGATATTTTCACCAAGATATACATATGCCGCTTGTGGTACCATCATAGGAATTTGTGGTATTCTGGTTTCATGCCATCCTCCTGTTACATTTAGAAATTCTATTCCTGCTTCTTCATAATGTTTGGAAAATACAGGACTTTGTGTCCAATCATTAGAACCTGGAACAAAATCATCACCAGCAACGCGCATTCCAACTATCATTTTTCCTCCAACTCTCTTTTTCATCAATTCTATTAGCTCAATTGGATATCTTAAACGATTCTCTAAAGACCCCCCATATTCATCGGTTCTCTTATTAGTATTTGGACTTAAAAATTGAGTAATAAGATAGCCTGCACTCCCAAGTAATTCCACTCCATCGAAACCGGCTTTTAATAAACGTTCTGCAGCTACCGCATGATCTTCCTGTATTTGTTTAATTTCATCAATGGTTAATTCTTTAGGCACTAATCGAGTAAGGTTTGATCTCACAGCAGAAGCCGATACCGCACCTTTACCCGCATAATATGCACCTGTATGCATTATTTGTCCCATAACTTTAGCACCATATTTATGTATTTTTTCAGCAAAAGCAGTAAATCCAGGAATATTTTTATCATCCCCGATATATGGTGTTCCTCCACTATTAGGACTAATTCCTAATCCGCCAATAATAATTAATCCTGCTCCACCCTTCGCTCTTTTTTCATAAAAGTTAGTGAAAACATCATTAATTTCTCCTTTAGGTGTATAACCCAAACCAAGAGCTGGCATGACAATTCGATTCTTTATCTCCAAATTTTGAATTTTTAGAGGTTCAAACAATTTAATTAATTTCATTTTTTTCACAATTGCTTTTATATTTATTAGATATTACTAGTTTTGAATTTTTAATGAGTTTTAAATCTTATAAAAAAAAGAAAATTGTCAAAATAAAGCTTACAGCTAAATAATAAATAGAATTTTTCTATATTCATAGAAATAAAAAGAAAGAATATATTATAGATATATCATAGAAACTTTAGCGAAAGTAAGAATCTGTTCCTTTATCCTCTTGAGGAGGTTGCATGAAATGATCTGCTTGTTTTTTAAAAGACTCAAAAACCTGCTCCATTTCTTTTATTTTTTCATTTAATTCCTTGAAATCCATATCTATTGAGAAATAATCCTTAAGTAGGGAAACAAGTGCTTTTGATGAACGTGGATCTAGAGTCATAATTGGTAATGGTAAGGTTTCTGCTTGTAAACAAATTCCTGGAGCAAAATTATTTGCACCTGCATATGCGGGAAGAATTCCATTTGCTCCTGAAATAACACCCCCTTCATGTAGCTTTGTATTTTCAAATTCAAGAAACGAGTCGACAAGATTTTGATCCGTTCCACTTATATATATTAATGGGTCATCATGAACAATGTCAGTAATCATCGCCCCGGTACTTAAATACATCTTTATTTTTCCCCCAGTTATTTTATCCATTTCTTCACAAAATATTTTTGAGAACTCAAAAATTCCTTCGGGGGTTTGAGGTTGATATGTTGCAGTGAGGATAAAAAAATCATTTCCATCTTCTTTTTCTGCGGGTTTATAAAACACTTGTGCTGTTGGAATTTCTAAAGAACCTTTTTCAACAACCGATTTTGCAGGAAAATCAAAATATTGGAGAGTTAAAAATTCCTCAGCTTTGATTGAATCCTTTATTGATGTAATAGCTAACTTTGCAACTAAAGCAATTCCTGGAAATCCAACGAGGACAATTGCATTTTTAATATTTTCTGGCTTCAAATCAAATTTTTTTTCGATTTTTATATACATTTTTTTTGCGATCCTCTAAATTTATTCATTTAAGAATATAAAACTTTCTCCACAGTTTGGACAAAATTTCTTTGGAATGTGTATCTCATACCCGCAAAATGGGCAATAAAATTTCTCAACATTTTGGTTATCAGACTGTTTCTCTGGAATGATAATATTAGATGTTCGAGGTGATGGTAAAAATACTGTACCCTCCGATTGATACCTTCCCTGGTATTCATATCCTAGATCTTTTTTAGCTTTAGATGATGCGAATAAGGAAGTCAATAGACAGATAAATAACGGTGCAAGAAGGATATCAATCAAGTTCCTAAGAATCTGGTAAAGAATAATCATCACATAATTCCTAGTATCTGGTGATAACCATGAATTATAAAGATCTGAACTCGGGTTTAAGAATAAATCAAAAACTGAAAGATATATCGATCTAACTATGAAAATAATGATAAAATTGAGAACAAACGTAATTAGAATCTTCCAGAAATTTCCTTTAGCAATTCTACGAGCTTCTGAGATCGGTTTTTGAACATCGTTCATATTATATGTAAACACTAAGAAAATAAAAAAACCAAAAATTATAATTGCTGGAATGAATAACATAAATACACTTAATGGTAGGCACACCCCGATTAATAAAATCACTAGGAATATCTTCTTATTGAATGCTGATTTAAATGAATCTCGAATATTCGTTTCATTCTGCATATATCTATTAAACAAATAATTACTAACCGAACACATTGCGATTGTAATAACAATCGCCCCTATTAGATTTTGAATAAAACCAATTGCTACAGTTATCAGCAAAAATTTAGTTAATGAATTAAATTCGCTTTCAGTAAGAGTTATATTGTCTAATAACTTTTCCATAATCTCTGCTACATCCACACCTAAAGAATCAGCATACCATCTTAGGTCTGTCAATGCAAAAATGTCTAAAACGATTAAAATAATTTGAAAAACAGCGAGGGGGATAATTAAGTTTACATAATTTTTGGAAAATAGCCTAAATCCCTCTCTAATTATCTCCCCGAAACTTTTATTAGCACTATCAATTATTCTTTGAGATTTTTCCATATTAATCTGTAAAAAAATAAGTTATTTATAATTTTTTAGATAAAGTTTTAATAATCGATTTATTCATTACTATAGAAGGTATATTCTCAGATAAGAATTATTACATGTTTAAAAGTTTATGTTTATTAAAAAGCAAGCATCTCGTCAAATTCCTGGAATAATCTCCTATCTCGATTTCTTTCAATCTAAAAAACTAGCTTACTCTACTTTTTTCGGCACTCCCGTTGTTTTAGGCCTATTATCCTTGCTTTTTAATTATATAATGATAAATGAATGGGATTTTTTACACTTTTTTAGATTCGTAGGATTATTTTTACTTATACCAGGACTAGCAGCAGTTTTTTCTATACTAGTTTATTCAAGAAAATCACCCATTTTACGATTACCTCCCTCAGGATGGTCGATCCAAATGAATGCATATTTTGGTGCTGTAATTGAGGTAACCTTTTTGCTTGGACAAATAGTCGCAATTGTTCTACAGAATATCTGGTATCAAGAAATGTTTTTGATATTAGGAACCATCTTATCGTATATTGTGGCTTTTGTAATCTATTTCTCTTTCACTACAGTTGGACGCCCCGGGTATATAATTTTGGCCTTAGTTCAACCTGTACTTACAATAATCCTCTATAGTCTTTATATTGGGCAATTTGATAGCGATTTTTTTCTAAGGGCGTTGATATTCTTTATTACATGTGCTCTTATATTTGCAATCCCTTATAGAAGAGGATTATTTCAAGTAAGTAATGTCTATAAAGAAGTAACAGGAATGAGCGGGTATCCCTTTATCAGAGCTTTCATTCTTTCTATGATGACAGAGGGTAATGATGATCTTATAGAGAGTTTCTTTGAGAAAGTTGGAGTAGAATCTGAGATAAGCATTCAATATATTGCAATAAGAAATATCTCTAATAAGAAGATTAAAGGATTATTTGTTGTCCCTAATGTTCATTTCGGGCCATTTAAGACCTGTGGGTCTTCTGATCTGCCTGAAAATATTTATAGAACATTTAAAGAAATTCCTGGAATAACTGTATATCATACAACAAATGATCATTCTCAAAATCTTACAACTCAAAAAGATGTAGAAATCGTGCTTGATCGAATAAAAAAAGATATACAAGTGATAAGCAACAGCAAAGAGATTAAGTGGACCCCTGAAATTAATAACTTTACAAGAAAAATATCGAATTCTGCTAAACTTCTTGGTACAGAGATTTCAAGTATCCCAGTTATATTTATAACTAGACACCCTCTTCCTTCAGACGATATTGAATCAGAAATTGGTGATTATATTAGAGAATATGCAAAATCACGCGGATACCAAGATATTATAATTATTGATTCCCATAATTCAATTCTTACAGAAGAATTTTTAATTAAAAAAGAATCTATTGAAGCTTCAGATCTAATTAATGTTTCAAAGAAGTTCCTTAAGAGTAAAAAAATCGATAATTCTCAAAAAGTTCAGATGTTATATGGTATTGCTAAAGGCACATTTGGGAATTATTCAGAAAAACAGGGGATTGGTTTTGGGGGCATTGTTGTTCATCTATTGAAGAATTCAATAAACGAACAAACAACTGCCTTGATTCATTTCGATGCAAATAACGCTTATGTAGATATCCGATCAAATATCCTTAACATGTTACAGAATATAGGAATTGAAAGAGGAGAAGTAACAACTTCTGATTCACACACAGTAGCAAGACAATTTTCTGCAAGGGGTTATTCTCCTATCGGTGATAAAATAAAAAATGAGGAAATTTTAGAAAAGCTAGATCTTCTAATCCAAGAAGCAGAATCTAATTTTGAACCTGTTGAATTCTGTTATTTCAGTTCTACAGAAGATAAAATCAAGGTTTGGGGGAATTCCTTATACTTTGATGCAATTATTGATACACTCAAAGAAGCTATAAGGGTATCACAACGTTTACTTACATTGAGTTTGATTGTACCTGCTTTCTTCTCATTGATAATTTTATTCTTTCTCTATAATATCTAATTTTTTTTCCAAAAAGATAATTCAAGATTTATATAATTCATGCTCTTAATTTTTATTTATACAATAAAAAAAATTGGTAAACTCATGTCATTAAGTTTTTTAGACACATTAAATGGAATATTTTCACTAGTTTTTGTAGCCATCTCCTTATTTGTTGGTTTTATAATACTCTCTCGATATTTTAAATATAGGGAAAGGGTATATTTTTTAGTTGGGATTACCTGGGTGTTAATAGCATCCCCATGGTGGCCATCAACCATATCATTTATAGTAGCTTTATCAAATGATGTTGGAATTACCCCAGAGCTTTATTTTCTAATAGGAAATTTATTGGTCCCGCTAGCAGTCATCCTATGGTTATTGGCTCTAACCGAATTCCTTTACACAGAAAAACGAAAGTTGATTCTTTCAGTTTTTTTAGTAATTGGTTTAATCTTTGAGGTCTTATTTTTAACTTTTCTCTTCTTGAATTCAGATTTCATTGGGGAATTGAATGGACCTGTAGATGTAAATTATAAGTCTTTTATTATGATCTTCCTTATAATATTCCTTCTTATCGTTGTAGTTACTGGGTTTCTTTTTGCAAATCTTTCTTTAAAATCTGATGATCCCGAAGTAAAATTAAAAGGTAAATTGCTAGTGATTGCCTATATAACCTTCTCCATCGGGGCATTATTAGACTCATCTATTCCTTTGAATGAAGCGTTAATCATAATAACCAGGCTAATATTAATAACAAGTTCGTTCTGTTGGTATGCTGGCTTCTTATTACCAAGATGGTTAAAAAAATATCTATTGAAAAAGAGATAATCTTCCTAATTTCGCTATATTACTTAGATATTATCTGGATTCTTATTATTTTTCAATCCATTGTTTCTTAATAATTCATTTAAAGTCATATATAGTGATGCTAAGTACAGAAATCGATAAATTGGTGAAAATAACTCTTATTGGAAGCCCGGCTGTAGGTAAAACAACTATAGTAAAATTATTATCTGAAAACACATTAGATAGATTTTATATGCCAACTCATGGACTAGATTTAAAATCTATAAAATTAGATGAATATTTCTTAAGATTATGGGATTTAGGAGGACAAAATAGTTATTTAAGGACATATTCAAAGGATTATTTACTTGGATCCGATATCATTTTTATTGTAACTGATTCCACACCTAGTAATGTATTAAATTCAAGGGAGTTAATTAATTACGCATGTCATTTTGTGGGAAAAGAATGTCCAATCATCGCGATCGCAAACAAACAGGATTTAAAAGATGGTAGAATGAATGCTAAAAGGGTTGAGGATCTATTGCATGTAAAAACATATGGACTAACAGCTATAGATCCAGCGGAAAGATTGAAATTAATGAATATCATCAAAAATGAATTAGAAAAAATTGCCATTAGGAGGGGATTAAATAAATGAATTTTAATGAAAAGGAATTATTTGGGGCTGCTTTAATTGGATTTGATATGATTGATGGCCCCTTTCTTAAATGGAAAAAGGAGTATAATAAAACAGAAGACATGGTAAAGTTAGATGATTTTGCGATGAATTTTTATCTTGCTTTCCGTGGGGGCAATGCCTCAGGAAAGAAACCTAGAGCCATATTATATGATAATTTTTATATTGTCGCTTTTCCAAGGGATTTAGAATTATGTTGTCTCTTCATGAAACCTCAAAACCTTGATGAAAATATTAAACAATTGAATAAAGTAGCTTCAAGGATAATCACAGAGATGGAAATCAAGGAAAAACCTGAAGCTGAAGTACCTCCAGAGTCAGATGAAAACACCATAGAAGAAATAATGAGACTGATTCCAAACATATTAGCAGAAGCTAAAATGTCAACTCCAGAATTGAGAAGATATTTTAAATTGAGTAATTCTCAAATTTGGAAAATTATGTCTGAATTAGAAAATGCTAAAAAAGTTAAACGTGCAGACAAGAAGGGTCGTTCAGTTATGTGGACTGCAGTATAAAACTTAGATTCTCTTCCATTTATCTATAATTTTTTATTTTATCTTGTTCTATGATCCCAACCGTGTTCTTTTGTATAAAGACGAGAAAACATAATATAACAGATGTCAGGCAACTCTTTTTCTAAATTATTTACAGTTATAAATCGAAGAATATGATTTAATACAAAAATACCTATAAATTCAGCATGATAACTTCCCAAATTGGTTTCTAATTTTTCACCATAGAATTTTATATCTAAACCATTTTCTTTTTCCCAAGTAATTTCTATAAAGATTTTTGGAAAGATTTCTCTTTTTATGCGCCAGCCATTAACAGTCTTCCATACTTTAGCTCCAATGAAACTCTCAAGCTTTTCTTTATCTTCTTCTTGTAAGAATTTGAACGGACTAGCTCTCTGTAATAATACTTTTTGCATCAATTCTGATTTTGAATCATAGTTTTTCTCAAAGGGTTCTTCTCCTTTTAGTTTTCTTTCAATAAAATCTATAACTATATCGATAAATGTTGCACTATCTTCACCAGGAACCCAAGTAACATGCTTTCCTGTAAAATAAAACTTAAATTCTGCCTTAATGCCATCTCCGAATTCGTCGCCAAAATAAGAATAAGTCATATGTATATTTACTTCGGGAAACATTTCCATTGTAATAGTCCAATCCTCGTTGAATCCAATATTTTCAACCTTTCCTCCCAAATAATTGTTTACAATTGCCTCGAGAGTCTTTAAATCAATATTCATGAAGCTAGAATATTTAGCTTTACTAATATCCTCTAACTCTTTCTCATGGGGTCCTCTTACACCCGTAGCATCAATTTGACCTATGGTAAAGAATTTTCTATTTTCAATTGTCATTTAAAATAGTTCACATAAATTATAAGTATATATTATTATTTCCCTTTTTTTTTGAATTTTCCTATGTAAAATCCTTAAGTGTATTGGACTAAAGGAAATAATCTTCCAGTTTCAGGTAAATTAATAAAAAAATAGAAAAAAATAAAAAATTATAATACTTATTGAATTTCTACGGGAATTATCATCCCTTTTCTCTTTAAAGAGATGATAGTACTAATAATTTCATCTCTAGAAGCTTTTCTCCCAGCTAAACCAAAATTCAAAAGACTTGAGACAAAAAAGAATTTTCTCTCTTTCTGTATTTGCTCAGCCACTTCTGTTAGATCCTTTTCTAAACCTTTCAACTTTATTACTCCATAATGTTTTCCTAATTGAAGGGGATATACAAAGGTTACATTGAAATATTTTTCAATTAAATCATCAGTTGTTCTAAATTCAGTAATGTCACCACTAAAGGATTCCAAACTAGATTTATATCTACTTTCAAAAGATTCGGTAAAAGCAATTTGACTTTCTTTCAACTTTTCAGAAGGAGTACCATCCAATATCAACGCAACTCGTACATAATCTCCATCATTAATTATGATCTTAAAATCATAATAATCCATTTCAAAACCTTTACCTTTCTCTGTACTTACTGACCCTTTTTTAATTTCTGTTCGAAAATGTGAGATCGCCTGTAAAAATCCTGAGATTAAATCAGAATCAATACCTTCTAAAGAAATCTGTTTATCATATATAGAAACACCACTATTCTTTTCGATGATCATAATATATGCTATCTTTAGAAGATCATCCAAAATTTTGGCTTCCCCTGCCCAGAATCTTCTCTGTCGAGAATGTTTAACCGATCTTATAGATACAATTGCTACGACTGCAGTTACACCTCCTATTATATAGGGTAAATATCGCATTAATGAATCCATGAAAAGAGTATATTCTGATACAACCTTTATATAATCCGATAAAATTTCTGCGCTGGTGTATATTCCCGCTTCTGCATATCTTACACGTATAGTAAAGTGTTTACCGGTATTCTCAAATTTTAATTGAACTGTAGCAATTCCCTGATCATTTGTTATAGAAGTCGATTCATATATTGTCAAATTATTTGCATTTAACACTTCAAAAATAATCTCAATATTATCTAATGGTACTCCGCCTGATTCAAACGCTCTAACTAGAAAGGATCGAGTACCTGTCATATACTGTTTTGCAGGACTTTCTATAAATTCCAGGAAAGGTTGAATTTTAAATAATTCATAAGTACCATTGACGTCAAAACGTATGGAATGCCATTTTGATGTCACATTAAATTCGAAAAATCCTTGAGAAATGTCAGCATAATCGATATCAGCTTCCCATATTCCTTTGCCAATTCCATTGTCAATTACATTAACTCCAAAATTTTGTAAACCTATATCTGACGCGGTTAATGTATTACTATTGATACCTAAACCAAGTGATGAAGAAATATCTGAGGATATTGCATTTTGAATGTACATGTTAACGCTAAATTCATTAATTGAAACATTAAACTGATAATCAGCAGATTCATTTGTAAGATAAATTAACACAAAATTAGCTTCATTATTTAGCGACTCATTTAATATATTTAAAAAAATCCATGTGAAACCAGCATCAAAAGGAAGAACAATTGTTGTCTCATTCTCAAGTTCAAATTCTCTATAATCACTCATTAAGATCCAATCCCCTTTATTTGTTTCCTCGTCAAGAATATCAAATTGGATATCACCTTTATAAAGGGCTAATGCCGCAAGAGTAAGATTATTCTGGACACTTACATTTGAGGTAAGCCTTATATCCATTAAGGGTAAGATAGGATTTGGATAGGATGCAATCCAATCATAATAATCCACATCCCAAAGAGAACTATCTAGATCCTCCAGAACATTATACGTAAAGAAAAATGTCAGATTGTTGCTTAAGGCTTGCGCCTCATAATAGACTTCATCATTAAATTGGAGAGATTCAATAGTTTGGCTCCCAAATGGAACAGTTGTACCATTTATAATATTTACGTTATTAGAAAAATATAATTCTTGAATGAGAGGATCATGGGGTTGAATTGTATCAAGATTTGCTAATTCTCCCACCTCGACTTTAAACTGATTTATTGATACATTAAAATCGTTTCCAGTACCTAGATATTCAAGTTTGAATTTAAGTGTATTATTTTGTGCAGGATAAAGTGGATTATTACCCATATATGAAAGGATAATAAATTTCTCCAATGGGTCCCTAATAGAGAAATAGATAGTTGTCTCTGCATCGTCAATAATGTCATATTGAAGAGGTATCCACTTAGGATTCAAGCCGATGGCTTTATAATTATATATTGAAATATTGGCAGATTTTATTATTGCTTCATTACTCACATTTATAGTAAGATAAAAGTCAAAACTAAAAATATATTTATAATGATCAAACCACCAATTAAAATCTGGTTTGCCAATAACTGGATAAAATTGTTTGTAGATTTCTCGAAATAACTCCCAATATGTATAAGGTGAATTTTTTAATTCTTGAAGTTCGAAAGTAACTTCAATTGTAGCATTATTTGCATCACCAGCAATATACCTATCACTATCAATGTTTTTGAAGGAGTTAGTATCACCTTTATAATAAGTCCCATTTGTCGTTGATGAGCTTATTACATTATTTACAGTATAATCGTCAAAATAGAAATCTGGTGAAATTGCGAATGTAGCACCTTCTCCAATGTCACTTGTATCTTCACCATCTGGGTTAAAGTAAAGAAACTTTGGTCCACCACCGCTAATTGAATCATCCTGAGGTATTTTTATTCTAAATGCAAACCAATATTTCTCTGTACCATGCTCTATTGTTATATTAGTATTTGAAGTATCTAAGTAAATTGGACCTGAACCAGAATTTTTAAAATCAAAGACTTCCCAGTGAGCAGCATAGACGAGTGGATGTGGTTTCACGAGAATTCCCAAGATTTCTTCTGTATTGGGTGTACCTGTATTTGTACAATTCACAATTGCAACTTCCCATGAATTTTCATCAGTAAAAGAAACAGGATTATTAATATCTTGAATAAGAACACTAACATTGTTGATATATTGATTAATTTCTACAGAAAATTTTTGAAAAATATATTTTGGACCCTCTCCAGAGCTAGTTATAAATTCTGAGAAATCATCTTCTATATATCTTGTATAATTAATCGCTGTTATGTTCTCAAAAGACATTTTCGCATGAGATATGTTATAATTAGGAATATAAATTTCAGGTTGAGTATTTAATCCTGGAAGTTCTCTATTTATATAGCAGTCTTCATTGATAAGGGTCGTGTTACTAAAAATTTTTCCTGTTCTGTTGATTGCTTGAGGATAGAGAATGTGATTGTCATCCTGCGAATAAGAACCTTTGAAACTGAGTATACTGGAGGTATAAATAGGTGCAATTGAGAACGTAATAAGAAAAATCATTAATAGAACTCTATTCCTAAAAGAAATCATTTCCTTAGACCTCATTTTTTTATTCTTTTTCTTTAAATTAAATAATAACTTTAGTTACAAATGAAAAAATGCACTTTTAAAACTAGTTTTTCTAATGTAATAGAGGATGTGGAAAATAATTAAACTATATATACTAAATTCGTCATTTATGAAAATCCTTATACTGCTTCACAGTTTTTCTTATTAAATCTTCTAGATCTTCTTCAGTGATGAATTTATCCTTAATAACTATAGAATGAACTTCTCTCATAATTTCGTCGATATAAGTTTCATAATTAGTTAACTTCATCTGTTCACATTTCATCTTAATAGCATCACCATGAAGCGTAGTAGGACCAAAAATAATTTGTTCCTTTTGACCAACGATTTCTGGTTTATATGGTGTAAAGCACATCCAGTACTTATCTTTTTCTAAAGCACTCATAACGTGAAGTTCGCTTTCATGTATAAAGGTATTCCGCCCTACGATTGGCTTATTATATGGGAGAGGAACTCCTGAAATTTTCTCAATATATTTACTAAGATCATATAGTTTAGAAAGATCTATTCCTGTGTCTATTCCATATAACATTTCTAAAGTCACAACTACTTCCTCAAATGATGTATTCCCAGCTCTATCTCCTAATTTATTAACTACGAGATCCATATATGAGGCTCCTTGTTCAACAGCAACTATGGTGGAAGCAGTACCTAATCCAAAATCATCATGAACATGGATGCCAAGCGGGATGTCATCTGCAATCGGTATAAGTTGTTTAATGAGAAATGAAATTGCAGATACATTACACGCACCCACAGTATCATAGAGCATTATCATTTTTACCCCATGTTTTTTTCCTTGTTCGATTGCTTTCTTTACAGTTGCTATATCAGATCGGGTTGCATCAACGCAGTCCAAAATGGCATTAGCACCTAATTTTTTGATTCTACTTAACATAGAAGGAATTAATGAGACAATAACTTCAGGTGTTATTTTAGTATCTCCTGTAAATAGTTGTAATTGCCATTCTGTTAAAACTATTCCAAAGCCAATATAATCTATTCTTGCTTCTATTGATTTTTCAATTTCAGCCGTCCATCTTGTAGGATTCGAACTGAGATGAGAATATGTCTTTAGATTAAGTCCTAATTCTTTAATTTGATATGCTAGATCCCATTGATCTTGAACTTGTCCAATATACCCACAATCTACATGTCTAATTCCAATATCTTCTAATTTTTCAACAATTTTAGTCTTTTGATCTAAATTGTAATAGACTCCAGGTGTTTCTTCACCTTCTCTTATGGTTGAGTCTCTTACATAGACCTTTTCAGGTAGATTGAAAGATTGGAGCACTTCCTCCTCATAATTAAAAGGTGAGATCCACCATTTATTGTTAAACCATTTTGTTTCTTTTTTCATTTTCGGAGCGTTTTTTTATTTTATTAACTTATAATGCTTGTATTGCATAAAAAACTATTAATAGTTTTCTAAGATTGACTCTCAATATGAGGAATAATACTATTCTAAAGGAGTAGATTATTATGTGGTTGATTTTATTAATTTGGATTGTTATCATATTTGTTTCTACAATTTTTATAAGTCAGTATATCAAAATTCAAAAAAGAGAAGATGTCGCAATAGCTTTTTATGTTTTATTTCTAGCAATGTCTCAAATCCTAGCTGCTAAAATTGGAGATTTTAGCATTGGGAATTACACAATAACTGCACCAGTGGCAGTTCTCATATTTCCCTTCACATTCCAAATAACCGATATAGTAAACCAAAATTTTGGTCAAAAGGCAACTCATAGGATGATTTTCATTGCCTTTATTACCCAAATATTTATGACAATTTTTATCTGGTTCGGTATTGAAGTAAGAAGTGCTCCTTTTTGGGGATTTGATTTTGGAAGTGATCCAGTCGAAGCTCAGAGATTTTGGACCAACTTTCTTGGTTCCACAGTAAGAATAACTGGAGCATCTTGGATTGC
Source organism: Promethearchaeota archaeon (assembly GCA_048938895.1). Lineage (GTDB taxonomy): Archaea > Asgardarchaeota > Lokiarchaeia > Sigyniarchaeales > SOKP01 > Loki-b32. The sequence continues at coordinate 15,414 of JBHLLU010000067.1, forward strand.
ATTCCTAATAACAGAAAATCTTGATGCTTTATTATTTGCTAAATTAAATAAGTTTACGAAAGGGAAGCACTTATGGTTCCGAAATATATTTAGCGATGTTCCTACTTTAGCATTAGATAGTCTAATATTCGTATCGATTGCATTTGGGGGTGTATTTCCTATATGGGAGGTTATATGGGGTCAAATTTTAACAAAATGGTTTTTTGGGGTTGCTGATACTCCTTTTATGTACTTATCTAGAGCTATAACTAGTGATAAAATTCACATTTTAGAAAATTTGTTTGGTTTACAAAAAGCAAAAAGTAATTAAAAAAAAATATTAGTTATTTTATTCTAAATTATTTTCTTTTCATAATAACATAAATAACGCAAAATATAGCTCCAAAACTGATACCCAAAAGGATTGGAATCTCAAAGCCTGGTATTTGAGCTTTAGATGGAAGAGATACTTCAAACTGATAAATTGTTGCACTTTCATTATCCTTTAAAGTATATCTTATAAATGCTCCATAAACACTGTCATATTCCCAAGTTGCACTATAATCATTAATAAAAACAAGTCCATCAGGTGGACCATCATATGTGATTTCTAATCCGCTAACAGACCAATTTTCATCCCAAATCATATCAGCCAAGTAATCTGCGGCATCTACTGGTAATTGAGTAAGATAATCAGCAGCCGCGTGATACTGTAAAGTACCAAGATCCTGCCAAATAGCATACATAGAAACATTCATTCCAGGTACAAATACTGGACCAGGAATATAATAACCAAGACCGCATAATATTTGAAGATGAGACGGATTGTATAGTGTGGTAACATTAATAGCGGCAATATCTGGTGTATTACTAAATGAACCAGCAGTCCAATCCCAGTATTTTGTTTCTACTATAAATGCATTCATATCCCCAGCACCTACATTAATCGTTTCGTTTGGATATACACCAATTATTACTGCTTTATTTCTCGCTCCAGTAACATTACATCCCACTCCAAAACTTGCTTCTAGACTATCACTCCAACTCGCACCCATGGTTTTAACCAAACCATCAGGATCTACAGTTGTAACTTTGAGTATTTTTGAACCGCCTAAAGTAGCGGCACATTGAAATGTGGGGTATTGAGCCTTCGTAATTGGATTAATTGCAAAAATCATTAAAAAGAAAAATCCAATCACTAAATATTTTGATTTCTTCATAATTTTCATCTAATTTTTTTTGATCAGTAATTATTAATAGATTTAACGATTGATATTATTATTATATGAATATATAAATGTTATTCAATAATTCAAGGATTCTATATAATAATCTGTTAAGAACGAATAATTAAGTTATAATTGATTAATATATTTAATATAAGATTTTAATTTTTGATACAATAATGGAATATTACTCCTCCGAAAAAGATTTTAAAATTGCCTATGATATAAGTGGTGATGAGAGTAAACCGAAAATGGTTTTAATTCATGGCCTTTTTTTAAATAGTGATTGTTGGCGAGATCAGCTTCCAATATTGAGAAAAGATTTCTATATACTTCGTTATGATCTTAGAGGTCATGGAAGAACCACAAAACCAAAAAAAAGATTTACAATAAGAAATTATGTTGATGATTTATACGCCTTACTTAATCATTTAGATTGGATAAGAGATTTATATTTAGTTGGACATTCATTGGGAGGCATGATAGCCTTAGTTTATGGACTTGAGAACCCATCTCAAGTAAAAAAGATGGTAGTTGCAGATAGTTTTTGCTTTATTAGTCAAGAAGCGATTACCGATGTCTTAGGAAGGATTAACAGTAGTAAATTGGAAAAATTTGCGCTTGGAATTAGTATAAGAGGATTAAGTCCCTATAATGAAGAAACAGCTCAATTTGTAGCTAGATTAGTTACAGATCATATGAACAAAAATGATTGCTTGAGAGCAACTGCTGCTTCAGCAGGTTTCAATATATGTGAAAATTTGAAATCCCTCCAAATTCCGGTTCTTGTTTTAGTAGGAAAGAAAGACATAACTACTCCAGTATGGGCCAGTGAAATGATCCATGAATGGTTACCTCAATCAGAATTAGTTATTCTACCTGATGCAGGACATTTAACCATTTTTGATCATGCAAGACAATTTAATGAACTAACACTCTCTTTTTGGAAAAAATAAAATAATATTAACTTTTTGTATTAACTATTTTTCAATATAATTTTAACCCCATTTGATCACACCAGCATTCCAAGCCCACCCTATTCCTGCTGACACAATTACAACAATATTTCCAGCTTTAATTTTCCCATTTCGAACCCCATATTCAATAGAAATAATTCCATCATTTTGACCATTGTGACCAATATCTTCAAAATATGTAGATTGAGTATAAGGATTCACACCTACAGTTTTTGCTACATACTCAAATGCACTTCTTTTCATATGAAGAAGAGCTAAGTAATCTATATCCTCCCTTGTATAACGACTTTGTTTTAAAGCTTGATCGATTACTTCTACAAATGAAGTCATAGAATATTTATCTAATCGTTCTTTTAAGCCTTCAGGATCTGGAACATCTAAATATATTAAATCCTCCTCAAGCGCTTTTACTGTAAGTGGTTCAATTGTACCTCCTGCAGGAACGTATACATCATCTACAAAACGTCCATCTGTAATCGCACTAATACCTAAAATTTTATTTTTATTATAATCTCCTCGAATTATTGCGGCAACTCCACTAGCAGCTAAGCTAATCATAAACCTGGAACGAGGATTTTTATAGTTAATTAAATCACAATTTCTATAACCGCTTGCTACCAAAATTCTTTCTATTTTTGGATGCGTTTGAATTAAACTTTTTCCTATCATTAATCCAACCAAAAATGTTCCACATCGTTGATTTACATCAAAAGCCCATGCTTTCAATGGATTTCCCAATAATTGTTGCAATTTTATCCCATTTACTACCAATGGATGTTCAGCATAGACTTCTCCAGCCCAAATTATTACGTCAAGATCATCAGGAGTTAAATTTGCTCTGTTTAGTGCTTGAATACTTGCTTTTGCACCCATAGCCACAGTGTGGTCTTCTAAACTGGGGATACTTTTACTTTTAAGACCAAACTTCTCTTCAATAATATCTTTTGGAATTCC
>JBHLLU010000068.1:0-11020 GCA_048938895.1 Promethearchaeota archaeon
TTTGTCATGTTAATTGGCCATCGATTTAATACGCAGTATTATAATAGTGTTCTTCCAAGAGATTGGAAAATTGAATACTCCTCAGATCATATCAAGCGTATTCAAAATTTTTGGGGCATAAAAGATAATCAATTAAAATTAAATACACAAAAAAGGCAAGAGATTAAGAAAGAAAAGATAGATCTATTCAATTTCATGGAAAGACTCTAATTTGATTTTCTCATTTCAAAGATTCCGATAGTATCTATCTCTACTTTTTCAACCATATAAGGGCTCAATTCTCGTACCGCAAAAACAAATACAGGGATTAAGCATAATATAATTATGATTGAGACTATAAAGGGAGCAGTTTCAGTTAAATTATCCCAAAGAAGCCCCCCAATTAACGGACCGATCACTCTACCTAATCTATCAACCCACATATGGAGACCAAATACCTTTCCTCTATGTTTTATAGATATTCGGCTCATAATTGCTTGGATAAGATATCCATTTGACTCTATCGAGATATATAGCAGAATTAGAATAACTGCAAAATCGATTGAGGTAAAAGCACTTATCAGTAGCCAAATCATTAGGGCCTTGAATGCATTCACAGTAATTATACTTATTGTAGGTGAGATACGATCAAATTGTTTACCTAATTTTGGAGCAACAAGCTGTGAAAGAACTTGTGCCGGAAAATAAACAATCATGACAAAGATTGGTACAATATTATCAGAAAAATTCGGAAAGAGATTATTGATTAAATAAGCGGCAATAAACATTGAATATATAGTACCAGCTATAGAAGTGATAAGGATTACTAATAGTAATGCAAAGAAACCTAAAAGAAATGCTTTATTTAATTTTTTATTATTTTTTACTTGTGGCTTAAGAATTTCAACGGTAGTAATCGTTTCTTCCCCATTAATAACTCCATCACTAATCAAACTCTTAATTTGTATGTTTGGATTATCAATCGATGCACAATATTTTTCCCAGGTAAGATTCTCGTCTACTCTCACATGAAACCAATATCCTGCTATTATATTAAGTATCGCAAATATTAATATTGGACTATACATCAAGGGAATATTGTCTGGCATGAATATACTCACTAGCGCAAAGATTGGAATACTGATAAATGCCCCTACTAAGAAACCATAACCGATCATCTTACCCCTGCCTGTAGCTAATGCTTGGGTTCTATTCTCTTTACAAGATTTATCTGAGATTAAAGAAAAAAATGGAGGCCAGAAGAAAGCGACCAGTAACCCTTGACAGAATGTCCCAATTCCAAATAAGGTTAAATTCTTAATAACAAGTGAAGCCCATAATATAGAATAGGCCAATGTTCGACCCAACGATCCTATTAATACAAGTAGTTTCTTAGAAGAATGATCAGTTAGATATGCTATGAAGGGCATTGAAATTAATCTTGCGAAAGGTTGTAATGCCATAATAATTCCAAAAACCACACCAGTTCCTCCAAAGTAAAAAAGTACAACGTAAGATTTAATAAACATAAAGAAAATAAAACCTAATCCATTCCAAAACGTGATCCGAATCATAGAATTGAAATCGGGGGTAGTAGTTATTGGTTTAGATGATGATTGAATAGTTTCGGAATTGTGAGGATCCAAAATTACATCACAAATTTATTTATCCATAATTCTCCTATAGATAGAAAAGAGATTCACATCTTTTAAACTTCAATTTTTAATAATTCTTGATCTAAAACTTTCTTGTATATATATCAAATTTTAGATTAATTATTAAGAAATACCATCAGAGCAAGGACAAAGTAGAATAATTGAAAAGGTGTAACCATTATTCTCTCGATAATCCCTCTGTACTTACCAGTAGCAAAAATACCAGAAATAACAACACCAATTAATGAAAGAATGGCTGATACCATCGAAAATATAGCAAATCCACTCCATGCTGATACTGACTGTAATCGAATCCAAAGTGCAATCATACCTGCAATAGCGAATAATCCCATTAAAACAACTAAAGCTATATGCATTTTACCTTTATAAGTTGTGAATTCACCACCTTCATCAAGAGGAAAGAAAAAGGCTATTAATATTCCCAAAATAGAGCTAATCAAAAGAACAACCGGTCCAAAAATAGAACCTCCATCACTAATCCCTTCAAATAATCCCGTAAAAAACACAAATAACAAAATACTTTCTACAATAACAAATGCTTGTGCTAAACGTCTATTAGGGGCTCCAACAGCAAACAAAGAACTTATGTCGTCTCGAATATGATTATATTCCGAATTTAAACTTCCAACAATAATCCACATCGCAGTATATATTATAGGACTAAGCATCCCACACACCGCTAAAATTTGAATAATACTCATAATTGATTGGATTTGTACTGATAATTAAAAGTTTGCTATAATAAATAATTACCTTAAAAAATCGTAGATTTGGTCAGCAATAAGTTTTCCATGTGCCACAGCATCAACCACGCTTTTTGAGCCAATGACACAGTCTCCCCCCGCTAGTACTTTAGGAACACTAGTGAAGAATTTTTCATTTACAATAAATGTATTTTGTTTGGTAATTTCAAATTTTTCAAGGTCAAAGCCCGTTAGATCGGTCTCTTGTCCGATTGCTTCTATTACATAATCTGCCTCAACCTTTATTTCGATATCTTCTATTGGGGAAGGAGTAGGTCGACCAGTTTCATCAGGATCCCCCAATTCGATTCTTTGGCAAACAGCACCTTGGATTTCATCTTCTGTACAGTAAAATTCTTTTGGAGTAATTAAAAATTCAATAGAAATACCTTCATTTTCTGTATCTTCAATTTCAACCTTACCTGCAGGCATATGTTCCCTCTGTCTTCTATATAATATGGAAACTTCGGCTCCAAGTCGTTTTGCTACTCTTGCGGCATCAGTAGCAGTGCTTCCTCCACCTATTACTACTACTTTTTTCCCTTGTAGATCAGCTAGTTCTTGGTTTAAATTAAATCTCCTCAAGAAATCGAGTGCTTGAATGATGATTTTTGAATCTTCTCCCGGAAGTTTTAACCATTTAGCTTTTTGAGTGCCGATTCCGATCACTATGACATCAAATCCAGATTCAAATACCTGGTTAATGCTAAATTTTTTGTCAATTTTTTTATTTGTATAGATTTCTATCCCACATTTTTGGAGATGCTCTATTTCTGCATTCAAAACAGACCTAGGTAATCGAAATTCAGGAATTTCCGTTGTCATCATACCTCCAATTATTCTTAATCTTTCATACATCGTTACATTAATTCCATGTTTTCTTAAAAAAAAAGCAACGGTGAGACCAAGTGGTCCAGTTCCTATTATCGCAACTTTTTTTCCTATATCCGGCTTACACTTAAAATAATCCTCAAGCGGACCATAATTATCAACTAAATAACGTTTCACCAGAGGGATTTGGATCGGATCTCCCTTTTTCCCCGCTGTACAATGGAGCATACAATAACCAGGGCAAACCCTTTCGACACTTCTCGGAAATGGATAATGTTTATAGATTATTTTAAGTGCTTCTTCAATTTTGCTTTCTAACACATTTTTAATTATTTCTCTTGAATTACAGTGAGTAGGACAATATTTCATGCAGGGAGGTGGCTTTATTCTAGAATCACTTTTTGCAAAACACTGATAGCATCGCTTACATTCTTCAATGACTTCTTCGAGTTCTAAAAATCCAAGGTTTACTTCATTGAAATTCCTAATTCTCTCTTTAGAGGGTAAATAATGAGGTTTGATAGCTACTTTACTCCTTACGTGTTTCTGATTTTCTTCTGACAATTTACATCCATTCAATCATGTTTGAATAACCGATTAGAAATAAGATAGACTTTAATCTTCGTGGATTTTCCAAGATTTATAAAAATTTAGGTTTTAAAATTAAAATTTTAAATACGTAAACTACGTAATAATGAAGGAAGTAAACGAACACCGTTCAAAATCCCCAATTCTTTTAATAGTCTCCATTTACGAGACATCAATGTCTTCCATATTATTTTTCTGGTTTGGGTTCCTGAAAATAAAGAAATCATTGATTGCATTATCTCAGTATCCTCTTGTGCTATTTTATATGCTGCTCCGATAATTTTATCAATAAGTCCGCTGTGATATAAAAGTTCATGGAATTTGTAGCTGTATTGCAATCCCTTTTCATATAATTGCTCCATTAAAAGATGATGATATTGGGATAATCTTTCCTCTCCGAAATCATTATCTTCAAATGCTTGAATAAATACTTCAGCTGCTAACTTCCCTGATAATCTCGCTTGATAAATGCCTTCATATAAAATAGGATCTGCAGTACCACATGCGTCTCCTATAATCATAACATGCTCTCGATAAGGTTTTTTGATCATCCTATCAGGAATTGGAGCAGCCCAGATCTTACGAGCATTAAAAGCTATCATTTTTCGTCCTGTTATTTTATCCTTTATTACAGGAGTCTGAAGAAATGAGTTAAAATGATTCATTTTTACATTTTTACCCAATACACCCACACTAACTGCATCGCGTTTAGGGAATGCCCAAGCGATACCATGATTAATAATAGATGGATAAAAAAACTCCCAAATCCTATTACCAAATTGTTCATCAACAATAGATTCAGGTATATCAAATTCTGCTTGGATACCATTTATAATAGGAGGAATCTCCATTCCCAATGTACGCTGAAGTTGAGCTCCTCCAATACCACTAGCAATAATAACACATTTACTTCGGTAATTTTGCGCTCCACTAACAATTACTTCACCTAATTTAGAGATATCAATACTTTTCACTCGATTTCCGTATAAAACATTAACGCCAGCATCTTGCGCTAGGTTTAGGAGGAACTTATCAAAATCCGTACGAAACATACAATATCCTTTATCTCTTTCCTCTGTAGTATCAAATATCAAGGGACCACCTTCGGGTGTGACTAAAACTCCTCCGGTGATTTCACGTTCTCCAACGTTACGGGGAATTGGTGAAAAAGCCTCGTTAGACACTGGAACTCCTCCTGCACAACATTTATATCTTCCTTCCTTTGCAGCTTCAAGTAAACATACATTTGCACCGTACTCTGCGGCTAATTTTGCTGCAGTAGCACCACCAGGGCCTCCTCCGATTATTATTAAATCAAAATTCATAAGATTTTCTCCAATTGTTAGTATATCAAATAATTTCTCAATATTAAATCTCATATAAAATTTAAACCTAAAACTCTAAAAAGATTCATAGATTATGGATACAATCAATGACTAGCATTAATAAAATTATCCAAGATTTTTATAAAGGTTTAGAAGTTAAGGGATACAAGGGAAAAGTAGTTCATGCAAAACGAATCCCCGATTTAAGGAATGATATTAAAAAGTACCATGATCAAAAGTTAATATTTCCACCTTTATATGAAGATTATAAAGCATATTTTGAATTTGAACCTGAAGTACAATTTGATCAAATTAAATCTTTATTCATGATTGCCATCCCTGACCCACAGTATGAAGCAATATTTCACTGGAATAAAAGTGAATTCCGGTTTATAATTCCACCCACATACCTATATGGATTCAATATAGTCGATAAAATGAGGGAATATTTGGAAAGCATATTAAATCCTAATGGATATAGTGCGTCCTATGCTCAATTACCTCAAAAAACCTTAGCTGTTCGATGTGGATTAGCAGAATATGGACGGAACAATATAACTTATGTATCAGGGATGGGTAGTTTCTATCGATTAGCAACCTTTTACACTGACGTTCCAGTTGAACAGGACAATTGGCAAGATCTTAAGATGATGGATCTATGCCAAGAATGTTCAGCTTGTATTCGTAAGTGTCCTACAGGTGCAATACCTCAAAAGTATACAGATCGTTTCCTTTTATATGTTGAAAAATGTTTGACTTATCATAATGAACAACCTGGAGATATTCCCTTTCCCAATTGGATTGAGCCTTCATGGCATAATTGTTTGGTTGGATGCCTTCATTGTCAAAAAATATGTCCAGCGAATAAAAAAGTGAAAGACTGGATCAAACCCGGTCCAAATTTTTCAGAACAAGAGACTAAATTGCTTCTAAGAACACGAAAAGTTGATGATTTGCCTGGTGATTTAAAGTATAAATTGGAGAAGTTTGATTTTTTGAGTTACTTTGAAGTATTCCCGAGAAATTTAAGTGTGTTCCTGAAAAGATAGTGTTTTTTCTACATGTAAATATATAGCCAAAAGGTATAAAAATAAGCTTGGGGTATACTAATGTTAACTAATTTAATAATAACAGGCTAATAGAAGATGTCAAAATATAAATTAAAAGTCTTGGTTCTTCCGGTATTATTACTTAACTTAATGACCTTCAGTATTTATTCAATTGCTAATCCCCCTATGAAGAATATTATTTTAGATGGAACTATAAGTACTGGTGAATGGGATGATGCCGATTGGATAGTTCCCTTCTATTTAGACGTAGATAATACACCAGATTATAATGGAAAAATAAATGTAGATGGAAATAATATCTTATATTTAGGAGAAGATAATAATAATCTTTATCTCGCACTTGATCTTTGTAGCGATCGGTCTGATAATGAAACTGGTGAGTGGATTGGAGTCTTTTTAAATACAGCAGACAGGATATATGATAATTTTTTTGATTGGGTTACGTTCTTTGATAACGGTGTGGAAACTTTAATATATGACGTGGAACTTGACCAACCTTGGGAGTATTATTTAAAATATACTGGACTCTATAGTCAATATGTAAATGATGATACAGAAATTATTCCTAATTACGGAACAGTTGAAGGTGGGGCTGATATATTGAGAAATTGGTGGATGGTAGACGTTATTAATATTTCCTCTCAAACTGTTGGAGCTTATGAGCTTTATTGGGTTAACTTTTCAATAGATCTCGCTAAATGGTATCCGTATTTAGATGAACTTAATGTAATTCAGAGTATTGAGCTCCGAATTGGAACAGAACATGATATTGTAATAGATGATCAGAAATTAGTATTATGGAACAGTGATGGAACATTACCACCATTAGATAATCCCCAACAGGTTATAGCTCTAAATAATCAAAATTCTTATGTATTAGATACTGTTGATTATGGATTAGGTAATTTAACGGGGGATAATAAAATTCAATTCAGCTTAATTGGGAATAACTCCGTTCCATTTAATACTGAGTTAAATAGAGTCGATTTTGCTGTTAGGCGGAACCACACTAACTGGGCGGGACATGTCATGGTTCCATATTCTACAATTAAATCGTATCAATTGGAAAGGAGTTTCGGATCAAGTCCAAATAATGCAACTGACCATAGAATGTTCGAATTTTCAATACCAAAAACTGAACTCGAACACTATGATCCTAATGAAGAGTTGGGAATTATTGTTGGAGGATATGGGACTTTAGGTTATATAAATGGCTCGAATTTCTGGGTTTTTTCTACAATTGATTATTGGCAGCACGTCGAAGATAACACATATTATCTTTACTATGATATGAAGGGTGTAGGGGGATCTAAAGGAGCAATATATGGATATCCTCTCTTGATGTTACTCGGGATTACTGGTATCATCTCGATAGTAATAATTAAAAAGAAATTCAAATAATAAATTTTTACTTTTTTTTTGAAATGATTATATAAATTATAAGCTATAACAATAATTTTTTATTAGTCTATTTTGGAATGTCTTAATATGACCGAGTTAAAGACCAGGCCAAATGACAAAGATGTCGTTGAATTTCTAAATCAGGTTAAGAATACAAGAAGACGAGAAGATTCTTTTGAAGTCTTAAAGCTAATGAAAGAAGTCACTCAAGAAGAACCCGTTATGTGGGGGGATAGTATTGTAGGTTTTGGGACATATCACTATAAATATGCAAGTGGGCGTGAAGCAGACTGGCTACAAATCGGATTTTCTCCTAGAAAACAGTCCCTTACAATATATATTATGGATGGATTTGATAAATATCTGGAATTACTGAATAAATTAGGAAAACATAAAACAGGGAAATCCTGCTTGTATATAAACAAACTTGATGATGTGAGTATGCCTGTATTAAAAGAAATAATGATCGAATCAGTGAAATATATTAAAGAAACTTGGCAACATACCTTATAACTCTGAATTATCTAATTTATCATTGAGTTCCTCGCTTTTTTCTTTAGTTGATTCCATAGGTTGGACTTTTACATTTTTTGAATCTAAGAAATATTGTACTTCATTATCCCCAATTCTATTAGTATCAAGTGCTTCTCTGTTTTCTAAGAATGTTTTAAAATCATTGATGAGTGCAGCAACATCTTCTGGATAAAACCGTTTTTTTATAATAAATCCCTTCCTTTCTAAAGAGTATTCAGAATACCACCAATAGAAACTTACAGTTATAACAATTATCAAAAAATTATTAATTAGCGTAATTTGATTTCTATCTGCAAAAACACCTGTAAGAGATCCTGCTCCAGTAATCATGATAATCTGTCCTTCTATATATAACATAGTAAACGAAAAAAGGAAGAAGGGCATGTTATTTGTGTTAATAATCATGGAATCATATATTTTATCCCCTAAACCTCTTAAAACCATGAAAGCTGTAATAAGCATGAGTAATATATCAATTAATCTTGAGAATATTTCTAATTTTGATGTTGCTTGTACAATTCCCTGTAAAGCAATAAAAAAACTGAAAGATCTGAACCAGATTATAAACCATATAAGAACATAAAAAATTGAGCAATAAGAATTAGATTTATCTATCTTTCTACTCCTTAGGAATAAAGTTATTAAACGCCATGTAGTTATTATCATAAACACCAATATAATGATGTTACTCCCGGTATACCATATCAACGGTTCAGGAGGATCTCCTGCTTGCGGCTGAAATTTGGATAAAAAACCTAAAAAAGTTCCCAACTGGATTAGAAACGGGATGATCAAAGCTGATGCAAGTAGGATTATTTCTATTAATCGTTTCTTCTTAGATATGCTATATTTTAACTCTATTTTCTCATTAACCTTAATTGATAAATCCTCAAAACCAATTCTTAGGTAGAAGATTTGAACCAGATTCCAACCAAAATAAATCGTAATAAAAATAACTGGTAGGGTTATATCCCACCCAAGGAATTGAACAGTTAATTGATTGGATGGACTAGTTAAGAAGTATATAAAAATTATCAAGAAACTCACTAAAAAATTTATCATAAAACAAATGACCTTACGATGATCAAATCTTCTCTCTGAAGAAAATAGATAATTATTTAATTGAGGAATAAGACCTTCAAACATTAAAAATAAGAATGTTAAGGAAAAAACAGTGGCTAGAAATAAAATTGCGTTTCCTATATTTGAGTTAGGAATAAAACTCAACAATGCAATTAATAATGCAGACAAAATGAAAATGATTGTATATAAGAAATGGCTATTATTAAAGATCTGATGAAAATGTTTATCTAAAAACTGTTTAATTCTATCCATCTTGTTATCCTTATTCTATTGATATTTAATATTATTTGTTCAATACTAAATCTTAATTCTTCTCCTATTATTAAACATTGTGAGTATCGTTTTAATTATAAACTCATTTATATATTAGTATAGCCAAATTAATATAGAACTTCGTCCTAATTACTGACATATAATTTTATTATAAAAATGTGAAACAGAATGTTTACAAAAATATCAAAATTTGTTTTTATTCCATTTTTAATAATTTTCCTTATGATATCTGGTATATTTTCTTTGGTATACGCAAATAATTTCCCTAAAGCGAGTGGTTCTACTCCAATGAAAGGTGTGGTTATCGATGGCATTATATCTGATGCAGAATGGTCTGATCGAGACTGGAAAGTGCCTTTTCATTTAGATATCGATGATGCAGGCAATCCACCTGACACTGATGGCTACAATTATATTTATCTAGGTGAGGATAAGAATAATCTCTATATTGGACTTGATTTAGCAAGTGATCAAACGGGAGATACTACAGGGGAATGGATTAGTCTTTTTTTAATCACAAACAACAGGACTTTTACAGATTATAATGGATGGGAGGGTTATTTAAATAATGGAACTGAATCACTCGTTTATGATGTGGAAAATGATCAAGTATGGCCCTTTATATCTAACACAATAGCAGGGAGTAGCCAAAGAGTTAATGATGATTCAGAATATAATGCTGTATTTGGTTCAGTTGAAGGATCTACCGTAGAACTAGATAATATTGATGATGTTTATTTTAATATTACATCTGAATTAAATAATGGATATTATATCAATCAAATAGATTTTTCCATAGATATAGTTAAGTGGATCGGTATTTTCAAGGAATTATTTGCACCAACGGTGAGTCGAATTCATTTTCAAATGATTCATAAGGTAAATGTTACAATAAATGAGCATCTATTATATCTCAGATATCCTAATGGGACTCTAAATCCTAATGACCCAGATCAGGTGAGAGTTCTAAATACTGGAACATCACCCCAACTACTTGATTTCTGGTATAACGCTGGAAATCTTACCACTGATTACCGAATGCAATATACTTTATTTGCTAATAACACTGCTCCTTTTAAAACCCAGATCGACATGTTTCATTTAAGCTTTTACTATAATATGAGTAACTATGTAGCCACGGTCACATATCCCTTTACATCATTGAATACTTTTCAAATTGAATGGTCATTTGGTCCAGGGCCTGATAATACTTCACATCATAGAATGTATGAATTACAAATCCCTAAAAATGAGCTTGAACATTATGATTCTGAAGAGCATTTGGGGATTATTGTAGGAGGTTACGGTACCATGTCTTTCATCAACACGAATTATTGGGTGTTTTCAGAATTTATCAATTATATATGGGAACAAAATAGCGCAAATTATAAGTATTACAATATGTTAGGATTAACCATACCTTCGGGTGCAAAAATTCCGGGTTATAATCCCCTCCTCCTTCTAGCCATATTGGGAATCGGTGCAATATTGTATTTCAGAAAAAAAATAGAATTTAC
>JBHLLU010000068.1:11120-18503 GCA_048938895.1 Promethearchaeota archaeon
GGTTATAATCCCCTCCTCCTTCTAGCCATATTGGGAATCGGTGCAATATTGTATTTCAGAAAAAAAATAGAATTTACCAAATAATTTTTTTTATTTTCTACTTTACAAAAAAGTCTAAATTGTTATTCTTTCTGACATTTTGGGCAAAAAAATCCATGTCTTCCAGAAATTTCAATGCGTTCGATTTCAGTATTACATATCGGACAATTCTCTTCTTTTTTCCGGTGAGGAATAAGAAAAGTATAAGGGTACTTGCTCAAATCTCCTTCTTTTTCAATCCCGAATTCTAAAACCCCTCTAATATTAGTATAGAGCTCTTTTATCTTATCATCTTTTAACTCATCAATCTTGCTAAGTGGATGCAGTTTGGTTTTAAACATTATCTCATCCGAATAAATATTTCCTATACCAGCGATAAAACTTTGATTTAATAATGCATTTTTTAAAATAGCAGTTCTTCTCTTTAAAGCTATTTTAAATTCTTCAAAACTCATTTTAAATGCATCTGGTCCGAGTTTTTTCATTTCAATGAATTCTTCAATAGAATCAGCAATATAAACCCGTCCAAACATTCTTGTAGAGATATATGCTAAATTATAACCATTATTAAAACAAAAGATAACCTTACCAAACTTAGGTTCACCATCTTGGTTATTGTAATATTCTAAGTCCCCGGTCATTCCAAAATGCAATACTAAATATTTTGGGTTTAGGAACACAAAAAGATATTTACCATGTCGTACTGAATGTTCAAATCTTTTGTTTTTTACTGATTTCTTTAAAATTGAGAAATCAGTTTCAAGGATACGTGTATCATTTACAATTACATCCATTATTTCTTGTTTTAAGGAAGTCTTATCTAGGTATCTTTTAAATGTTTCTACTTCTGGGAGTTCTGGCATCGATTTATTTGAACCTCATAATTTTAATTTCTCACTCTTTATAATTCCTAGATCTTAATTTCTTTTATTTTTCCAAAGTTTTCGATCTTATCATACTTCTTATTTTTCGAGTTAAAATGTACATAAATTTGAGATTCAGAAAGATATGGGAACACTTTGAAGAGTCTTTCGTCTCCTTGTTTAATAGTTTTAAAGACTAAGGGCAGATGATGTCTAAAAATTCTATCTCTCATCCTTGCCCAACCAAACAAAAGACCGCCACTCACATGGAGATAAAAATGTAACTCATAATTTTCCTCTACTTTTTTCCATTCAGCTAGCACCTCATCTCGCATAAAACGCGTATATAATCCTGAAATCTGTTGATAATCATAATCAGTACCCACTGTTAGGAACAAATCTCCTGTAGTATCAGAATGGGTGAGTGTATATCTACGCGGTATAATTGAATCTACTAACTCAGTTGCATTTTTATACTCAACATGTAATTTTTCTGAGACCAATTCTGACATTATTATAATTATACTAAGAGAAAAAGTGGTTTAATAATTTGGTTTATAGACTATTAATATAAATTATTTAAGATGTCAATATTTAAGATTAATTGATTATGACTCTTAGAGGAAAAACTCTTTTTATTACAGGAGCTAGTAGAGGAATAGGAAAAGCTATAGCATTAAAGGCAGCTAAAGATGGTGCTAATATTGCTGTGGTTGCTAAAACCAAAGAACCACATCCTAAACTGCCGGGAACAGTATATACTGCAGTTGATGATATAATTTCCCATGGAGGAAATGCCATAGCCTGTATAACTGATATTAGATTTGAAGAACAAATTCAGAATGCAATAAATGCGACAATTAACGAATTTGGGGGCATAGATATCCTTGTTAACAATGCAAGTGCAATAAATCTTTCTCCAACTTTAGAAGTTTCAATGAAAAGATTTGATCTAATGTTTTCGGTAAATATTCGAGGAACATTCTTATGTTCTAAGTTATGTATACCCTATCTAAAAAAAGCTGAGAATCCTCACATATTAAATTTATCTCCTCCACTAAATTTAGATCCAAAATGGTTTAAAAACAATCTTGCGTATACAATGGCCAAATATGGGATGAGCATGTGTGTTCTGGGTATGGCAGAAGAGTTCAGAAATGACGGTATAGCTATTAACGCATTATGGCCTCGAACTTCGATTGCTACCGCTGCTGTTAGAAATTTATTGGGGGGTAAAATAGCAGTAAACCATTCTCGAACACCAGAAATTGTTGCGGATGCGGCATATTATATCATAACCAAACCAAGTAGTGAATGTACTGGTAATTTCTTTATTGATGAGGAAGTACTTAAGGAAAATGGGATATCCAATTTAGAAAACTATGCTGTCAATCCTACTAAAGAACTTTATCCTGATCTCTTCCTTTAGAAGAACTTGAATGATATTTCTGAATATGAGATCTTTTTTATTTTGAAAAGGCTTATTTACTTTTATGAGTTTTATTAACTTTTTTATCGGATTACATTTAAAGCTTAAACAATACCGTCTTCAGTTTTTATTTTTTTTGGTGACATGGTTTCTGGGGTTTTTATTTTTCTTAATTACACAATCGGATGATAATATTGGAGAAATATTGCTTTACTCCATAACCGTGCGTGTACCTGCTGATATTGGTGATGTAGGTAGTTTTTATTTCATAATATGGCCAATTTTAATGGAAGTAATCTTATTTGGTTTCATTATGGGTGAATTATTGCAGAAATATAACCCACTTATCACTTGTCGAATTTTAGCTAGACATCAAAGAAATCACATAGTTGTAATTGGTTATACACACTTATCAGAAAGAATCATTGAGTATTGTATTACCAACAAAAAAAGATTTAGTCTTATAGAAGACCAGTATGAACTAGTAGAAGATTTAATAACTCATGGAAAGCCAGTAGTAGTCGGAGATCCAACAGAAATTGTCAACTTAGAGCTTGCCAATGTAAAAAGCGCTAACGAAATATTTATCACTGTAAATGATGTGAGGATTGCAATAATTTGTACAGAGAAAATTCGAAAGATGAATAATAAATGTTCAATTTATGTTCGTGCATTTGAAGATCATGTCCAGGAGTATCTCAGACAACCCCCATTACGTGCTTTTTCATTCTCAACATCAAAATGGGCTATGGATGGTATAAAAAAATGGACAAAAGATAAAAAGGGTAAAGCAATAGTGATAGGACGTGATAGTCTTACTCATCGCATCGCTTATACCCTTTCTCTACAACCAGAACGCGAAGTATACCTCTTTGATGACGAGCATGATGGAATTGAGTTTGATGTAAATGAACAATTGCATATCATTAACGAATTAACTTACTTTATAAGCGATTTACGACCTCACGTAAATTTAAATGAAGTTACTCAAGCATTTATCTGTTGGAAACGTGAAACTGAATTCGATGAATCGCTCTATATAGCTTCAAAACTACATATCCTTTTTCCCAACATTGAAGTTTTTGTACGAATTTTTGATGAAGAACTTATAACAATCGTAGAAAGGTTTAATGCTAAAACATTTTCAACTTCAGCTAACGCATTCAAAATGTTACAAAAAGAAGTTTCACCAAGCTCGGCAATAGCTAGAGAGACAAAAATTAAATCAAAGAATTAGTAAAGGAAGTAGGAATTAAATAAATTTTTAAAACCAAGAATAGGCACATTTAGTGCATAGGTATTTTTTGGCGTAAATTCTTCTAGGATTATAAGTTATTATTCTTGTTTTATCATCAACTTCTTTTATAGCGAAACCCATTGCACCGCATTGGGGGCAAACTCTTTTGTTAATTCGATTTTCATCATCCGTAGCTAAGGTTGGTTCTGAATTTTGGATAGGGGGTCGCGGGGGTGGTGTAAATGACTCTTGACCTTTATAAGAAGGAGGTTTAAATTCTGAAGGTGGTTTGGGTACTGTAACTGAATCTTGCCTTGAAGTGCTGGATTTTTTAAACTTTTCAGGTGCAGCAGGTACTGGAGTTAATCTTGATGATACTGTTTGCATCTGTGCTTTTAGATACCTATTTTCCGTGGTTAATCGAATGATTGTATTTTCCTTTTCTGTCAGTAATGCTTGATAATAATGAATTTCAGAAAATAATTCCGTTATTTGGCTCTCTAATTTATTCAACATCTCTTCATATTCAGACGGAAGTTCCACTAAATTATTTTTCAATATAGATTTAACACCTCATTCTTAACAAAATTGTCGGTTATATATTCGTTCCTATTGTACTTAAGAAGATTGAAAATATAAATATTGTTGACAAGAAAATCAATTTCTTTAACTTCTAATATAAAGAGAAGAAAAATTAGTTAGATAAACTAAATTTCAAGAAGACCATCCCATGCTTCTCTTTCTTTGCTAAATATATCAATACCCACTTTATATTGTTTTCCTAAAAGCATAGTTGTTCTCTTTTTACTATCATAGGGATTCCATTCAGGAAGATTCTTATGATTTGGATTACCAGTATGAGCAAAAGCAATCCAAGCATCCATGACTACCTCACAAAGATTATCAACATCCGAACCTCTTCCAGTGAAATCTGAAATACCAGGAGCATCAAACGTGTTAAAAACAAAGGGTATATCTATTGCATGTGGGCATCCTAATCCACCTTCAAATTGCGCAGATTGATGGGTAAACAGGTAATTAAAGGTATTTGGTTGAAATTTAGATTGAGCTTCAAGTAACCGTATTGTTGGAATTCGAAACATAATATCAGTTATAACAGCATCTAATAAATCCATTGGTTTAACTGAAAGTTTATCTTTACGAGCAGTTTTATATATTTCAAGAATTTCTTTAGCTTTTCTCATATCTATCCCCGAAGTACCCATAACGCCTAATACAGCATTTTCTCCAGCCGATTTTACCATTTCATTAAATCCGGGATCTAGATACGTAAATAATTTTGCCTCATCTAAATTAGTTCCAATCATGAAATCAATACGTTTTAATTCACCATCTCTAAATGCTTTCAATGGATGCTTTGGGATAGTATCCCCATCGATTAATGGTCTAAAAGCAAGAAGACTGTTTGGGTCAGATCCCATAAATTCATTTTGAGCTTGGATGATTTTTTCTGGAGGAATTTTACGTAATGAATCGATATCTCCCTTTTTTATTTTTAATTTACGCATGAATCCCCTTGTACTTCTATCACTTAATTCAGGATCAATGACCGGTGCACTTTGTGCAATTATCCGTCGAATAAGTCCTTTAGCTGCTGGCATTACAGGCAGTGTTACCACTGAATATCCCCCCGCAGATTCACCAAAAATTGTAATATTATTAGGGTCTCCCCCAAATTTTTCAATATTATCATGCACCCAATTGAGTGCTAAAGCTTGGTCAAGAATTCCAGCATTTATGGTGACACCAGGGATATATAAAAAACCTAATGCTCCCAATCTGTAGTTAATGGTTACTAGAACAACATTTCCTCTCTTTGCTAGCTCTAAACCTTCATAAAATTCATGTGTTCCACCTCCCATAATAAATGCTCCACCATGAATCCAAAACATCACAGGTCGTTTCTCATCATCAGCTGCAGGAGTCCATATGTTAAGAGTTAAACAATCTTCACTTTCTGGTTCAAGTTTACCAAACCATTCTTCAAGCATAGTATAACCTTGAAATGAACAAGGACCATATTCTGTAGCTTTAAATACATCATCCCATGGTTCTTTCGCAACGGGTGGAAGAAATCGTAAAGCATCAATAGGTGGTTCAGCATAAGGAATTCCTTTAAATATTTCTACTCCGTTTTCCCTATATCCTTGAATTTTCCCTGTTTTTGTTTCAATTATTGCCATTATTTCCATACTTTTACACACCAAATTTAAAATATAATTTAGATATCAAATAACTTTATTACTATTTTCTATAAATAATTTCACTTTGACAAATTAAAAAAATAAAAAATAGAGAACATATTAAGAATTTGATTAAAATTCTCTTGTTTTACCTTTACCATCGAAGCGTGCAACAACTCCGCTTCTATTTACAAAATTCCAATCCCTTCCAAAATCATTATATTTCCAGAAATGAGTATTACATATTTTGAGATCTGAAAAGACTGCTTCAAATGGAGAATTTACTATTCTTTGAGGATTTTTTCCATCGAGTCCAGGAGTGTAGGAGAGCTTCATTTCACCATAAGGCATGGTTATGTGGAATGTATTTCCTTCTTGATCCAAATTAATATCAACATATTTAACTCCAAGGATTTTTCTAAGTAGAATACTTCCTGGAATATTTTTCGTAAAATAGATTTCTAATTTCTTTCTCTGTTCTTCTGTGGTTTTATCACTGATATAAATTCCCCCTTCTCCTCCTTTAGTCATTAAATCCAAAGCTTTATTGGAGTACAAATCAATTACATTTATCGCTAACACACCACTAATGTCTACATCTCCTAGCATTCCTTCCTCAAACTGAAAAAGTTGAAATGATTTACACGATTCTTCTCTATCCCTTCCGAAATAAAATGAGCAATGACCCTCTGCTGCACACGCCTCATACCAGTTACCCTTTGCATTCCAACTTACTCGTTCTTTTGACAATATTTCACACCTCTAAAATTTTTAATAGTCGATCAAAAAACTATTGTATAAAATCAAGAGCAGAACTAATATAAAGTTATACTAATTTGTGAGATTCCTTGTTTAAATGAAATCTTAAATAAATTGGAAAATTTGCCTATCTATATTTTCTATTTGTTGTTAGTTTATTATAATGGCTTTTCCAAAATTTACTAGTAAGGAGGAACATAATAAATACTTAGAGAAGTTCAACATTAACCAAAGTCGTGCGATGTTTACAATAATTCTAAGTATTCTTGTTGACTCTCTAGGCTATAGTTTGGTACTTCCCTTATTGCCATCTATTGCACAAGAATTTGGTGCATCAAACTTAATGATTGGTCTTCTCATCTCATCAAATGCTCTTTCAGCTCTAATTTGTGCTCCTGTTTGGGGTAAGTTAAGTGATAGATATGGACGTAAACCTATTTTATTAATATCTCAAATTGGTACTGGATTTTCATTCTTAATATTAGGATTATCCAACTCTTATTTTATTATTCTTTTTGCACGCGTTTTAGATGGTATATTCGGGGGACAAATTCCCGTAATTAGAGCATATGTTACTGATATTACTACTCCTCAGACAAGAGCCTCTTATATGGGTAAATTCATGGTTGGATATACAGTGGGTATGATTGCAGGACCATCAATCGGAGGGATATTAGGGGTTATAAATTGGAGGTTTCCACCATTTTTAACTAGTTCTCTGTCAATTCTTTCAATTATCTTAACTGTAAAAGTGATTGTTGAAAGTATGCCAAAAGAAAGAAGAGAAGAAATTAAAGCTCAAATATTTAATTCTAACCTAGAAAGTAGAACAAGTATATGGAATAAAGAAGT
>JBHLLU010000069.1:0-18472 GCA_048938895.1 Promethearchaeota archaeon
TTCTCAAAACCAATCCCTTTTAGAACATTTTCAATTATGATTTTATTCTTAGAAACTCCAGATGGTCC
The DNA here is from genome assembly GCA_048938895.1 of Promethearchaeota archaeon. GTDB lineage: Archaea > Asgardarchaeota > Lokiarchaeia > Sigyniarchaeales > SOKP01 > Loki-b32. Next base: position 69 of record JBHLLU010000069.1, read on the forward strand.
ATATCCAGTTCCAGGATTTGGTTGTTGACCTGTCATTGCGGTCACGGAATTATCTAATATAATTACGATAACATCCTCATTATTATGGCAAATATTTACCATTCCTGGAAGTCCTGCGTGGAAAAAGGTGCTGTCACCTATTACTGAAATTACTTTCTCTTTAGAACTAAGTGAAACACCACTTCCCGTTCCCAAGGTCGCTCCCATTGCTAGTAATAGATCGTCTGGATTCATCTTAGAATATATATCTTTATTCAATAGAAGCATGGAATAACATCCGATATCATTCATAAATGCAATTTCCTTAGATTTTCCTCCTATTGCTTTATTCAATGCCCAAAATGTTGCTCGGTGCGGGCAACCAGGACAAAACACAGGAATTCTTATTGGTAACTCTGATTTTAATTTATTTCTATTTTCTAAAAGAGAATTATAATTTATGTTGCTTTTAATATTGAATATTTCTCTGAATACTTCAAAAACAATGGGAATATTATATTCAAAAGCTTCGCTAAAGTGTCCTGATTCTTTACCAATTAATATAAGGTCAGGATTAATATCCTTTGCAAGAGCTTTGACATTTAATTCAAGATATGGAGATAATTCCTCAACAATAATAACTCCCTTCAGCTTTTTAATGAAACCACTAATCAGTTTTTCAGGTAATGGATAAGTAGTACCTAGTTTTAGAATAGGAGGTCTAATGTCAAGCTTATGACATACTTCTAAAACATAATTATAAGAGACTCCTGAGGTAATGACTCCAAAATTAGGATAACCTTCAATAATTGAATTAAACTGAGAGTTTTCGAATTCTTCCTTAATTTTACTACTGCGTTCTAGCATTTTTAGTTTATATTCTCTAGCTTTGGAACCAACAGTAGCATATTTCTTATTCCCCTCCCGAAAGCTGCTAATTTCAAATGCCGTTCTTTTTAGTGGATCCAATGGCACAATTGTAGATTGATGATTTATACGGGTTGTGGTTCTTACCAATACAAGTGTTTGAAATTTTTCTGATAATTCAAATGCTTCTTTAACCATTGCTTTTGCTTCCACAGGATCAGTAGGTTCTAACATGGGAATATATGCGCTTGAAGCGAAAAATCGTCCATCTTCTTCACTCTGAGAAGAATGACAAAATGGGTCGTCAGCAAAGACTAAAACACATCCTTTATTTACTCCAGTGTATCCTAAACTAAAAAAGGTATCAGAAGCAACATTTAATCCAACACTCTTCATTGCTGTCAATGATCTCTGCCCTGCCATTGAAGCCCCAGCAACAATTTCAAGAGCTACTTTCTCATTTGTCGCAATTTCCATCTTAATATCAAAATTATCAGATATTTGAAAAAATGTATCTAAAATTTCTGAAACTGGAGATCCGGGATAGAAGGCAACAACTTTTACATCTGCTTCAAGAGCCGCTCGAACAATGGCTTCATTACAAAAAAGAAAGGCTTTTGTTTTATCCTCTGAAATTACATCTGATATCATATAATTATTTCACTTTAATTTAACTAAAAAGTATATAATTGTTCTAATATGATTTAAAACGGCTAAATATAATTCTGTCTATTATTTTTTATAAAAAGATGTAATTTTATTGATTTTACACAATTAATTTAAAAATGATGATTCGAAGCGTTTTTTAGGATTTTATATACGCCTTTTCATCCAGATCAGGTATTGAATTCTTGTAACCAATAAAATCCCTGCCAAAAGTAATGCTAATCCTAAAGACAATATAAGAGGAGAAGTATTGTTAGAAGAGTTTAATAAAGTTATAAGCCAAACAGAAATTAAAATAATAGCTATAATTATCATTAAGAGCGCTATATTTCTTATTCTTTTATCTAGTTTATCAACTGATTCCATTATAGGTAAAATATCTAAAAATTATTTTTCATAATCATCAAATGATGGAATAAATCCTTTCTGCATTAAAATCTTGAATTGAGCCTGAGAGTCATCAATAATTTTTCGTGAATTCATAAGAATTTCCTCTTCTGAAAGGTTCAATAACGCTAGTCCTTGATCTATTGCTTTTAAACCAGTAGCAACAGCTTGCCTAATAAAGACCTCTTCATAATCCATCGTAGGAAGTATACAACTATCTGTAAGACACCCATCAATTTCATCTATTAGATTTGCAAGTGCATAAGAAGCAGCAATACACATTTCATCTGTTATTGTTCTTGCACGGACATCAAGCGTCCCTCGAAAAATCCCTGGAAAACATAAAGAATTATTAACCTGATTAGGAAAATCTGAACGTCCAGTGGCAATGATTCGAGCCCCGGCTTCGATTGCTTCCCATGGAAATATTTCTGGGATTGGGTTGGCTAACGCAAAAACAACAGCATCATCGGTCATTTTTGAGATCCACTCTTTCCTGATTACTCCTGGTCCTGGAATACTTGCAGAAATTAAAACATCAGCTCCTTCTAATGCAATACCACAATCACCTTGTAGTTGTTCAGGATTAGCATCATAAATTAATTCATGTTTATAATTTGTTGGATCCTGCAGATCAATTCGATCTTTATGTAGTATCCCTTTCGAGTCCACAATTACAAAATTTTTTAATTTAAACCCATCGGATTTTAGTAAGTTAAAGGTCCTAAAATTTGATGCTCCAATCCCATTGAGAACGATTTTAACGTCTTCTTTTTTCTTTCCAATAATACGTAAAGAATTGATTAACGCAGCAAGAATTACAGTTGCAGTTCCCTGTTGATCATCGTGCCATATAGGGATTCTTATATCTGGGTCCGATCTTAATTTATCGAGTACTTTAAAGCATTTTGGGTTACTAATGTCTTCTAAATTTATGCCTCCAAAGGTGGGCTGTATCATTTTAACAAAATCAATTATTTGTTCAGCCTCACAACATCTATCTTTGCCAATACATAAGGGAATTGCATCCACTCCACCCAAAAATTTAAATAACAAAGATTTACCTTCCATTACGGGCAATGCTGCTTCAGGTCCTATGTTTCCGAGCCCAAGAACTCTTGATCCATCACTTACTACTGCAATTGTATTCCATTTATTAGTATAATCATAAACCTTGTCTTTTTTCTTAAAAATCTCCATACTTGGTGCGGCTACCCCGGGCGAATACCATATCCCAAAATCAGTATAATCTCTGATTTGACATCGAGGAATTGTTTGCATTTTACCTTTAAAATATTTATGCATTTTTATTGCATTTAATCCAGGTATTTTTGATCTTCGGAGAAGCTCCTCTTTTGACAACTTTTCCATAATTTAAACTACCGATTTTTAAACTAATTAAATTACAAGATATAAAAAATCACATCATTAAAAAAAGTAATATTTTTCATTATTTATTTCATAGAATTGCTATTTTTAATATTTCGTGAAATATATAATAACCCAATTAAAGCAAAAATACCAAAGAAAATTATAAATCCATGTATTGCAAAAATCTGAATCTCGACGACAAATCCAGAGACTATTGGTGTCAAACCAAAGCCTATCCCTATTATTACTTCATTTATCATAGAATACTTTGAAGTATTTTCTGCAGCACCATATTCTAGCATTATTTTCATCCCTACTCCATGGAGAAGTCCTATAAAAAGACCTGCGATCGTTGTTATTATTGAAATATACCAGATGTTTTCAATTAAAATCATGGTGAACGCTATCGAGCAAACCATTCCAACAGCGATTAGAGAAGCTAATTTTCTTTTATAAATTCCTGTATAGTTGATCCATGTTAATCCTCCTAATTGTGCTATCTGTATTCCGCATTGTACAAGATAAGTAGGGTAAGTAGGTGTATTTGTAGGAAAAAAGGATTTCAATAATATTGGATAACCAAATATAAAAATTGATTTGGATGTCGCTAGAAACATTATACTTAACCAAGAATAAAAAATAGGATATATTGTCATGGGAGTCTGTGAATTGATTACTAGATCTTCTTTTATATCAAATTGAGAGAGTGGATCTTCTGTTTGGTATATGATCTTTTCTTTACTTTCTTCTAAATTTTCATCTTTTTCAAGGAAAAAACTTACAGGGATTAAGAGAAACGAGATTAACCATGAGATTATCATCCCTAGATAATCACCTAAAAATATCGCCCATGAGACTCCAATAAGCAAGCCAGAAATGAATCCAAAGTTCCAAGAAAAATTAAAGAAGGCAAAATTTTTTTTAGTTTTTTCAGGAGTACTTATATTTTGCCATTTACTCAAAAAATTAAGAATGTTTGGCCAATACAATCCCATTGATAATCCCATTATAATACGACATATTATTAAGAACCACGCTTCAGGATAAAATATTTGAAATCCAGTTAAAACAGGGGTTAACACAGCATTTAATAGGAGGGCTTTACGTACACCTAAATATTTGTTAGTAATAAATTGTCCAACAATAGGTGCAATTATATATGTCAAAGCTGATGCTGATGAAATAAAACCTAACGTACTTGCTCTTATTCCTATGATTAAATAAATATAATTGAATAACGCTCTTTCGAAAATTGAAACATAAAATGTCCTAATAAAAGAAATTAAAAAGACAGGCCACGTTCGATAATCATGGGAATTGTTTGTATTTAATGTCATAGAACTTAATGAATAGAATCATTCAATATATAGATAGGAAAAATAGTCTATATATCAAATAGTTTCTGTTTTAAATGTTATACAATTTCACAGTTCCCCATTAAATGTTTTAATGCCAACTCTATAGATCTGAAGCCCTCTACCGGATATTTACCATTTATGTAGAGATAATGATAATTATCCTCATTCACATATGATTTTATAATTTTTTTATCTTGAATAAATTCCAATCCGATGACTGAACGCCAAATAATGATCGTATTATTGTTATCGATTTTTCCCTTTACAATAACATAAATTCTTCCATTATAATCTTTCTTAATGACTTTTTCGACATGAATTCCAAGTAAATAATTAAAAGTTTCAACTAAATCCACCTTTTTAGTTAAAGGTCGGTCACTTTTAAGAATATTGATGCTAAAGTTGAAGGGATCTTCAATATTATCAAGATTAGGATACAGTTTACAAACCTGATGGTAAAACTCCAAATTTTCTATGGTATCCTCAAAATTTTCAAAGTAATGATACTTAAAGAATCCACCGTTGCTGATTTCCATTGTTTTGGAAATTCCTGTCTTGTCTCCTTTTAGAACAGTTTTCATTCGTGGGAGAATAAAATCCTCAAACTGATTCCCAAGCTCAATTCCAATCCATTTCCTATTAAGTTTATGAGCAACTGCAACACTAGTACCTGACCCTAAGAAGAAATCTAAAACCATATCACCCTTTTTTGATCCACATTCAATTACTCTTTGTAATAATTCTTCTGAGTTTTCAGTGGAAAATTTATGAACTTGAGAATAGCCAGGTATATCTAACCAATTATTTCTAACTGGTTCTAAGTCATAATATAACTCAGGCTTTTCTTCTATAATATTTTCAAAACAGTCAACATATCTCTTACTTTTGTTAATCCTTACTTTACCCTTTCGTTCAAACTCATTGATTCTTTCTTGGGATAATCCCCATCTTCTGTTTTTAGGCGGATAAAATATCTTTCCTAGCACAGTTCTGGGTTTTTCATTAGGTCTAGGAAAATCTAACAACTCATACCATTTCGGATGCTTCCTCGGAAGTTGAATCTGATTGAAAAAATAAATATCACTTTTGGAATAAAAAAAGAGGCTTTCCGTTTGTTGTATGAAAGGTTTCTTCCTTTGTTTTTTTGCTTTAGTCTTATTAATGATGATTTCATTCCTAAAATTTGATTTGTTAAATACTGAATCTAAAAGATATCTTACAAGATGATTCCCCTTATTATCGATTCTTACAAATATATTTCCTTTTTTGTTTAAAATCTCTTTAGCTAAGTTCAAACGATTATTCATCATTACCAACCATGTGGAAATTGAATAATCATTTTTATATTGAAATTCTTTTTTCCCAGTATTGAAAGGAGGATCAATATAAATTAGATTAATTTTCTCATACCATTTTTTCATTAATACATTTAATGCTTGAAAATTATCACTTTTTATTAAAATGCCATCAACTAAATCATCTAAATTCTTCTCATTCGATATTGAACTAATCAATTTCCATTTAAATTCCTCGTCAAAGTATATAGTATCAATTGGAAGATATTTTAGGCTAGAATTTTCTTTATCAAACTCGTTTTTATTAAAGATTTTTATCCCGAAAAGATTGTACCATTCCTTTAACTGATCTTTATTACATAAAATTTTTTCATAGAGATCTTCTAGAACATTTTCCTCTACGTTTTTCTTTATATTATTAAGAGTAATAACATAATTTGTCTCTATTACAAAATTCTTCTTGTGCCACAGTTGTAATTGACATTGTTCTAATCGGGTTAATGTATTGATAATTCTTAAACAAACATCTTCAAATATTTTTAATTTCTTTAAAATAACTTGAATTTCTGTATCTTGGAGTCTTTCTACATCTAAAATGACATCTTTAATAAAACTATCTAATTCAGTTGTAAGAAAACTTAATATATCTTTATGTACAAAGAAATCCTCTGAAATTATTTTGTTATTACTATACTGAATGTCTTTGGATTTTATATAGTACTGATCTTTATTTAACCAGTTTAAAATAAAACCATCGTAATTAGTAGGATAAGGATTACGTCTAATCTTAGAGGTTAAGTTTCCCTCTTTATAATATTGACTAAAAAAAGTTATAACCCATTTATAGATTTCCTCTGCATCCTCTTTAGTTTGATCTAAAGGGTGAAAGTCTTTAATAGCTTTTTGAATTTGTTCTTCTTTAAATTTAACAAGTTTAACAATTCCTAAATTTATATCTTCACTCCCAGTTTGGAAGATTTTCGATAATTCAGATATAAATTCCTCATGAGTTTCATCTCTCATCCTTAATAATTAATGAGAACTAGATTTTTAATCTTTTACTTCTGAAGTGGGATACAGATAATCTTTTTAAAATTTATTTATTCCTGTGAATTCTTTTCAAATATCTATACCAATTTTGAATTACAACTTCTATCCAATTTAATCCCTGTCTACTGCTCTCAGACCAATTAGAATCATTTTTAGCAAAATAAATCGGTAGATCAGGATGATTGAGAATCTCTTTACGTGAAATATTGTTATCTATGAGATTTTCTAAAACAGAAATCAAATCTTCGTAATAGGATTTAACTTTGATAAGATAATCCTTATTGATTATTGTACCATGACCCGGAATTATCTTATTAATATTTAAAGATTCCCAATGAGATAATATTTTTAAAGTATCTTCAGGCGTTCCTGGAATTTGAGCAAAGCATTCTAATAAATTATCACCCGTACATAAAACCTGATTGCGAGGATAATAGACGTAAGATGAATCAATACTGTGTCCACCAACTACACAAAAGATAACCTCATTTTCTTTAGTCCCAATCCTCATTTCCTCTTTTACAAGAATATTTGGTATAAAAAACTCCGCATTTTTTACAATCTTAATGATTTCATCATCTTCAATGAGTAGTGAAACACTCCATAGATAATCTTCAGTATTATTAATTGTATTTATGAAATTATTATATTGAGGCATTCCTAATTCTGGTGCAACTATTTTAACATCCTTAAAAGCACCCATAGCAAGAAAATGATCCCAGTGTAAATGAGTAAGGAGTAAGTAGGTTGCTCTTCTCTGAAATTTTTTCTCCATGTCTGATCGAAATTGTGATGAGAGATTAGGATATGACCCACAATCAACAAATATTAATTCATCAGGTATGGCAATACAAGTTGTAGGAACTGTACTTGCTGCACCCCTGACTAAATTACTGTTTAATAGGGGATACATAACATATAGATTTTCAGAAACCTTAATATATTCCATTTTAACTATACATTAGAAGAAATTGAATATATACTTTATCGATTAAATTTCTTATTCATCTCAACCGATAATTTATAGAAGATGCCATCCACACCGGTGCCCAACTTTGCGCTTGTTTCTTCATATGAAATTGAACTCATATATTGTGAAAAATCAGTACATTTTTCTTTTGGGACAACTCTTTCACCATGATTGACCAAATCCAATTTATTTCCTACTAATATTCTTGGCACTTTTCCAATAGTACTTTCAACCTCTTCAATCCAAGTTTTTAAATGATTAAACGTTTCTTCTCGAGCTAAATCAAAAACAAAAACTATTCCTTTAGCACCTTTATAAAAAGCTTGTCTTACCCATTTGAAATGATCTTGTCCTGCTAAATCCCATATTTGTAATGTTATTAAAGGTTTTACGTTAGGGATCTTTAAATGCTTCACAAAGAAATTAGAGCCAATTGTAGATTGTACATCTGAAATAAATCGTCTCTCTAAATATTGATGTAATAAAGTACTTTTCCCGACTCCAAAATCCCCCACGATACAGATTTTAAAAAATGCTGATTTCATAAGCACCCTTAAAATTTATTATTTTTGTCCTGAGCTATTCAGATGTTATATCCTCATAGTATTTCGATCGAAATAAAGTGGATCTAAAACTTTTTTTATCTATCAAATAATACCCAATATCTTCTAATAAGTGTGTGCTAAATTATATAGATTTTAAAATATTTTTTGATCTTTTGAAAACAGCCATATTTAATGAAAATTATGGTTAATTTTCAGTCTTGAGAATATTCTGCAGATTTTTTTGTTTTGTTTAATAATAAGAATGTTTTTTTTAAAAGGTGGATTTGATTTGAAAGTACTCATGGTGAGTTCGTCTCACTAGTATTAGGATATATTATATATTGTCAGGGGGCATTACATGAAAATATGAATGATTATTACATATTTTATAAAGATCTTAATGAAAATGATAATCTCAAGGGGATTAAGGATGAATTGGTTTACCAAAAAGCAAGGAACTTGAATGATATTTTTATTTTCTTCTTACATAAAGAAATTAAATATCAAATAATTGAAAATCTTCCATTATTTTCCGAAAGGTTAGTGGTATTTCTTTGATTTTGAATCAACCATAAAACCTTGATAATTTCACTTTTAGAAAAGTATATTATGATGTAATACTTAAAATGCATGACTGGAGGAGTAACTCGTACACCAGTTTTTACAAATGCAGTAAGGTTTTATGAATGACCAAAGGTACCGTTAAGTGGTTTAATAGCAAGAAAGGCTATGGGTTTATAACACCTGATGATGGTTCCGCAGATGTATTCGTTCACTATTCCGCAATTAAAGGGGATAGCGATGAATTCAGAATTATCTATGAAGGAGACATCGTGGAGTATCAAATCACAGAAGGTAAGAAAGGACCTCAAGCTAGTGATGTGAAAGTCACTCAAAAAGGACCTCGAGTGAACTCACGTGGCCGAAAATCATTTTACTAATAAAAAGTATTATTAGTAAAACATAATAGTAAGAGTAATAATAAGAATTAGGAATTTTGCAAGATAAAAAATATATAGTAAGGGGGTGCTAATCTACTTTTCTCGTTTATTTTAAGTCTTACATATTCCCTTTTTTTTTATTTTTTAACTTAAAGCTAAATTAATTTGCTAAAAAAATTAAATTTTATAATAGCATTTGCGTAAAGGTTTTATTTCCTATAAGTTGTTTATCTGGAGGGATCTCATCTCGCACTTTTACCATTTTAATGGCATCAGAAGGGCAATTTGCAGCACATATCCCACATCCAATGCATAATTCACCTCTTAATGCCATTTTTTCATCTGAAGAATCAGTTTCCACTGGAAATAGGTGATAAATAGCCTCATTTGGACATTTTCTCATGCATGTTTCACATTTTGTACAGAGATCAATATTAAAGGTAGGAATATAATTAGAAGGATAAACACCTCTATCGTGAAATAACTTTGCAGGAAATAAAGCTCCACAGTGACAACTACAACAATTACAGAAAAAATTCGAGGATTCAAAACCTTTGTCAAAAATAGCATTATGGACTAAACCTCTTTTTTCAGATTCTTTAAGAAATTCAATAGTTTCTTCTTTATTCATCATCTTCGCCCCACGAATACCAATATTTACCATCATTTGAGCTGCTGGACCTGCTACTAAACATCCCATATCAGCAGGTGCGACTTCACAAGGTTCACCAGATAACTCTCCAATTAAACGACATTGACAGGTAATAGAACAAAATTGATCATGTTTATTTATTAAGTTCATCACAGTCTCATAAGGTAATGTTTGAGATTGAACGTCAAACTCTTTATTAATTTCAATTAATTTTTCATTTGCTTCAACAGGAAGAAGTGGACGAAAGAGCTTCCACTTCATTTCATGAGCTTGTTGGGGTATAACTTCCTTCATAAGATCTCTGTATAATATAGCAGCACGTTTTAAATTTTCTTCAGTATCATTACTCCTTTGAAAATATTTTTCAAAAATCCCTGGGATGATAGGCTCAAGACAATATTTTGATCCTGACCTAGTAATTGTTCCATTTTTAACCGAACGTGATAAAAGTTTCTTGATTTCATCTTTGGGGATACCGGATCTTTCTTCTAATTGTCTTAATGAATTGTACTTATCAGCAGTCTCAAAGTGAGAAATTAATTTAATCTCATCTTCATTCCAAAATACTTTCATTAAATTTTTGATTTTTTTATGTTTTGGAGATTTCAAAGGCCCCAACACTAATTTTCGTCTGACTATTTCATAATGATCTGTTTCTACCATACTCAATAATATGATAGTTTTGTTTAAAAGTTTAATCACGTAAGAGTTTAGAGTAGATATCTTTTATACCAAAAAATAAAATATAAGATTTAAAAAAAGGGGGAGTTAATTTTTTTACTAAATAGCGTGAACGCAACAACACTATTACAAAAAAGCCTTGCGAATTAAATTATTCTGAGATAATTCCTCACCTAATTGTCCTTATTCCTTTTTTAAATTTTTACCTATGCTAAAAGCATTACCTAGAAACTCACCAATTTTCCAATATTTATTATCAATTGAAAATACAAATGGTTTTACTTTATTTATATCCGGGATTCCATTAGAAAGATAATATTCATCAGCATAGGCCCCGACTACTTTACCTATAAAGATTTCATGTCCTTTTTCTCCTTCAGACACTTCTTTTGTATTAAAACTTTTTACAACCTTACATTCTAAATTTATTGGGGCATGTTGTATCATGGGTGCTGTTTTCAAATCACCATAAAAGACTTCAAAAACTTCTGATTTATCTACTTCTTTACCCGAAACAATCCCTACATAATCAGCAACTTCAACCATCTCCTCTGAGGGTATATTCACACTAAATGTTTGATTTTCTTTTATACCAATATTTGTATAATGATTTTCAAATGTAGATATCATTATTAGAGGTGGTTTATATTCAACTACATTTATCCAAGCTAATGCCATAAATGTAGGTTTTCCTTTCACCATTGTTCCTATGAGGGATACAGGCATAGGATACACATATACTCCAGGGCGTATTTTATTTTTAGCCATTTTTAATCATCGAAATAATTTTTGATTTAGTTTATTCATTTATTTTATTTTTAGATTCATATTATACTGCGTAAAACTATCAAAATTAAAAAATCCATTTGAATTCTTAAAATGAAGTAGTAATAAGAGATTTCATTTTATTTCATTTTCTCTAAATTATAACTTATGAGTTTGTCCGTCTTCTAATAATATCGCATTATCATAATTTGTTTTAAACCAATCTGGATTATCAGTATGAACAGGAATGATAACTTCAGGATCAACTGTATCAATTGCCCACATTAAATCTTTTTTAGATGCGTGACCTGATGCATGAAATCCTTTAGTAAAAATCGGTTTATCTTTACCCTTCTCTTCAATGATTTTAAAACCATAAATTTTAAAATTAAAGTAGCTAAGCCAATTGTTTAATCTCACAAAATCAAATTCAGATTCTTCCTCAAAAGCTTCACTTGAAGAGTATATGTATGTTCCTGAGGGGGGTTTAATATCTAGTAAATTTTTCATATCAAAAAACGAGAAGCATATTATGAAATTCTCGGGATCTTTTGAAATCTCTTTTGGGTCTAAACTTTGGACATGTGGGTGATCATTAAGAAGATGTGTTTCCCAATTTCTTTTAGTTGATTTAAGATCTTTGTATATATATAAATCTTTGATTCTATTAATCCCATCAACTTTTTCTAGGGCATTAAGTAGATAAGCATCTTTAGAGGGAATCACCAAAGATCTTCCTAGTTTTTTTGATATTCTCTGGAATGTTTCGAGCCTTTCAAAATTTCTAGGTGAAAAATCAGCAATAATAAGTCCCTTTGCAATTTCAGCAATTCTTCGACAATTCTCATATACAATTTCCTCTGATTCGCTAATATCCTCTTTAGCGGTTCTTGTACCCTCAATTATTAAAACCGAAGCATTCTTTGCCTCATTGATAAATTTCTCACTAAACTTTCCTCTTCTTCCATGTAAACGAAAATCACCGGTATAAGCAAAGGTAGTTTCACCCGAGATCATATAAGCTGTTGTCCCAAATATTGAATGATCAATTTGATAGGGTGTTATTTTAAAAGTAAGTGGAAAATTCTTCAATTCACTCATAGTTCCTTCTTCGAATGAAGTTCTCTTTTTTACACGAGCATCAATAAAAGCTTTAAATTCTTCAGATATGTTTTCAGTACACACAAAATTCCTTCCGCGATCTTTGTTTCTTTCTGTTTCTAATAGTCTACCATCTCCTTTTTGTTTTTTAAGGGAAAAATATGCTACATCAGATCCTAGCGTAGTTTTAGAGCAATCTAAAATTCCTTTAAGCAAAACTAAAGTTAAGGGAGACAATATAATGGGATATTGAGGATTTAATAACCCTATATTACCAAAGTGATCCATATGTGCATGAGTAAGTATAATTGCTTGAATATCTAAATGAGGGAATTTTGAAACCTCTAAATCTGAAGGAATTAAGTCTGTTCTATAAATATTAAGTTTTGGGATTAAGTCGAGATGAATAAGATCATGGATTCCTCGATTTCCGCGAGAAGATAGAAATTCTTGGAAGTAGAGTCCATATTTTTTGAAGTTCAATCCAAAATCAAGAAAAATTCCTTTCTGATTTTCATTTATATAGATTTTATTACCTCCTATTGTTTTAGCTCCGTCATACACAGTTACAAAGGTCATATTCCATTCATTTTCTTATTTGATTTCAAAATAATTTGTATTTTACCTATATTAAGTAAATACCTTCTCATTAATATGAATATGATGGGTTTAATTATCTTCTTTTTAACAATTATATGATATCACTAACATTTTTATATTGAAGTATGGTTCTTGTAATCTAACCAAGAAAAACCAAAAGAGATGAACTTAAGTGGGATCTTCAGTTAAATTAACATTTTTTGGGGGAGTCAATAAAGTAGGTGGTAATAAGGTTCTATTAGAGGATTTTGTATATGATGTAAAAATTTTTATTGACTTTGGTATCAATTCGAGTGAATTTACCCAATTAAGAACAAAAAATCTTGATCCAGTTAACATTAAACTAATGACTCAAAATCATTTATTACCTCGAGAAGAAGACTTACCAATTCAGAATTTATATTCCAAGCATTTTATTTATGATCATAATAAATATAACTACCGTGATAAAGTAAGAAAATGTAAAAATAAAGTAGATCCTCCTTCGAATTTAGATGGAATTTTAATTTCACATCCACACAGAGATCATTACCAAGGACTTTCATTTATTAATAGGAATATACCGATTTATACGGGAGTTGTGTCTAAAAGAATAATAAAGGCATCATCGTTATGCATTCCCCCTAAATTTGAAAATTTTCTCTATGGTTTGCATTGGATTCGCTTTAGAACAGGAAACGTAATTAATATCAAAAGACTGGAGATATTTCCTGTTCATGTTGATCATTCAATCCCTGCAGCTTATGGTTTTATTATTTATACTTCATCAGGAATTATCGTGTATACAGGAGATTTTAGAATGCATGGCCCCCTCCAATTTATGACAGCAGATTTAATTCAAAAGGCTAAAGATTTAAGTAAAGATAGAGGAGAAGAAATTAAACTATTAATTTGTGAAGGAACACATGTAAACAAAGGAGCAATTGAATCTGAGAGAACTGTGAAACAGCATTTAAAAAAACTATTTAGCTATGAACTTTTCGATTACGTTCTAGTTCACTACGACAGAGTAGATTGGGATAGGTTTAGAACATATGTAAATATTGCGAAAAAATATGATTGGAAGTATATAATTACTGAAAAAGATGCATATTTCTACAACCGGCTCAATGAAAAAGCGATTTATAACACGATGAAAGATCCTGATATTAAAGTCGATAAGAATATATTTGTTCTTTCTCAAAATGACACTAGTTTGCCTTGGAAAAAGCGCTTAAATGAATTTTTAGAGGGAGAAGATATGAAAGATAGGAGACTCGCATTAGATGATCTAAAGACTCTTGAAGGTCAGTTTTTTATTTATTTCGCATCAAACTGGGACTATAATAAAATAAAGAATTATTTACCATCAAACTTAAGGGGAACATTCATCTGTTCCAATGTTGATCCATATGCAGAAGATTATAGATTTTATAAGAATAAAATTTCTAATGAGTTATTAGACAAAGGTATCCCATCGTATAGAATTCATTCTTCTGGTCATGCTAAAGTTCATGATATAATTAGATTTGTAAATGAAATCAACCCAGAAATTCTTATTCCGATACATACAAATTATCCGGAAGTTTTTGAAAAAATTTTCAGAAAAGAGGATATAAAAGTTATTTTACCAACTCGAGAAGTCCCAATTGAATTAAATCGCTAAAATTTTTGCTTAATTTACAAAACTAGTATTTATCATACTATAAGAACATACTTTAAATACGTTAAAAAATAATACTCAAATCATGTCTTCATCCCATAGCGAAGGAACTACAAAAATTAGTGGAAGTTCGCACATATTTTTACAGATTGTAATATACATACTTTTCTTTTTTGGTCCGTTAACTGGAAATGTTATACTGGTTTTGTTTCATACACTTTCAGAAGAATTTAGTATATCAATTAGTGCAGTTCAAATTGCAATTCCAGCATTCATGTTTCCCTTTGCTATTACTCAACTTTTTTCTGGTGCAATTTCAGATATAAAAGGAAGATTTCCAGTATTGTTTGTAGGTCTGATAATATTTGGAATTGCGATGTTAATTGCCACCTTATCCATATCTTTGGAATTATATGTGATTGCAAATATATTAGGGGGAATAGGGTTTGGTTTTATTAATCCAATATTAATTTCTTTAATGTCAGATATTACTGAACCACCAAATATCCCAAAAAAAATGGGATATCTCGGAGCAAGTGCTAATCTTGGAGTTGGTATTGGACCGTTAATTGCATCACAAATGATTGAAATAGGCTGGCGTTCAATTTATATCTTATTTATAGGAATAACTTTATTTGGATTTATTTATATAGTATCTGTAAAAAGACCACCTCAAAAAGTTTTAGAAGAGTCTGGAATCCATCTTTTGTTTTCACAATTATCTATTGAAATACGTCGAGCCGTAGTTCTGATAATGATATTCTCAGCCCTTTTAATATCACACACCTATTTAGCGATTAACATTTGGACATCAAAAATACTTTCAGGACCTCCTCCAATAATAGATGAAAGTATTGTTGGATTAGTGTTAGGTTTAGCAGGTATAGGTTCGGCTATAACGGGATTATTAACTGGTCTGATCATTAAAAAAAGAGGTGCATTAATCCCAATTATTATTGGTTCTTTCTTTTTAATTATATCCTTAGCAATTATCCTTTTAGTTGGTGATATTACACAGGAGGATGTTTTTACAATTTTAGCAATTGGCTGGATAGTTGCTGGCCTAGCAGGAGGAATTTTATTCCCTGTTTTAACGTATTATAGTCAAATTCTTTCACCAGAAAGACGAGGTGCCTTAGCGGGATTACTTACTGCGGGATATTTTATAGGAATTGCTTTAGTTCCTTTTACTTTGGCCCCAGTATATGATGTGTTTGGGGTAACAGGTATTTATTTGTCTATATTAGTAGTATCGATATTTTTTGTCTTTATATTGTTTTTATTATATGTATTCGCAAAACGAGTCAAATATTAATATATGTCCCAGAGAATTACTGTTTAAATTTTTCTTTAATTCTTTTTTCTTTTACATTTAAAGATTCTTTTTCTTTTCTGATAATACTAAAAACATCTTTTTTGTTTAAGTTCTCTTTAAATGCCTTTTCAAGTTCATCATTTAATTCATCATCTGAAATTTCTTCTTTGTTCACACTTAAAAAAGAGTTATTTAAAAATTAATAATTTTTTGAAGATTATTAATAGAATTCCCTATCAGTTATTTTTTTATTAATATTGAAGTTTTTATCATAATCAGCATCATCTTGAACTTTGTTGTTGCTTTCAATGCATGAGGTTCATTTGCAGGCATTATAATCATTTGTCCTTTCTTAACAATATGTGATTTCTTTGATATGATAATTTCAGCTTCTCCATCAAATACATAGACCAAAGCATCAAAAGGAGCAGTATGTTCACTTAGTCCTTCATCTTTATCAAAAGAAAATAACGTGACTGTACCCACATCTTTGTTGATTAATGTTCTACTAACAACAGCACCATTTTGATAATCCAGCAACTTCTCTAAATCAAAAACTTGTGCTATAATTTCTTTTTCACTCATATAATTCTCATCTATTCAAAATTATTGTCTATCTTCCTAAAGGAAGATTACTATATAAATCTAAATTAGAACATGTTTTAAAAAAATTTACCGTCGCATTGTAAGAAATTCTCCTGATTTCATCAATTTACATGGTTTGAGATAACTCTTCCCCGTGAGTTTAGCCGCTTCTTCCAATTTCTTAGATAATCGTTCATAGTTTCTTTTATTCATACTAAAAGGACCTGGCATTCCATATCCAACTGTAACGGCCTTATCAATTATTTTATAATTCTTTACAATTCCCTGTTCTAACAACCTACATCCCTCATTTAATTGTTGAGCCATTAATACCTCAATATCAACTAATCCTGCTTTCTTAGAAGGATCTATTACAGGAGGTTTTCTATCGGACCAATCATAAAAACCTTTTCCTGTTTTCACTCCTAAATTACCACTTTCAACCAAGTTAATGAGAACTTGACTAGGAGCAAATTCAGGAGAGAGTGTTTCTTCAAAATATTTCATAACATTATATACCGTGTCAACTCCGATTCCATCTATTAGAATGCATAAACCAAGACCCCCGAAATCACTTGTATCCGCATCAAGTTGGTCATAAGAAATCCCTCTTTCTAACGCTTCGTCAAAAATCCAGTTATAATACGGACTAATAGCACCCACTACTCTATTGGCGATGTGACCAGGAGTTTCTTTATCAAGGCAAATAATAACTCTCTTACCTTCAATAGAAGGCAACTTTTCACCAACAGCAACACCTATATCAATGTTATCATCGGAAGTTTTATCTCCTTTAGTTATTTCAATTAACCTATTTCTCACTGGAGAAAAGAAATGCATCCCAATTACTTTTTCAGGTTTTCTTGAAACTTCGCCTAATTTTGAAATACTCATTGAAGAGGTATTACTTGCTAATATTGTATCTTGCTTTGAATATACTCCCAATAGTGCATACACATCTTCTTTAATCCCAATTACCTCAGGGACAGCTTCAATAATGAAATCTGCTTTCTCAACAGCCTTTTTTAAATCAGTTTCTTTAACTAATCTTTCAAGGAGTTCTTTATATGTAGATGCTGCTACTAATTTCCCCTCAGATTCAAGTTTTTTAAGTCCTATTTCAGGATTATTTATCATCCATCCAATGCCTTTTTCAATTATTTCTAGAGAAATATCACTTAAAAAGACCTTTTTAAATCCCGCCATTAGACAAATTTGGGCAATGGCATGTCCCTGAATTCCCGCTCCTATAACTGCTATATTCTTAATATTATTAATATCAACTATAATCTATTCACCTTTTAGAATTATTTTCTAAAATGGTAGTTAATATTAAAACTATAGATAAGTTGTAAGTTAATATGAAAAGGATTAAAAATTTCCAATCTTAATCATTCCATTGTAGGACTAATCCTCCATTGGCCCCCACACTTTCCACACACGTATTTCTTACCATAGATGCGTGGATATTGCATTATTATGTTAGTTTTATCAATTTTTTCTTGAATATACATTTGTCTGTCATTGTCACAATGAGGGCACTGCCGTCGTGAATACCCTTCTATAATTGGTTTGTTCATACCACTTAAACTAGGTGTGGGGCTTTCAAATTCGATTGGAATTCCTACTTCCGG
>JBHLLU010000132.1:0-1641 GCA_048938895.1 Promethearchaeota archaeon
ACTTATATATTTCCATTTGATTTATATTTCATTATAAAATTTTTTTAGAAAGTATGAAAGGAGGAATGAGAAAAATGGATTATGAATTTATTATTTTTGAGACTAAAGGTGAGATTGCTCAAATAACATTAAATAGACCTGAACGTCTTAATGCTTGGAGTTATGAAATGAATAATGAAATTTGGGATGCACTCGAAAAAGTTGAAAATGATCCCAACTTACGGGTTACGATAGTTACTGGAGCAGGGAGAGGGTTTTGTGCTGGTGCTGACTTATCCAGAGGGGGTAGTACTTTTGATGGATCCAATCGACCACGAGAAGTGGAAGAAAGAGCAAGGACTGCTGCAAGTCTTATTAATCGTTATTTCCTATTGAAAAAACCTGTAATTGTAGCCATAAACGGTCCGGTAGTAGGTGTCGGAGTCACTTTTATTTTACCTTTTGATATCCGTATAGCCTCAGAAAGTGCTCGGATTGGTATTGTTTTTAATCGACGTGGAGTAATACCTGAAATTGCATGCCCCTGGATTTTACCTCGTATCATAGGTGTAAGTAAAGCCGCTGAATTAATGTATACGGGCAGAATCATCAATGCTAAAGAAGCATTGGAATTTGGGCTTGTTAGTCGTGTTGTACCTGATGATAAATTAATGGAAACTGCATACGAAATCGCTGATGAAATATTGTTAAGTGCTCCCGTTAGTGTAACTCTAACCAAAAGAATGTTATATCAATTTCTAACTGAAACTGATATTATTAAAGCAGAAAGGATTAACAGTCAATATTTTAGATGGACGGGACAACAACCAGATGCAAGAGAAGGAGTTGTTTCTTTCCTTCAAAAAAGAAGACCTGAATGGAAGCTAAAAGTACCGGGAGATCTACCCGATTTTTTCCCCTTAGAGTAGGAGTCTACCAAAAAAGTGGGAAATATATTAAACCTTATATATTTCTATTCAATTTATTTTTCATCTAAAAAATGTTAATCCATATGTGTGTATAATGGTATTATCTCGAAATCCTAACAGAATGATTATTTTTTTGCTAGTTTGTGTGATGTTATGTTATTTTGGACCTATTTTATTTTATGTATTTGCTTTAAACACTCCTACTTCTACGATCTCAATTGCATTTATTCTAATATTTTCTTCTCTTAACATATTTGGATTTCAAATATTTGCTTTCATTTCCTTTTTTATTATACCCCTGTTTATTATACTTGTATTGACTTATGAATATGGTGATAAAAAAAATAGAATTCAGCTTTCTCAGATTTTATCATTAATGTCAGCATTGATCATAGCTTTCTATGTTGTAATAATGTGTATTTTAGTTAATCCCTATTGGGATGTGTGGGGTGTTCCAATTGGTACAATCCTATTCCTCTCATTTTTTATTATAGCTATTATTATATTGATTGTTACTAATCAATCTCTTTCAAAACAGGAAATTTAATTTATTTTTTTTCTCTATTTAGAGATTAATATTCTTAAAAAATTGATTTATATATACACCCCACAGGGATGTGTACAATTGGGATTAACGGGTAAACTTCTTTTAGATACTTTGCTAAAGATTTCATTCCAGGCTCTTCGGAAAGAGAATGATTTACGATAATTAATGGAATTCCAGTGTCTATTG
>JBHLLU010000132.1:1741-5062 GCA_048938895.1 Promethearchaeota archaeon
TTTTGCAGCAAAAAGCGCCTCATGTGTAATAAAAATATTACACCCTTCATGTACTGCTTTTTCAAGATTAGGAAAAGTAGGCATCCATGAAACTGCAATTCCATGAACTTCTGTTTCTGGATCTCCAAAAAGTATTTGATCAACAGATTTATCCCAGTTTACCCATGTTCCGATCTTTTTAAAATGGTCTATTATTATTTGTGCTTTCATAATTTAAATAATATTGACATTTCCAGATAGTAAAAGATATAAAATATATAATTAAAGATTAATGATAACTTTTTTAATTAAAGGAGTTATTATCAGGAACAAAGATTTCTTCTTGAATTAATTTTAGGATTGTTTCATAATCTTTGGGACTACAAACATTATTAGGGAAGAGTTTAAGTACGTAAAAGTAAGTAGAATCATTATCATGCATGTAAGTTATAGCTCTCTGCATCATCTCTTTTTCATCTGGATTTAATTTTATTTTATATGCATAATTGATTTGTAAAGGATACAAAAGTGTGGTATTTAGGTGTTGTTCGAGTAGGTTCCTAATCCCTTGAAATTCTACAAGAACGCCATTAAAATTTTCAAATGTATTCCCGAAATCTCTGTAAATATCATATGCTAATGATTCAATTGCATATAAGAAATTTTTAGAAGGACTTTCTTTCATGATTACAATTAACCTTAAGTTGACAAATTCGGCCATTATAATAATTGATTGTCGATATTCAACTTTGAATGTACGGGAGTCCTTCGCTCTACCAAGAACTTCGCTGCCGAAATTCTGTATTGCTTGAAGAAATCCAGAAATTAATGTAGCATCAACCTCCTTATCCACAAAAGATTCAGAATATACATCGATCCCAGATTTCTTATCCAATACGATGATATACTCCAAATTCATTACATCACTACATTTTTCAAAAACTAGTCTTAATTTATCTTGATGTTTATTTTTTACTTTTTTAAGTTTTTTAAGTGTTACGTAGCTAGAGCCTCCAACAACTGAACCCCCTATTAGTACAATCCCTAAAACAAAGAATAGTGGAAATTCTGGAGATGATATAGGAGTTAATGATGGGGATAATGTAAATAATTGAGATTGCACACCCGCATCTGTTTGATTGTACCAATATATATAAGCTAAATAATCTCCTTCTAAAATATTAGATGGGATCTCATAAGTAAACAAGTTATTATCCGACGGAAGAGTAATTGAATCTTGAAATTTAACACTACCCAATGGATCAATTAATTTGAATTCATATACACCGTCAAGAATAGGGGGACCAATTGAAAATTGTAAATCCTGACCACCTGTAAATTCTGTCTTGATTACATTAAGATTAAAATCTACGCTTGGGGTATATGCTTGTATCTCCCACTCTGCCCCATTTTCAATTATCTCGTTTGGAATGATAATAAAATTATTGAATGAATCAAAGATTATCTCTGATGTGATATCTTGCTGATTCTTTAAAACTATTATAGTATCCCAATTATGGGGGTAATGAAATATAACAGTATGGTTATTTGAGAAGCGTTCAATACTAGGAAAAACTGACCAAATATTACTTGAATTATATTGAATCTTCAAAATACTAGGTGCTATGAACTGGTTATTGATATTAAGGTTATAGCTAAGATTAAATTCTAGACTATTTGTTTTATTGTTTTTTATCTTAATCTTAACATCTTTATTGTTTGGGCGGTAATTAATATCTGATTTCTTGAAATATCCTTTTCCAGGATGATCCCCATTTGAAATCTGAAATGAATTACCATCAAGTTCTACTGTCATATTTATCTCCTCAGGAAAGAATGATGAATTTACTTTTTGAATTAATTTATGAAGAAACGGATTTCCCTGCACTCCTGTAGTCCAGGATGTAGCATCATATTCAGAAGTATGTAACTCAGGATGATTGGGCAAGGAATTATTAAAATACCAATTATAAATACCTTTGGGGCTCTCACCGATAGAAGAACCATCTATTGTAAGATAATAATTCCCCTTAGTGAGATAGATGGGATTTGAAAAAGTTTGTAAATGCCATGAGGGATTTATAGAATAAGACATGTTTAATAAAAGCGGAGTCCCATAGACTGTGCTATTTGGAGAATTTGTAATATTATCATAACCCCGTATCTCAACAAAAAGGGGGAAATTTATGGTTGATTCATTGTTTCCATATAATAAAACACTATATAAAATAGTAGGATCTTCAATTACTATTTGAACACCATACCCATAACTATCACCAAATTTTTGTATGGTAGCTTTATCAGTTGGTATATCTTCAATTGTTTTAATTTCAACTCCAAATTCTACCTCCGTAAAATTTAATTCGATATCTTCAATTTCCCAGGTAGATGAGGGTAGTTCAAGATCTATATCATTAATATTAGCATAATTCCCCGATGAACTCGAATATTCAATCATCTCAAATTCTGTGTCTATTTCTATTGAACGATTACCATTTGATGATGACACAAACCGAATGTTTCCCATTAAAATTAAGACTATGACTGTTAAAAAACCGATATATAAAACTCTTCTGCGATTAAAAACTGGATTCATAATAAATATTCTTATTGATTTCTAATTGAATTAGTTATTTTTTCATTAAAAAACATTTGGATTATCATGAATTAATTAAAGTGATTTTCTAACTATTAAAGTGTCCATTTTCACAGTTAAGTCATTTTATATGAAGAAAAAAGAGTAGAAAAATAGAATTTAAAGGAGACAATCAATATGTTTTATACTCATCACCACTGACTCCCCACGTTCGAAGAATATTTTCTGCCCCAGATACAATATTGCCAATGAATTCCTTTATTGTCGTTTCTTTATCAACATGACCAACTGCCATGGAACCAATTGGGCTGTCGCGTAATTCAAGGTGATAGATCTTCTTATAAAATTGCTCATCAAATATATCTTGAGTAAGAACTTGTCGTTTCCATACATCTGAAGCAGGACTTTCCTTTGTTGCCATTATTGCACTTCCAAAACACACCGCATCGGCTCCCATTGCCAAAGCTGCTAGAAATCCCCTCGAATCACCAATCCCACCTGCTGCAATAATTGGAATTTTTAATAATTTCCTTGCCATGGTCATATTGACAAGAGTGGTATTTTGATTTGGATTTTTAAATCCTGTACCCTCAAGGCCTACTATTGTTACAGCATCAGCACCATGTTTTTCTGCCGACATCGCATGCTTCACCGTTGCACTTTTATGAAACCAGAATCCTCCCGCATCATGAACTTTCTTCCCTATTTCAGCAGCCTTATATGCGGAAGTAGTAATAACTTTAACA
>JBHLLU010000020.1:0-68700 GCA_048938895.1 Promethearchaeota archaeon
CTGGCAATCCCTATGGCTATACATAATCCTATTATTAATGAAAAACCTCTAGACATTCTTTTCCTAATATTCAAGGCAACATCTAAACTCTTACTTAATTATTCTTAATCTCCAATCTTTTTGTAGTATTTTCTATGTTAAACATTATTATGTTTAATAAAATAAAATATAGAAAAGCAAAACACAACGTTTTTTATATTCTTCCAATTTTTTCAAATATTATACCTATAAACATAATCAAGTAATAATTTTTAAACAGCTTATCAGATTTTTTTATTCCGTGTTATTAATACAGAACAAAATATATAAGAGATTTAGTCGGGGAAATATTATTTTTTGAAATTTACCTTAGTTAATGTTAAGACAGTCTAGAAAGTATATATTTATACAATAACGAATTTAGATAATAAATTGGTGTAAAAATTAAATAATTACTATCTGAAACTCATGAAGATTGTAAAAGGATTTATTGTCGACTCTAAAGAAAATTACCAACTCAATGTTATTAATCTTATAAAACAAGGAATAAGAAATTTTTCTAGACAAGAAATTGTTAGTAGGAAAATGGATGGTACTTTGTTTCGCTATACCTATAAAGATGCTTACAAGAGGATGCAACAGTTAGCAAATGGTTTGGACTCAATTGGAGTAAAAATGGGGGACAGGGTGGGTGTTTTAGCATGGAACCATTACCAAAATTATGAAATATACTTAGGACTTCCTGGGATGGGAGCGGTAATGGTAACCTTGAATTTACGTCTTTCTCCTCAAGATTTATCTTATGTAGTAAATCACTCTGGAAGTACATTGATGATAGTTGATGAGGATCTAATTCAACTAGCTGAATCTATTATGGAATCGTGTAAGAAAGTGAGAGGATATATTATAATTACGGATAAAGAAATTAATAGCATCGAAACAAAGCTAAATCCTATATATAGTTATGAAGATCTTTTAAATTCATCATCTTCGTCTTATGAATGGCCTAATTTGGATGAAAACTCGGCTTATGGCGCTTGTTATACTACAGGAACGACAGGAAGACCCAAAGGGGTATATTATTCGCATCGCTTTGTATATCTTCAAGCTCTAGCTTTCTCTGCCCAATTTTCCTTGACTCCAGAAGATACTGTATTTCAACTAGTACCAATGTTCCATGTAATAGGATGGTCTAAACCACAAGCAGCAACATATGCAGGATCTAAATTAGTTTTATCAGGGAAGTGGAGTTTGGATGATCTAGAAGAAATCACAAATCTTATGGTTCAAGAAAAGGTAACAGTCTCTGGGGGTGTTCCTACCGTTTTTATGACAATGCTTGAAATCATTAGAAAAATGGAAACAAAACCAGATCTTTCAAAAACACGGTTAATTTGTGGAGGTTCAGAACCCCCTATTACTTTGATGAAAGGTTTTTGGGATGAAACAGGTGGTGAAATTATACATTCCTACGGTTCTACGGAAGCAATGGCTATAACCACCTTGAATTTTATCAAACCTTGGCTTAAAGAAGAACTTTCAGAAGATGAGTTGTGGGAGCTCAAGAAAAAACAAGGTACAATCGTAAATGGGCTTGATATTAGAATAGTGGATGAAAATGGTAATGATCTACCTCATGATGGACAATCTTCTGGAGAAATCCTATTGCGTGGTCTTTGGATCTTAAAAAGTTATTATAAAGCTCCGACTACTAAAAATAGTTTTACAAAGGATGGATATTTTCGAAGTGGTGATGCTGGAACTATTGATTCTGAAGGATATTTAAAAATTACTGATAGGATTAAAGATGTAATCAAAAGCGGTGGTGAATGGATTAGTTCAATAGATATGGAAAATGTACTTGTAGCTCATCCAGGCGTTCTTGAAGCTGCGGTAGTAGGGATACCTCATCCTAAATGGGAAGAACGACCTTTAGCATTAGTTGTATTACGAGAGGGTAATGATTCGACAACAGAAGAGGAAATATTTAACCATCTTTCCAAATCATTTGCTAAATGGCAACTTCCTGACAAAATTCTGTTTGTTCAATCGATTCCGAGAACAAGTGTTGGAAAATTAGATAAAAAGGTCATACGAGAAGAATATAATAACTTATATACAAAGTAAGCAACCAAAAATTCTTAATCTAATTTTAATTTCATTTCTAATTCACCTGATAGAATTCTACCCGTATGTTTAAACCCACACTTTTTGTAGAATTCTCCAGCATTCCCTTTACCCGTTTCATGATGTAGAGTTACTTCTCTCACATTAGGGCGAGATTTTATATGTTCAATAACAAGTTCCATTGCTCTTTTTCCATAATTTTTTCCTTGATATCTACTATCTATCATAAATCTCCATAGATACATTTCTGGATTCTTAGGGATTATTTTTTTAAATTTAAGTGTGCTATCCTTAAGCATTACAAATCCAATTGGTTTGTCTCCTAAATAGATCCCACGAAACCAAGTTCCTCTGGTGAAATGGGACTCTGCAATAGATTTTGCATTTGAAGCAACTAGATTTTTCTGTTGAGGCTTTACTTGTAAATTTAAAATTTGGTCTAGGTTTCTTCTTGTAATTTTTTTCAGGGTTATATTTGGAGTTGCATATTCTATTCGATTTTCTCTATTCATATACAGAAAAATGAGACTGAATTAAAAAAAATTTATGATCATATCTTTACTTAGTTTATCTACTTAACTTTGAATATGGAAAAAGTGCCAGTAGCTTTACCAACTAGAATTTCACCATTTTTGATTTCTGATTCAAGATTACTGAAATTTTTTCCTTTATATATTACGGTAGTATCACAGGTAAGTGAACCCTCTCTGACAGGTTTAAAATAAACTATTTTAATTTCTACTGTTGCGCATAATTCATCTGGTTTTAATAAGGGATATAAAGCGGCGCCCATACCAGTATCGCTCATTGAATAAAGAACTCCTCCATGTAAAGTTTTATGCGGATTCATCAATTTATCCGTGACATTTAGAACACATTGAGAGTATCCTTTTTCAATTATTGTGAAGTTTAACCCTATCAGGTCACCAAATGGATGAAATCCTTTAGTTTGAAGTGGATTTTTATTGGTCATAATCTAAGTGATAATATTTTTCATTCTTAATAAAACTCTTAAATAGAATTTCATCTGAAAGGTTAAATTAAATTACTATAGATAAATTAATATTTTTTAAGTAAAAAAATAATATTTATCCTCTAAAGCCTAATATATCTTAAGGTAAAACCATGATTATTTGGATTGTAGAAAGCGATTCTGGTGTAAAGTTGTTATATAAATCTTTTTTGAAGACTGATGCCGATGAAGACATTGTTTCTGGATTTCTTACCGCATTTAACCAATTTTCGATGATGGAATTTAAACAGGCTATCGATTCTATAGAAATGGGTGGAATGAGGTGGATATATATTGTAGAACCAAAATATAATCTTCTTTTTGTCGCCGCTGGTTCAAAAGAAATGAAAACCGATATTTTGAAAACAAGATTAGAGGTAATAAAGAATGCTTTTATAAAAGAATTCAATCCCGTTTGGGAAAAAAAAGGGCAAAATTGGGATGGGGATATTAATATATTCTTACCTTTTCTAAACCTAATTGAAGATTACTATAATCAATGGGAAGAAGTTGAGACATTAACCCAAACGGCTGATTTTTTTGATATTTTAGGAATTTTCCAAAATATTTTCATTATGATAAGAAACATTATCGAAAATAAGATGTATAGCAAATCAAAAAATGAAATCTTAGATCTTATTGATGAAATCTACCAAGGTTATCAATATCAAGAAGCCTGTAAAGAAGAACCTGAGTTGAAAAGTATCTCATTTTCAAAAGAGTCTTGGTTCGATATAGTTGATATTAATTTAATAAAATGTGATAAGGAATTAGTTATTGATAGTTTGAAATATTTACTTAGCCAAGTAGTTAATGTCATAAGAGAAATAAAAGGTGATAATCTATGTTTAAAATATTTCAGAGAAGAAAAAGTATATCGTTACATTTTTAACAACATGGAACTTTTAAAAGATTTAGCTTTAGATATGTACCTATTAGAACTTTTTCTACTATTATAATCTTTTAACTTCTTATGTTTTCCTGGAAAAGCTTTTGCAACCCTTGATTTTATCTATTATTTAGTTAAGAATAAAGGGAGGCTCCTGCCAAGGACCTCAAGCTGAGGTCAAATCCATTAAGTAGGAGAAGGTAAATTTTTAAGTGTAACGAATTACACTACCAAAAGACAAAAATCCAGGGGATTGACAGGAGCCATTTTTTTTATGATTAATATATGTTATATAAAATTGTTTTAAATATATGACGGTTTGTCTTATATATGTATAGTAATTACTTTTATGAATATAAATCTTTAGAGTTCAAATTTATTATATTTTTATTAATTTTTCCTTTTTAAATGAATTGATTATATTATATTGATAAAAATCTAAAAGTTTATAGTTCGAGGGTATTGTAGGGAACCGAAAAGAATAATAAGTAATAAACTTATATATTTTAGTAAGGAATTAAATAATTTCGATCCTAAATAAATTTATGCCTGATAATAATTATCCTTGTGAAGACGATACCTGTGCAGTGATAAATTTCTCTGAAATTTTTCAATTGATAAGTTTATTAAATAAAAAGTATGAAAAGTTACAAAGTAGAGTTTTAAAAAGTGAAAATATTACCCCTCCTCAATATTCAATACTAACAGAACTGTGGAAATCTGATGGGAGGCAATTTAAAGAGTTAGCATCAGCATGCTGTTGTTCTCCATCAACTGTTACAGGTATAGTTGATACTATGGAAAAGAATGATTTAGTCTTCAGAGAAAAAAATCCAGATGACAGACGAAGTCTATTTGTGAAACTTACTGATAAAGGTAAAAATATTGAAAGTTCAACACCCCCTATTAAGATAGTGTTAACAAATTGTTGTGAAGGATTTACACCTGAAGATGCTGAAGAGTTAACTTTCTTATTAAATAAGTTATCCGATTCATTTGAAATTAGTGGATTGGAAAAATGCTGATTATTTTTTTGGTTTTTGAAATAAGAAGTTAATTTATATAAAAATAGTTCGGTTCCGAAATATTCGGAACCTTTAAATACTAATCTTGATTATTTATGATCAAAGAATTATTTCTTAAAAATTCGTGAAGTGAAATAAATTGAAAGAATTTAAAGAAGATAAATTAACAAAAAAATTGGCAGAAATTAAGAAGAGAAGAGAACTAAAAGAATTATTTTATTCAAAGTGTGACGTTTCTCTTTGTTTCAATCCTGAAAATTCTTTTTCAATATATAACTCACAAATTTCTATTAATTGTTGTTAGAATCTAAATAATATTGAGGAAATTAAAATGGTAGAAGAAAAAGTACTTGAAGATGATAAAATAAGGCAATCTGTAAGAGAAGCTTATTCAAGAAGAGTAAGTGAACCAAATGCTCCAAGTTGCTGTGGCCCAACTGCTCCTACAGAAACTCCTACTCTGAGTTGTTGTGGTTCAACAGCACCAACTGAAAATTCAACATCCAATGCATGTAGTTCTGCTTGTGGTGGGGCAATTCAACTACCTGCTGAACAAAGAGAGGAATTTTTGAAAAAATACAGTGCTAGCTTAGGTTATTCAGAAAATGATTTAAAAAATATCCCTGATGGAGCAAATTTAGCATTAGGTTGTGGGAATCCAACTGCACATGCTTCTATTAAAGAAGGAGAGACCGTCCTTGATCTTGGATCGGGAGGAGGATTAGATTGCTTTATTGCAGCCAATAAAGTTGGAAAAACAGGTAAAGTTATTGGAGTCGACATGACACCTGCTATGCTTTCTAGAGCTCGAGAAAATGCTGTAAAAGGTAATTATGATAATGTTGAATTTAGACTTGGTGAAATTGAGAATTTACCTGTAGCTGATAATTCCGTTGATTTGATTATATCTAATTGTGTAATTAACCTGTCTCCTGATAAGGAACAGGTATTTCGTGAAGCATTCCGAGTATTAAAACCTGGGGGAAGATTGATGGTTTCGGATATAGTTTTACTAAAGGAATTGCCTGATGCTATAAGGAATAATGCACAAGCCTATGCGAGTTGCATTGGTGGTGCAATTATGAAAGACCAATATTTAGGAGCAATTGAAAGTGCTGGTTTTAAAGATGTTGAAATCATAGGACAGAGTAATTTCTCTACAACAGAGCTGTTATTAAGTGATGATACGATTAGAGAGGCGTTGGGAGATCAGATTGAAACAGTTAAGAAGTTAGACCAGTTAGATATTGATAGCACGAGTATAAAAGTAAAAGCAATTAAATCGTAATTATTTTTTAGCAAACAAAATTTTTTTCATTTTTTTGTTATTCTATTTCCACATAATGGGCATATAGTAACTTCAGAGTTAATTATATTACCACAATAAGAGCATCTAACCTCGTCTTTTCCTATTTTTGTCATATGTTCAAACACTAATCCTTCTGATTGTTTATACATAACAGTTTGGTTTAGGATGTCAAAGAGTTTTTCAGTTTTACCTTGATCTATGATGAACTTTCCCCAAGAAGTCTTTAACGGTAGAATTGAGAAAATTTTACCTTCATGAGTTTCTAAAGTTACATATGTTATTGAATCTACAATCTCTATTATTATTTGCTTAATCTGCATAATTTCAATTTTGTTTATTTTTCCTGATTGGAATAATTTGACTAATACATAATTTTCTGTTAAAAATAAATGACCATGTAAGGAACTCTCCTTAAAATCAAAGTTTTTTAGTGAACTTGGATAAATGGCAACAATCGCATCAAATAAAATTACTTGATCTTTATTTAGAATTAGACGAGCAAGTTGTCTAAAAAGGTCTTCTGTGGTTTTTAGAGCTGAATGATAATGTTTTTTACTTTTTTTCAGTGAATATAAATTATGTGTGCTTCCATGAAGAGTTATAACTTCAACTATAGGGATAGAAAATCTTATTTTCATAAAAAAATCTCGAATTTCAGGTAGCCTCAACCGAAAAAGTACTTTATCTTTCAGAGATTCAAAAGATAAAGCATCTTCTGTTAGAGAAATTGTGCCTCTTGATCTTTTTGAAATTAGGATTCTGTATGAAGGTTCACCAGTGTGAAGACTTCCAAAAGATTCATATAGAATTCCCATAACAAACTCTTTAAAATTAAAGTCTATAGTTTTTAGATCAGGTTTATTACATTAAAATATGTTGTTATTAGATAATTAAATAATCAAATAGGTAATTGATAAAATGAAGAATAAATAAAATTTCCTATTATGTATTACTCACTCTAAAATCCCTTATCGATCTTGGATTTCCTATTCAGATTAAATTTTTCTATTCTGTATTTAACAAAAGGAGCTATTCCCTTGAAAACAACAAGTTCTAATGAAGTCACAAAAGATATTAAAGAAATCATCATAATTAATGAATTTATACCACTAATAATTGGGTTTTTGCGATTAATATGTAAGAAGATGTAACGATATGCAACAACGATATCATTTCCATTAGAAGATATTTCAATATCCTCCATTGAAGATCTAGTATTAAAGTCGATTATCCATCTCGTTGATTTACTACTTTTGTGAAAAAAGAGCAAACGATTGATTAAACCATCGGCATGATATCTATATAGATCTGAAATAATATATTCCCCATCAGATGACATAGCAATTTCATTCACAAAACTCTCATAAGGAATTGAATATTTCCACAATCTTGTTAAACTTGAAGCATTAAAGAGATATATCCCGTCTGATCCTCCTGTAGCTATCAGATCTCCATTCTGAGATATTGCTACTCCTGAGATAATACCCTCAGTATACATAATCTTTGGAATAGGGCTTGATTTATTGAATAGGTAGAGTTCATATCCCGAAATACCTACAACATATCCGCCTATCACGATATATTCACAATTAGGTGTTATTTCTATATCGAATAGTTGATCACCTATAGTATACTGCCATATTGGAGTAGAACTCGTTTTATTAAATAAATATACAACTCCCCCGTTTCCTAAACATACAATATAGTTTCCATCTGAAGATAATCTAACACCTCTATCACCTAAAGGTGTATTCCATAAAATCATTAAGTCATCTCCTTGAATGGAATAAAGTGTTGTTCCTAAAGAACTACAAACAGCAGCATAATTTCCATTTGAAGAGATTACAGTATCATAAACAAAATTTCCAATAGGAGTTTCCCATAATGGTGTTGGATTAGTTTTCTTAAAAATATAGAGTGATTGAGAGCCTCCTGCAATTATATGTTGCCCGTCTGCTGATATATCAACATCAAGTACATCCTCATTTAATCTACAGCTCCATAGTGGTTTAGAATTTGACTTTTTGAATAAATACACATAATTGAACCTTCCCATAACCAGATATTTTCCATCTTGTGAAATCGCACAGGAGGACCAACCCCCTCCTTGATTAGATGACACTTCAAATGCCCAAGTTCCCTTACTCGAAATTAATAAACTACCAAAAAGCGCGATTGATATGACAATACCTAACACGGAAATTAATAATATCTTCTCATATCGTTTCTTATTTTGGGTTAATAACCTGAACATTATTGTATTATATTGTTTTTATTAGCGAAATCGTTATAAAGGTATTCTTACTTCTTGTCTTCAATAATATCTAACCAAATTATATATATAAATGTTCATAATCAACATTTTTCTTAATGAGGTAGAACTGAATGGTCTCTTTTACATTGGTAGTATGTGCAGAACCCTATAAATATGAAGCCATTGATACTGCTTTGAATTTAGGGGAAGCAATCTTAAAAAAAGGACATGAAATTAAGGGCATCTTTCTTTATGGAAGTGGAGTTTATAATATTAAAATCCGAGATATTACTTCTGATTCAATAAGAAACATCTCAAAACGTCTTAGCCAATTTAGTATAACCCATAATACTAAACTTGCAGCTTGTAGTACATGGATTAGTTTAACAGGCATTCAATCTGCTGAATTTTCTGAGGGAGCATACCAAGAAGGATTAGGAGGGCTTTCAGATTTAATATCACAATCTGATAAAGTGATTTTTTTTGGTCCCGGAGGATGATTTGGAGTGGTTCAATCTATTGTAATAGTATGTGAAGATTCCCCTTTTGGAAAGAATTCTGCGATGGAATCTATTCGGCTGGCGACAGGATTGTTAGCAGTAGGGGATATTGAGTTATGTAAGGTCATTTTTTTGAAAGATGCTATTTATTTTCTCAACAAGAACATTAATCCTAATGCATTACACGTTGATTCCATTGATAACATAATGAGGCTAATGGAACTTTCTGAATTAGAAATTTTTGTCCATAAAAATGCTCTTGAAGCTGCTGGAATGGACGAATCAGACTTGATTAAGTACGAGAATTTGAGGATCGTTTCTATGGATGAGATTTCGAAATTAATCCTTGAAGCTGAGATGATTTTTAAGTATTAAAGGGGTGATCAAATAAATGAATGAACAATCTTCTATATTATATTTATATGGATTTAGCACTTCCCTCGAATCGAAGTTAAATACCGTTAAACAGATAATAGATAATCAATTAAAACAAATAGCTCAGATTTCTTTTGTATTTATTCAAGATGGAGTAATAGGAACATCTTTTAAGAATAAAATGTCTCATTCTATGCAAAAACTATTAAGTTTACCTATAACCTTCTATAGCATGATTCCAGACCTTGAAGCTCGAGGACTTGAGGCAACTCCTCTTCAAAATAAAATAAAAGGTATTGGATATGAGGAATTAGTTGAAATTTTAGCCACCTCCTCAAAAATTGTTTCTTGGATGTAAAAAATAAAAATAATAGTGGAAAAAATTTTTAAATTATTTTAAACTTCTGATGTATTTTTGAGCATCTGTCATAGCTTCTTTTATATCACGAGGTCTCTTGCAATCGCCGATTAGGACAATTTCAGGGGCAACTCCTTCGAATTTCTCCTTCAATACTTTACCATTGGCAATCCGAGAGCCACAATAAACAAGAGTATCTGCCTCAATGAATTGTTCCTCTTGATTCTCATCAAGAAAAGATATTCCATCTTTAGTAACATCTTGAAGTTTCGCTTTGTAATAGACTGGTATTTTTTTATCTCTTAAGTATCTCATCAAATACATTCTTCTTCCTGCATTTCCCATTAATAACTGTCCTACTATCGTGTTGGAACCTATGAGCGCTTTAACATTATAATCTTGTTCTCCTAGTGTGGTAACAGTTTCTAAACCTCCTTTCCAATAAGCATTTAAGCCCCAGATAACCACATTTTTGCCCATAGGTTTGCTTTTTAATATTGCTTCATCCTGAGTTATCACATTTGAACTTTCCTGAAACTTTACCGGAACAGTTGCTTCTGACCCTACAGCAAGAATTAAAATATCAGTATTTAACGCTTCAACTTCTCCTTTTGATAAATCTTTGTTTAGATGAATTGGAACATTTAATTTCTTTAATTGAGCTTCTAACCAATTCACCATTAGCATAAAGCGTTCCTTTTTATATTCCATGGCTAAAAGTGGCATTAGTCCACCTACTTTATCTGATTTTTCATATAGTTCAACATGATGGCCTCGAAGTTTTGCTATCCGTGCTGCTTCCATCCCTGCAATTCCTGCCCCTAAGATTACAATTTTCTTAGATTCAGAGGAGGGAGTAAGTTCTTTATAGTCTAATCCACTAAAAGCGTCATATACACAAGTTCCACAGCTTTGCAGACAACCGATGCAACGCTTAATACCATCAATTTGCCCGTTAAAATATTTGTTGGGGGTCTCTGGATCGCATATTAATTGACGCCCTAGGTTAATGATATCTGCTTTTCCCTGCTGGATAAACTCATCTGCCATTCGTGGATCATTAATATTCCCAACGCCAAAAACAGGAATATTCACCACTTTTTTAATTGCTTCAGGTAAATGTATATAGCATCCATATTCACAATAAAGAGGAATTGTTATACCAAAAGGACTTCTAAGGATGATTCCTTGGGATACATCTAGAGCATCAACTCCCGCTTTTTCAAGCTGTTTTGCTATTTCTTTTGTATCTTCAATCCTATTTCCATCGTGAACTAATTCATCACCTGAGATTCGAACCATTATCGGGGGAATATCTCCTATAGTTTCCCTCATTTTAGCTACCGTTTCTTTTATAAATTGACACCTTTTCTCAATAGTCCCACCATATTTATCTGTTCTTTTATTAAAATATGGTGATAAAAAAGAGCATGGTAATGTTCCATGAGCAGAATGAACCATCACATAATCGAAACCCGCCTGGATTACTCTTTTTGCAGCAGCAGCATATAAGTCTTGAATACCGCTGATCTCTTCAATTGTTAATTCTCTGATCTTAAGATCCTTATTTCTTATAGTTTCACCCCAAACGGGTGACATAAAATCAAATGCTGAAGTGGCATGGGCCATATCTATGCTAGATGGACCTATATTTGCGGGAGCAAAGAAACCCGCCATTGCACCAAAAGTATATCCAATCATACCCACTTTATTTATTTGCATTCCGATTTTAGTTCCATATTGATGAATAATGTCGGTTAACTTCTTATAAGCCGGGATATTCTCATCACTTCCAATATTCGCACCCATTCCCCCTTTAGCCCAAGGATCAACCTGAGCTGCCTCGTAAGTCATTATCCCTACCCCTCCACGAGCTTTTACTTCATATCCATTAATGGTTCTCTGAGTAGGACAGCCTTCAACATCAGAAGAACTGGTCAACATTGGGGGATAACCAAATCTATTCTTAACTTCCATATTTCGAATAGTAATAGGATCTGTTATTTTCGGCATTTTTCAAATTACACCATTCTGAAATTTATATTTTTTTTAGTAATGAAAGAGAAAATTAACTCTAAAAAAAACGTTTTCATTTTAAATTTTCTGGATAAGCTCCATCTCAGATATTAAAATCGCAGTTTTTGACACACTCTTGACATATTTGGTAGTATTGAATCCATGGACAAATAAACTTTAAGTTAAATCAAGTTGTTTTAATTATTAAAATTTTTAAATTTTAAAAAAGTGAGAAAATTATACCAAGACTAACAGATTCTTTAAAAATAAGAAATATGGAAATAAAAAATCGGCTTGGATATCCACCTATGATGTCAGGTTCGATCTCAAATGGAGTTCCTGGAAAGAATTTTTACAATGTTTATGAGCCACTAGCAAGAGGTGGAGCTGGATTGATTACAGTAGAAGCTTCTTCACCAGATCCGATGAATACTCCAATTACACCATGTATAGGATTGGACGAAAATATCCCAGCGTTTAAAAAATTCACTGATAAAATTCATGAATATGGTACCAAGATCGGCATCCAAATTGCACATGGAGGTATACTTACCCTAATGTTTATTGCCATAATGAAAATGAACATGCCGGTTTTTGCTCCTTCTAGCGTGGATCCTGTAGTAGCTAGTTCTTCTTATGAGCTTATTAATCCTAACTGGCGCGAAGATTTAGCAAAAACAGGATTTAAAGAAATTCATGCAATGACAAAACAAGAAATTATAGATGTTGAGGATAGATTTGCTGCTGCTGGAAAAAGAGCAATTGAAGCGGGATTTGATTACGTAGAGATCCATTCTGCTCATGGAACGTTATATCACGATTTTTTATCACCTTATTATAATCAAAGAACAGATGAATACGGGGGTTCATGGGAAAATAAAACCCGATTTATTAGAGAAACCGTCGAGAAAATGAGAGATAAAATTGGAGATAATCCCCTTTTTGTTCGGATATCTGCTGAAGAACTTTTAGAAGATGGGTTAAAATTAAAAGATCAGCAAGAAGTTGCGAAAATCTTAGAAAAAATTGGTGTTGATTGTATAGATGTCAGCCAAGGAATACAAGTAAGGAAACCTATAGGTATAAATATTCCAACATATATCCCAGCAGGTGGTTTTATTCATCACGCTGAGGGAATTAAAAAAGTGGTGAATATTCCTGTCATAGGTGTGGGAAATATCGTTGATCCAAAAATGGCTGATGAGTTTATCCAGCAGGGAAAAGCAGATATCATCTATATGGGAAGACAACTATTAACAGATCCTGAAACCCCAAATAAATATTTTAACGGGCAAATTGATGATATTAAGCATTGTATTGGCTGTCAAGTCGGTTGTGGTGCTGTGTGTGTTCTTAATCCATTTGAAAGACATGCCTACAAAGAACTTATTCCAACTGATGACCCCAAAAAAATTATTGTTTTGGGAGCTGGTATTGCCGGGATGGAATTAGCACGGATAGCGAAACTTCGAGGACATGATGTTGAGATATATGAAAAATCAGACAAAGTGGGCGGATTGATGCATATATTAGCAGCAGAATACAAAAAAGAACAATTTATGAATATTGTGAATTACCAGAAAATCCAACTTAAGAAGCTAGATGTTCCCATTCATTTTAATAGAGAATTAACAACTAATGAAATAAAGGAACTGGATTGCGATGTTTTAGCATTTGCTGTAGGCACTGAAGCAGTACTTCCTGTTAAATATAAAGATTACCCAAATGTGATAACCCAGGATGAGGCTATATTAAAGAGCAAACCAATAGGTAAAAATGTCGTTATTTGGGGTTTGGATACCTATTGGAAGGGAGGGGCAGAAACCGCAATAACATTAAGAGAGCAAGGTTATAACATTAAAGCCATTGCTGGAACGGAAAAAATGTTAGCAGGAACACTTACTCAAGCTAGACTTACTGGCAGGGTTACATGGATTCACCAGTATTTTAAAGATAATAAAATACCGCAATTCAAAGAAGCTAAACTTATTGATGTTTCTAAAAACGCTGTAATAATCCAAGACTCTGAGGGAAAGGAACATGAAATTGAAGCTGACACGCTAGTTCATATTGGGGCTAGAACTACACCAAAAAAGACTCTAGAAAAAGAGTTTGAAGATGTAGGATTTAAAGTTGAATTTGTTGGAGATTGTAAAACCCCACGAGATATTCAAGCGGCAATAAAAGACGCCCAAACTTTAGCACGTGCTATTTAATTCTTTCTATATAATCAATATACCATTTCTTTTTCCTTTTTTTTCTTTAATTCTTAGTAATTAGTTGAGAATTTCTTCACCCACAGTTGATATAATTCCATTTGGAGAAATGAATCTGAACTCTTATATTCTTGAGACAAAAAGATTAAAAAAAAAAATAATAAAAAGATAGTTTTAATCTAAAGCTTGGTTAATTAAATCAGTTAAGTCAACCATTTTAAGACTAGAACCGAGATCTTTAATAGCATCTGCTAAATTCCTGTAGCAGAAAGGACACATACTCACAAGGAGTTCTGCACCTGTGTCTTCTGCTTCCTGTATTCTACTTTTTGCAATTTCTAATGCTAAATCCGAAAATCCTTTCTTAACTCCTCCCCCAGCACCACAACACTTAGCACTCTGCTTGATTGTCTTCATTTCAGTTAGATCTGCAATTTTGTTTAATATCTCTCTTGGTTCCTCAAAAAGTCCCATATGTCTTCCTGTATGGCATGGATCATGATATGTCGCTTTTAATCCTAATTTCTTCAACTGAACATTATTCTCTTTGAAGTATTTGTTTAGGAATTCAATTGTATGATACACAGTTATTCCTAAATCTTCCATATGGTCGGCGTAATCCTTTTTTAAAGTTCGATAACAACCAGCACAGCTTGTTACTATGGTTTTTATTCCACTTTTCTTAAAAAGTTCATAGTTCTTAGTAGCAACTGTATTAAAAGCTTTATGATCTCCTGTCCTCATTGCGACGCTTCCGCAACAGACTTCTTTTTCACCAAATACAGAAAAATCTATATCTAATTTCTTAAAAATCTGAGCTGTGTTAATTGCCACATTCTCTATATCTGGAGTTAATGCTGCAGTGCATCCTACAAAATATAATAGTTCTGTTGGTTCTGTGTTGGCATCTTTTACTTTGAAATCAAGTTTCTCTAACCAACTTGCTTTAAGTTTATTATCTCTTTCATAAGGATTTAAAAGCTCAACCATAGCTTTATTCATCGGAACATGGGCTTCAAGACCACATCCAGCATCAACTAGTTCAGCTCTCAGTGCTTCATATAAGGCAACATTGTCCATATCATATGCACAGGCTTCCGCACAGGTGTTGCAGGTCGGACATTGATATATTACCTCCGCCATTTCTTTACTTAACTCTAATTTGCCCTGCCAAAGTGAACGAATGATCTGCATTTTCCCTCTTGCGAAAAAGGGTTCAAATCCAGAAGAATGGTCTCTTGCTACACAAACTCCCCATCTTGGTGGATCTGCGGTATAATCCGTTTGTTCTCTACAATCTCCACAAGCTATACATTGCAGTATATTTGGACCAATTTTTGCCAAATGCTTGTACTTCTCTTTTGGATCAAATTCTGTCATTTTTTTAATCCTCCTCTTCTACATAATAATCTTTAAATTTTGAATCATAAGTGTGAAGATGGAACTTATTTGGACTTAAAAGATAGTTAGGATCAACAGTCTTCTTCAAATCTCTAAAAAACTGTTCATATTCAGGAGTAAACGCTCCTGCTTCAGTAACCGATTGTGAGATAGATTCTCCTAACCAGTAGTGAGCACCTCCATAACGGACTTGGTGTCGTATCTTCCTATGCCAGTTTTTCATGTTTTTATCCCTCTCTCCTTCTATATTTTTACCACCCACTCCTCCTAACACTACAAAATTACCGTTTGGTAAAAAATATAGCATTGAAGCAAAGATTCCAGGATATATAGCACCTATTCCCATCTCAACAGCGTGTTTCTTACTGAAATCAACTACTTTGGTAAATATCTCTCCCATGTGTGAAATGGGTACTTTATGACAAGTTGCCATTGAAATCTGCGCAGGCATAGGTGAAATAGATGCCTGAAAGAAATGAAATGTACCTTCAAGATCATAACCAAATTTAGGTTCATCCTCCAAATCTGGTCTTAATAGTGAAGCAGGTACTCTCTCTGAATCATTCTTCATTATTTCTGTGAGTTTTTCTAATTTCAAATCTAATGTACTTTCTTCCATAGCTTCTATTGTTATATTCATTAGAGGTCCTCTACCTTCAATTGTTTGTCCCGTTCTCTTCTTAAATTCAGGCTTAGCCATTTGGATCATGATAGCTGGTAACACTGAAAGATCTCTTAATCCCTCATTTATTTCGAATCGAATTTTGTGGGCTAATTTAAATACAGCATTATAGTCTTCTTTTTCAAGTACATACATACGAGCTTGTTTATATGGTGGATCAGGAAATAATCGCAGAATTGCTTTCGTTTTTATACCCATAGTGCCTACATCGCCCATAAAAAGACCTGTGAAGTCTGGTGAAACACCATAACGGCAGAAGGGTTGAGCATATTTATTTGCTTGAGAACCAGTTTTAATAATTGTTCCTTCTGGATTTGGTAAAACTGCTGTTACTCCTAAACAGATATCGGGAACTAAGCCATATTTCGTAGAGCCACCACCTGCAGTACTATTGGAAAGGCCACCGCCTATTGTTGCAGCGAATCCACTTCCAGGGCCGATTACTCCTGTAGTATAACCAGTAGGATGGAGATGTGATATGAGTGCACCCCAAGTGATCCCACAACCGACTACTACGTAGTAATCATCTTTGTTGAATTCTTCCACTTGGTTCATTCGTGTAAGGTCTATAAGAATACCTTGTTCTGTAACGCTGCCTCCTACAAGATCAGCTCCTCCACCTCTAGGTACCATACGTATTTTATACTTATTTGCGATTTTAACAATCTCTGACACTTCTTCAGTAGTTTCAGGACGCACTATTATATCAGCCCAACGATCAGGAAATGCAGGATCCACATTTCTTGAGTATGCGGCTTTCATAAAATCTTTGTCAGTTACATAGTCTTGTCCTACAACACTTTCAATCTCACTATATGCTTCTTTAACTTTTGAAATTTTAAATCACTTCTATATGTAAAAGTTATTTGATTTTGTTTAAATGTTGAATTTAATTTAATAGTTATTCTTAATTCAACCTTCAATTTTAAAATGATTTACAAATAATAGAACGGTTATTCTCAAAATTGTAAACAAAAATTTAAAAAAAGAAAGAGATTCTTTAAATTAGTCTGGTTCTACATAATAATCTGCGAACTTTGAATCATATGTATGCAGATGAAACTTGTTGGGGGATAATAAATAATTGGGATCCACAGTTTTCTTAATATCCCTGAAGAATTGTTCATATTCTGGAGTAAAAGCTCCTGATTCAGTAACCGATTGCGAAATTGACTCCCCTAACCAATAGTGGGCACCACCATATCGTACTTGGGTTCTAATTTTTGAATGCCATAAGTTCATATTCCTTTCCCGCATTTCATCTTTATTTTCTCCCCCCACACCACCTAACACAACCATATTTCCATTAGGTAAGAAATATTGTGTTGCTTCAAATATCCCTGG
This sequence comes from Promethearchaeota archaeon, assembly GCA_048938895.1. Lineage (GTDB taxonomy): Archaea > Asgardarchaeota > Lokiarchaeia > Sigyniarchaeales > SOKP01 > Loki-b32. The sequence continues at coordinate 17,488 of JBHLLU010000020.1, forward strand.
CATTACTGAACCTGGTATATCTTTTGCATGCCTATTATTCCAATCAACATTTTCATCATGAACATGACCCAATGTCGATATTGGAATTTTATGACACGTTGCCATAGCAATTCTTCCAGGAACTGGAGAAATACCCGCCTGAAAGTAGTGAAAAGCTGCTTTCAGATTCGGTTGAGCATTAGCTCCCGGAGCAGCAGGCATCATAATGGTGTCTTCTTTCATGATATCTTCGAGAGTTTTAATATATTTCTCAAGAATGTCTAGTTCCATTGCTTCTAGTGTAACTGATACCCCTGGACCTTTAGCATTCGGTATTTTAAATTGTGCAAAATAAAAGGGTGGAAATGCACTTAAGCCAAGTAGGCCATCAGGAATTTCGTACCTAATTTTTTTAGCTAATAAAAAGACTTTATTATAATCATATTCCTTGAGGATAAAAGTTCTATTGGCTTTATAGGGATGTTCGCGATATATTCTCATATAAGCCTTGCATTTAATTCCCAAAGTTCCAACATCCCCCATGAACAAACCTGTAAAATCAGGTGATACTCCATATCTGCAGAAAGGCTTTGCATACTTATTTGCTGCTGAACCTGTTCTGATAATTGTACCTTCTGGATTTGGAAGTACTACCTCAACACCAAGACAATTATCTGGAACGAGACCATATTTAGTTGAGCCACCTCCAGCAGTACTATTAGAAAGACCCCCTCCTATTGTTGCGGAGAACCCACTTCCCGGACCAGTCACTCCCGTTGTATAGCCCTCAGGGATTAATTGAGAAAGTAAATCTCCCCATGTGATTCCTACTCCCACTACAATATAGTAATCATCCTTGTTAAATTCCTCAAGTTTATTCATTCGTGTCAAATCAATTAATATGCCTTCTTCAGTAACACTTCCTCCTACTAAATCGGCACCGCCCCCTCTAGGAACCATACGCATTTTATATTTATTTGCGATTTTTACGATTTCTGACACTTCTTCGGTAGTTTCCGGTCTCACTATTATATCTGCCCATCTATCTGGAAATGCTGGATCTACATTTCTGGAGTATGCAGCTTTCATAAAATCTTTATCAGAAACATAATCTTCCCCAACAACACTCTCAATTTCACTATATGCTTCTTTAACTTTAGACAATTTTATCACATAATCAATATATAATTCAATTGATATTTTATTAATGTCGAATCAAATTTAATAATTATTCTTTAATTGTTTTCTCTAAATAGCTGTTTCTTTCTTTAAAAGAATAAAAAAGTAGAAAGATGATTATTTAATTATTATCATGTACAATGTAGTCAGAAAATTTACTATCATAACTATGAAGATGGAACTTATTAGGAGAGAGAAGGAAATTAGGATCTACCGTCTTCTTTATATCTCTGAAAAATTGTTCAAAATCTTCTGTAAATGCTCCTGCTTCTGTAATGGATTGACTAATTGATTCCCCAAGCCAGTAGTGTACTCCTCCATATCTCACTTGATATCGTATCTTTTTATGCCATAAATCCATCGAGAGCTGACGTTTTTCCTCAACATTGTCGGCGTTAAAACCACCAACAAAAATACAATTACCATTTGGCATAAAAGCAATAACACCAGCCCATATTGCCATAGTTCCAGAAGGATATGTCTTACTATGATCAATATCAAACTGTTGAGCTTTTTTTGACAATTCTGGTAGCCCAGACATAGGTACCTTATGGCAAGTTGTACAGGTAACCTTAGGAGGTGCCACAGAAATCAAATTATGGAAATAGTTGAAACTTGCTTTAAGATTATACTGCCAAGTATCAGGACGTTCCCGGTCTGGAGCCAATTCACCCATTGCGAAGGGGCGTGTCGCCTCGTCTTTCAACATAATATTATCAACTTTTTCAAGATATACATCCAAAATTCGTTGATCTGTCGCTTCTAAGTTTATCGCGGCTATTGGACCTTTAATTCTTACTCTAGGAGATCCTGGAGGTCTTTGAGCAGCCATAATCATACTAATTTCATATGGTAATACACTTAAACCAAGCAATCCATCTCCTACCTCTTTTCTCAACTTATGAGCTTTCGCAAAGACCATATTGTAATCATTTTTACTGAATGCATATAATCGTGAAGCTTTATATGGAGGATCTGGGAAAAGTCGCATGAAGGCTTTTGTTTTAATACCTAAAGTCCCAACATCACCCATAAATAATCCTGTAAAATCTGGAGATACACCATATCGACAGAAAGGTGTAGCATATTGATTAGAAGCGGCCCCAGTCTTTATGATTCTGCCCTCTGGTCCTGGTAACACGACCTCGACACCTAAACACACATCGGGAACTAATCCATATTTTGTAGAACCCCCTCCCGCAGTGCTATTTGATAAACCGCCACCGATTGTTGCTGAGAAACCGCTTCCAGGGCCGGTAACTCCGGATGTAAGACCCCTTGGATGTAATTCTGAGAGTAGTGCCCCCCATGTGACTCCACACTCAACTATATAATAAAAATCATCTTCATTAATCTCTAAAATCTTATTCATTCGAGTTAAATCAATTAAGATTCCTCCTTCAGTTGTGGATCCGCCAACCAGATCTGCACCACCACCTCTTGGGACCATATGTATCTTGTATTTATTCGCAATCTTGACAATCTCAGATACTTCTTCAGTGGTTTCAGGACGTACGATCATATCAGCCCAGCGATCAGGAAATGCAGGATCTACATTTCTTGAGTATGCGGCTTTCATAAAATCTTTATCAGTTATAAATTCATCTCCAACAACGTGTTCAATTTCCTTGTAAGCGTTTTTTACTTTTGAGATTTTTATCACCATTTAATATAACATCAATTATTAAGAAATACGGGTGAGAAACTAATAAAAGTTTCTTTTTTATACGATTATGGCTACAACTGTATCAATAAAATAATACTTGAATATTGCAAAAGTTAAAATCAACTTTCAAAAATAGTAGTCATCGGTTCAGTTCATTCTGGTTTGCTATAACGGTCTGGATATTCTTCAGCCCAAGTTTCCATTACTTCCTGGTGAGGAGCATCATTATAGACCCCTCGATCTTTTAAGTAGTCTACAAACGGTTCACCATCTTTATTTGTACTTGCAAAAAGTCCATCTTTTTTTCCATCAAAATCCACCCATGGAAAGTTCTTTCTTATGCAGAGTTCTTTATCAAACGCACAGTTTGCTTCTACCCATTTACCATTTAGAAAAAGTTCCACAAACCCATGGAATATGAAAACATTGCTTCCCATTCTTGTTTTGAGATTTTCGCTAATCATATGGTTTACTATATCAACAAAATGAAGCCTTGAAGGGATTTCTACAGCTCTGGCTAAAGAAGCCAATAAAATTGCTTTTGGTATGCAAAATCCATAACCTTTCTTAAGAGTTAAACTTGATTTCCATTCTTCCTTATCGTATGATTTACGAGAATCTTTTACAGTATATTTAATACCATCGCGAACAAAATAAAATAGCTTAATTGCTTTTCCTATATCATCTTCAATTCCGTCAGTCAATTCTTTAGCTTTTTGCCGGATAGAAGGATGTTCCCAATCCATAAAAAAAGTAGGTTTCAGTGTTTCTTTAAAATCTTCGTTTAGATCTGTCATTAACTTCATAAAACTATATATCAATTTAATATTTTCCAACTTTAAATCATAATTAACCTAGTTAGCAAGTAACTTTTATTAGGCTATTCGGTCTATATTCTAATTATTATATTTTTTTGAAAAAAAGGTGTTAATAATTAGCAAGGTCAAAAATGCGTATAAGGAAATAGAAGATATTATTGGTTCTGACTTTATCTCCGATGCTGATTTCACGAAAGCTGCATATTCAAGGAATGTTGACCCCGCGTTTCCTGATCGATGGGCTGATATGATCGTACGTCCCGAAACCACTGAAGAAGTATCTGAGATTGTCAAGATTGCGAATAAATACAAGATACATATGGTCCCAAGAGGTGGTGGTGCAGATCTGGTTGGCGGATCTGTTTCAGAAGGGGGTATCTTAATAGATCTAACTCGTATGAATCAAATCCATGAAATCAATATAGATGATTATTATTGTGTTGTAGGATGCGGAATTACATGGGGTTCCATGCTTTCAGAATTACAGAAAAAAGGAGTGACCACAGGAATTTTAGGTCCTGGGAGTGGGTATTCTGCAACCATTGGAGGTGGTCTTTCAAATGCAACAGTAGGTTTTAGTTCAACCAAATATGGATTAGTTCCCGATATTTGTCTTGGAGTTGAGGTGGTACTTCCAAATCCGGAAGGTACGATTATCCAGACAGGCTCTGCTGCGAATAAGTATGCAACCCCTTTTTGCAGATACGGGGTAGCACCAGACTTCACAGGGCTTTTTATGGGGGATGTAGGTACTATGGGAATTAAATGTAAAGCCTATCTCAGATTATTTCCTGATCCACCATATAAAGCAAGAAGATATTATATGCTTTTAAAGGATGATTATAATAAGGTGTTCGAGTTAGGTCATAAACTTCGTAAAGAAGTTGGAGATGGTCTTAATGATTTGATGGTATTTCCTTTTATTTTAACTCAATTATTATATGGTCAGACTGTCAATAAACCGAGTAAAAGACCAAAATTGACTGGACCTGTTGTTTCAGTAACTCTTGATGCTTCTGACGAGAGAATTTTGGATATATATCTTGAAAAGGTTGAGGAAATTATGCTTAAGGATGAAGTTTCTCGATCATTTGAGTGGACAGAAATAGATCTAGATATGGTATTATCAAAAGATTGGAAGTTTACTTTAAAGGAAGAGTTCAATTTCTTTCAGAAGTATATTTCTATGGCACCTCCAAAGAGTTCGTGTACAACCTGCCATAAAGTAGCAATCTCACGGCTTAATGAAAGTGTTCAAAAAGGTGTACAATTCAATATAACCAACCAGAAGGAGTTTCCACCAGGTAATCCTCCATATCCTGTATTTGCTTCCTTCTTAATGTTTTTGCCTAATGGAAATTGTGTGATTGTCGGAGGACTTGGTGGTGATAACACAGATGAACATCGCGAAACGACAATGAATATATGGCACAAGAAAATCAGACATCAAGTTCGTTATGGGGGTGCTCATTATTGGCTTGGTGAATCTATAAGTCAATCTATAGTTGAAGCTGGGGCTTATACTCCTGAATTTATGCAATTCTTTAAAGATATGAAAAAAACAGTTGACCCCAATTATCTCTTGAGCCCAAATAAATTCCATCTATATTCTTACGACCACGATTATACGGAACATCTCGTAGAAGATTAAAACTAACCAATAGATTTACTTTTTTATATTTTTAATTTAAAAGAGAATTAAAATTGAGTTTTCTAAAGTTTGAGAATCCCCGCTTTGCAGTCTTTTTTTGCAATTCTATGAGCATTTTATTCATCATTTTAAAGAATGGGAATTTTTGAAGATCAGAGTCACCTTTCATTTTGATAACATATGCTGGTTCATTAATTTTGGGTGTTTTAAACCTCATATATCCTCCGGGAGTATATAATTTATCAGTTAGTATCTCTAATTCTACAGAAATATCAAATTTTGATAAGACATCAAAATATGAATTCCATTCTTCCTCATTACTGGGAAGGGTTAGTGGTTTTCTGTTATCATATAATGTAGCACTGTCTATTCTCAATTCACTTCCATCAATTTCACCGAATAATACCACAATCCAGAGAAACCTCCATAAAAATTCTTCTCTAGTTTTGTACATTTCAAGACCTGCAACTGTATCAATACCCTTTATATTCAAATTTGAATTAGCAATTTCAAGTAGCTTTTCATAGACAAATTTGAAGCTTTCATTCTTAAATTCTCCTGCTAATTTAGTAATTTCAGGTTTATGAACTACGGGTTTTGGGTTTTTAATCTGAGTATTTTTTAATTTACTCCGAATCTCATTGAGATTTTCCATTGCGTCAAACATTTTAATATAATTTTCGTATTCATTATCGTCAATTTCTTTTCCTAATTTTTCTGATACTTTTTCCCTTGTTATATTATTTCGTGCCACTGTATTTGCACAGGGAAATCGTCCGCAATATGCACAATTTTGAATCTCATTATATTCTCCACATTTTCTTGTACGACATTTTTTTAAGAAATTAAAAAAAGGATGACTTGGTAGTTCATTATTTGGAGTAAGACAACCAACACAACCCTCCCATTCATATTTAACCGGTTTAAATCCAATATAACTTTTAATCTGTATAGAATATTTTTCCCAATTTTCTTTACCAATTTTTTTTCGCATGTGGGTTGACCAAGGGCATTCAGAACAGATGTTTCCACATCTTGAAATTATTTGTTTCATTAGTTTTTCACTATTTTTATTCAAGAAGTATTAATTTTTAAAGCTATACTCGTCTTTTATTTTGTATTTTTACAATAAAAAAGATGATAATATAAAAAATAATAAACATTTAAATTGCTTCTAATATGTGCACACACATAGCTGCGGGACCTGAACCAATTGTTCCGCCACCATTTTCAGCTAGAGCGAATTTAGGATTATTAACTTGCCTTTTGCCCGCATCTCCACGTAACTGCAATACAAGTTCATAGATTTGTGCTAAACCTGAAGCACCAAGAGGATGTCCACGTGATAATAAACCCCCACTTGGATTTACAGGAATTTTTCCTCCAAGTTCTGTCTCCCCGCTTTCACTAAATGGACCTCCTTTCCCTAATGGACAAAATCCCATTTGTTCAATCTGTTCTAATTCTCCATAAGCAGTAGCATCATGAACTTCAGCTACATTTATATCTTTTGGGGTAAGGTCTGCTATTTTATACGCCGCTGAAGAGGCTCTTTGTGACACATTATCTTTGCCCCAAGAACCGGATCGCAGAATTGATGCTCTAACTAATATTGCTTTGTCATTTGGGTGTTCTTTTAGGAATTTTTCAGAACAAAGAATTGCAGCAGCAGATCCATCTCCTACTGGAGCACACATCGCTCTAGTTAGGGGGTAAGCTACCTCATAGTCTTCCATTACCTGTTCTACAGTCATAGGAAACGTATATTGAGCAAGTGGATTTAGTGTAGAATTGTTATGATTCTTTGCGGCGATTGCAGCAAGTTGACGTTGGGTTGTTCCATACTCTTTCATGTGTGCTCGTGCCCCTGCTGCATAGAAATCCATAAAGACTGAGTGTCCTCCTTTTTTTTCTCCCTTCTTTTCTCCACTTTTTTCTGTTTTCTCCGCTCTTTCTTTAGCTGCTTTTTGCATCTGTGCTATCATACTTCTTGTCATTTCGACATCTGTATAAGTCATAAAACCTCCCATCATTTTTGATCGATCTTCTTGATATACTTTTTCGGTACCTATGGCTAAAGCACAGTCAACTACTCCCGCTTTAATCGCTGTCCATGCACCATTGAATGCTGTACTCCCACTGGCACATGCATTTTCCACATTAGTAATCGGTACTTTATCAACACCGTTGGGTGTGAGCGCTACTTGTCCTCGGATGCTATGCTGAAAATCGGTCATTCCCCAACCTGTATTTGAAAACCATGCTGCTTCGATATTTTTTAAATCGAAATTATTGTCTTCTTGAAGAGATTTAAGAGCCTCCCTAGTCAAGTTTTTGATACTTTTATCAAGGAATTTACCAAACTTCGTCATACCAACACTATATACATAAACTTTATCGCTTATATTCATCACCTAACAAATAAATAAAAATTATTTTTACAAAATTAATGATTTTAATTATTAATTTCGGTTATATATAAGGTATAAATAAGGATTATAACTTTTGTAAAGCTTCTACAAACGCACGAGTAATCTCTCCATAATTAATTGCATCTTGGAGATTTCCTTCAATAACTAAATCACCAGATAAATATTCTTCCTGGCCATCACTTTCCATACTCAGTATTTTTCCCACTATTTCCCAAGTTGCTTTCATTGTATAATTAGGTTCTTTTGCTTCACCTTCTCCGTAGTCGAAAACACCATCACCAGCACTATACCAGAACGATGTGTCTTTATCAGTTATAATGATTTGCCCAACAATTTTCTCGATTTCCAATGCTTCTTTTAAATCCTCATCCTCAACTGATAATTGCTTTGTGAGTTCAAATAATTTTAAAAAATTCATTGGATCTTCTTTCAATTTGCTTTTTGAAGTCAATTTTCTAACTTCTTTAGCCAATTTCATATCAACTATTTTCATTCAACTCCAATTTTGTTAACTATAAAGAAATAAAGTACCATATTATTGATAATAATTTCTAAATTACGAAATTACTAGATTGAGGTAAAAAAGAAAAAAAATAATAATATTTCCGAACTGATTATCCTTGCCCAAGTCTTTGTAGGGCTTCGACAGCTATTCGCATGAATTCGGCATAACCCATCACATCTTGGAGATTTCCTTCGATAACAAGATCTCCAGACATGTAAGCCGCTGTACCATCAACCTCTCCTGACATCATTCCCCCCATTGTTTCCCAATTAGCCTTCATTGTGAAAGAGGGATCATCAGTGTCTCCTTCTCCATATTCAAATTCACCATCTCCAGAACTAAGCCAGTATTTAAAATCCTTATCATTAACAACCATTTGGCCAATAATTTTATCCATATCTTCTAGTTCTTCTTTTAATTCTTCGTCTTCTGCTGCAACTTGTTTTACTAATTCCAGCAATTTTAGGATATTTTTTGGATCTTCTTTCATCGTACCCTTTTCAGTCATTTCTCTAACTTCCATAGCTAAATTTAAATCAACCATTTTTAAAACCTCATTTTGTTTTGTTATTAAATTCAATATTTATCTTTAGATTTCGTTTTGTGTTAAACAAGTATTATTGATTGTGAACATTATTAAATATTATTCTTTATCATTAACATCTTAAAGCCTATTCCATTTAATCAAAACCTATTTAAATTTGGGATACTTCTCTTTTTCTTAAAAATTTATTTAAAGACATAAGATGAATAATTAAATCATGAATGCTATTCAAAACGCATATGAGGAAATTGAAAATGTTGTAGGAACTAAATATGTTACTGATTCTGAACCTATTTGTTATTCTTATTCAATGAATTGTGACTTTACATTACAAGGAATTCCGGATATAGTAGTGAAGCCAAATACACCAGAAGAAATCTCTGAAATATTGAAAATTGCTAATAAATATAAAACACCTATCATTCCTAGGGGAAATGGTGCTGATTTGACTGGAGGATCTAAACCCATTGGTGATGGAGGGATAGTTTTAGATGTTACTCGAATGAACAAAATATTAGATGTTGATGAGGATAATATGATTGTTACTGTAGAAGTTGGAATTTCATGGAGCGAGCTATGTGAACAGCTTAGTAGAGTTGGAATTGGATACTATACTGGAACAACGGGTCCCGCTTCTGGATTCTCTGCTACTATTGGCGGAGGGCTTTCTAATAATACAGTCGGTGGTGGAGGTGCCGCTATGTATGGTGCTGTAACAGAACAATGTGTTGGATTAGAAGTCGTCTTACCAACAGGGGAGATTATATACACAGGAGCGAAAGCGAATTCTTTTCGTGATAAACCATTTACTAGATTTGGTTTAGGCGCAGATTATTCTGGTATATTTTTAGGTGATGTTGGAATTCACGGGATTAAAACTAAAGCATCATTCAATATCTTTCCACTTCCTGAATATAGAGGATATGCCACTTATGTAATTAAAAGAGTCAAAGGGCAGACTCCTACAGAACGAGTGACAGATTTAATGGTCAAATGGCAACATCATAGATTACAGTTGCATGATTTCTTTTATTATCCTCCCAGTAATGTGGTTGGATTAACGTCACGAAATATTGTGAAAGGTTTGGCAAATAAATCAGTTAGAGGAGGTGTTTTATACTATACTACCGTAGCCGATACTCAAAAACAATTGGATTATAACATAGAAAGAATTGAAAAATATGCTGAAGAAGCTGAATTCGAAAGATTAGGAGATACAATAGAAGAAGGAAATGTAGGAAAATGGTTTTATGAAGAAAATGGAAAATGGCAATGGTCAGACAATAGTTGGGGGGGTGGATTTATATTTACAATGAGTGCCTGTCTCAAAACTCCCACAAATCTATTACCTAAATATAGTATGATGTATGATGAATGGACTAAAAGGAATTTTCCAAAAATGCAAGAAATCGGACCTGGTGGAGCTGCTAGTTATATTGCATTTGGTGTCTATCCATGTTACATTGATGTTGCAGGTGGTGCTGGCGCTATGAGTACAATAGAACACCGAGAAAAACAACAAGAATTATGGAAGGATCTAATTATTACCCAAATTAAAGAACTGGGTGGTGTGCACTACTGGATGGGCGAAATTATTGGAAGAGCGTTAGTTGACTCTGGAGCCTTATCAGAAGAGTATTATAATTTTATGATTACAATCAAGAAAGCTCTTGATCCTAACAGAATATTAAGCCCAGGTAAATTTTATTTAACAGATAAATATTAAAGGCGGGAGTTATGACTGTGATAAAAGAACAATTAGAAAATTTAAGCAAATTAGAAGAAGCTGCTTTAGCATGTGCACAATGTGGACAGTGTAGAGCAAAAAATTTTCCTGTCAAGGGAATATTTTACAGTTGCCCGGTTTATAAGGCAAATCAGTCGTTTGAAGTATACAATGCCCGGGGTAAAAACATCATCATGAAAGGGCTTCTATGGGGGCATTTAAAGCTCAGTCAAGATATCAGTGACGTAATATTCCAATGTACACTCTGTGGTCTTTGTGAACAAGTTTGTTTTACATCTCATAATGAAAATTTTGATTTTCCTTTATCTCACCTAATGGATCATGTCAATACATACGAAGCCTTAAGAGCGGATTTAGTAGCAGCAGGATTTCCAATAGAATCACAAGTTCCCATGAATAAAGCAATGATGGAATTATATAATCCATACGAACGAGATAATAAAGAAAAGCATAATTGGATTGAAGAACTAGATTTCAAAATTAAAGACGCTTGGAAAGAAGATGCTGAAACTCTATATTTTGTAGGATGCACATCGGCTTTAACTCCTCAAATAAAACCTGTTGCTGTAGCTACTGCTAAAATATTCAATAAACTAGGAGAGGATTTTTCAATATTTGGTGAACATGAAGTATGTTGTGGAAGTGTAGGGATGAGAACCGGAGATCGAAATTCTTTTGAAAAAGTAGCTGAAGAGAATGCAAAATTATTTAGAGAAAGAGGAATAAAGAGGATTATTACTAGCTGTGCGGGTTGTTATAGAACATTTAAGAGAGATTATGGTGATAAATTGGGAGGCATTGAAATTCTACATTCGGTCGAATATCTCAAAGATATTATAACTAAAAATAAATCTAAATTGAAGAATTTAGGCATTAAAACCACATATCACGATCCATGCCATCTTGGAAGGCACATGGGTATCTATGAAGAACCACGAGATATACTAAGTAAAATTTCAGATTTAACAGAAATGAAGACAAACCGTTTTGCTGCTATGTGTTGTGGAGCGGGAGGTGGAGTACGAAAAGGATTTCCAGAATTATCTATGGACATGGCTAAAAACAGAATTAAAGAAGCTGAAGAAACAGAAGCAGAATATTTGGTTAGTACTTGTCCGTTCTGTTATCGAAATTTATCAGATGCCATAGAAGAACTTGATTCAAATCTTAAAATGGTTGATTTAGTTGAGTTAATTTTAGAATCTCTCTCTTAATCATAACTTTTCTGATTATTTTCAAAAGAAATTTTAAAAAAAAGATAAAAAAAATAAGAATAAAATAAAAATTGTAATCTCCCAGTAGCATTAACTACTAGAAAGTTTCCTTCAATATTCTTAGAATATGGAAATCATTAGTAAAACAATGGCTAAAAAACCCCACATAATTACATTTTCACCTCTCTTTTTAATTTTTTATTTTTAATTTTTAGTTAGATAGTAATCCATCAAGACGTGCAATTTGCCTATCTAATTTGTTAATGAGATGGCAAGCATCGTAATTCTCGAACACGCAAGACATGACCTTTTTCTGGATTGAATGTGATTTTTGAGAAATTTCTTGGATGGTGTATAAAAAATCATAATATTTTATATCCGACATAGCTTTTTCCTCTAATTTTTTTTTTTTCATTTTTTTTTCTATTAATTTTAAATTAGAATCTATTTCATATATAGTTTAACTCTACAAACTTCTGGGGGAGTTCGAACTCATCACGAAGCAATAGGATTGCTAGAAAAATTTAGCTAAGACATTAAAGGAGCTTATCAAAAAAATGTGAAATAATTGAGGTTAAAACGGGTAAAAACCCTTTTGGATATCATTATTGATTTCCTCGGTTAAAATTGGATATTCAGTATTATTTGGTAATAAAACATATATAGGATCTTCAATAATATCAATTCTGAATTCCTCCTTTTTTAAATCTACTTTTAGTCATCAGAAGTACAATATCATCTCCTTTTCTTAATCCTAAGGAATAAAAATAGTTGGCATATTGGTTTACTATTTCATTAAACTCCTTATAAGTCCAAGATAAATCTTCAAATTTAACAGCAACTTTATCTGCAAAATCCTTAGCATTTATCTCTACTAGAGCGCCTCATGAAAGCTTATCTTCTGCGAAAACAGTTAAAAATTCGATAATTATCTTTTCACATTTCTTAGTTACTTTTTCTAATCTTTTTGTAAATTCCTCTTCATCAATTAAATCCGACTCTTCTAATTTTTGTTCATCTATCATATCCTTTTACATCTTCCCATGGCACATTCTAACCAATATATTAAATCGACAATATTTTAAATTTTATAAAATTGACTGATAAAATTAAAAAAATAGAAGTTTAAAAATTAAAAATTCTCAATATAAATTTCTTACTTTCTCGCTTGTGGAGTATTTACTTCTTCTTATATTTCAGGACCTTCTGCACCTTCTCGGAACCAAGTTACTGGTCTGAATTCACGCGGTACAACTCCTTCTTGCTTAAACTTGGGATAACCGAGACATAGTGAACTGGCACAAGTCCATGGTTTTTCAATACCTAATTTTTTCTTTATTGGTTGGAAAAAATTAACACCAGCAGCTATAAAGCCGTTCCAACAAGCTTTAATTCCGAGTGAATTTGCTACTAAATTCATATTCTGGCCACATATCCCGATATTTAATTCCGGACTCCCTATAGATCTATCGTCTGCGAGTAGAAGTATTACAGCAGGAGCATCCATTGTAGGATCAAGTTCTTTATGTTTAGCAATTGTACCAAATCCTCCCAACATAACCCGAGGATCATACGCTGATACATTGAGAGGGGGACCCTCAACCATAGATGCTAAACCTTTTACTGATGTATCGTTCATATACATGTTATATAAATTAGTGAGTAGATTTTTAGTTACATTGTTAATCTCGGCAAGTAATGCTTTATCAGTGATAACAATGAATCTCCAAGGTTGACAATTTCCCGCACTTGGAGCAAATCTACCTGCTTCCAGAACTCTCTGAATTATTGTTTCTGGTATAGGCTTATCTTTAAAATTCCTTACACTTCTACGAGTAAAAACAGCATTCTCAATTTCGTTCCATTCTGTAGGATTCCCTTCATCATCTTTAGCTTCCATAGGTATTTTAGCAGGTAAAGGGTGTGGTTCAGTTTTCCAAAAACCCTCATCTACATGATATGAATCAATAATCATCATTGCATCATTTGGACATGCGACTTTACAATTATAGCAACTAAAACATGCATATTCCTCTTTCATTACTGGAAATCCCTCTTCACTTTTTTCCCAGCATCGAAAAGGGCAGTTCTGCATGCATAATTCACATTTATTACATTTTTCCTCATCCACTTTCATAACACCCATATGAATATCATCCATATTAGGGCGTAATATATCTTTTACTTCTTCCCAAGGCATAATTAATTTAATCTCCTTACAATTGCTCATTGAGTTATTAAATATTAAAACAACAATCTATTAAACATTATAGAATTTATCAGTGATAGTATAATTCATCTCAAATAAAAAGAATATTCGAATCAAATCTGGATTATAAAAAAGAAAAAATAAATTGATTCAGTTAGTACTTAAATAGCTTAAATCAACAATTTATTATTCTTTAGACTATTCTAAATAATTACAAAATTGACTTGAATGAATATGTCTGACTTTGCAATATTAGGTAAGAAATTACAAGAAAAGTATAATATTACTCCTACCACTTCATTTGCCGATTTAGTAAAGACTAAAGCAAAAATTAGCGGTGATAAAGTTTTTCTGACATTTATTAGAGACTTTGATAAAGGAATCGATGAAACCTATACATATCGCGACATGCATTTACAATCAAACCGAGTTGCCAATGCTCTATTGAATGCAGGATTAAATCGAGGAGATGGGATTTCTCTGTATCAAATCAACAGTCCTGAATTTCTTTTTGTATTATTTGGAGCATGGAAAATTGGGATTTATGTAACCCTTGTGAATACGGGTTTAAAGGGAGAGGGATTGCAATTTATTATTGATCATAGTGATAGTAAAGCGATAGTAACTCATTGGACCTTGATAGAAAATGTTCAAAACATTAAGGATCAATTGCCAAAAGCTAAACATATTATAGTCGATATCAATGAAGCTCCTGATGATTATAAATTACCTGAAGGAACTGTATCTCTTCAGAAATTTATGGATACCTCTGATGCAGAAATTAATGTGAAATTAAGTCCAAACGATATGGCTACTCTAATTTATACATCTGGAACAACAGGACTTCCAAAAGCTACAACATTTTTCCATAGGGGTATGTATGGGCTTGCTTTCATTGGAGTAATGATATGGGCTAGTAATATAGCACGCCCTGGTTTCAAACTATATACTTGTTTGCCTTTATTTCATGGAAATGCGCTTCAGTTATGCACTATGCCTGGTTATTATGGTGAAGTGCCTGTTGTGTTATCTAAAAGATTTTCAGCTTCAAGACTTTGGGATATTGTGCGAAAATATGAAGTAACTACATTTAATGTTTTGGGCTCAATGCCTCAATATCTTATGAAACAACCACCTCGTCCAAATGATAGAGACCACAAAGTCGAGTTTATTGGTTCTGCTGCAGCTCCAAAAGAATTAGTAAGAGATTTTGAGGAAAGGTTCGGCGTAAAATTATGGGAAGGGTATGGTGCTGTGGATGGAGGAGGCTTTAGTTTAGGGGCTCAAGGTGATCCAGATGCACCGGTAGGTTCTATGGGAAGACCGCCGCCTGGAGTCGTTGCAGAAATAATGGACGACGATCTAAATATTTTGGGACCAGATAGCGTTGGAGAACTTGTTTTTCTTGTCAAACCAGAAGAAAAAGAACAGAGAAAGGTGAGTTATTATAAGAATCCAGAAGCATCGGCAGCAAGAATCCAGACTGCTCCAGATGGTAGAATGTGGTTTCTTACAGGGGATCTATCTACTAAGGACGAGAACGGCTGGTTCTTTTTTGTGGATCGTAAGAAAGACTCAATTCGGCGCCGTGGAGAAAATATAGCTGCGTGGTCTATTGAACGGGCAATCAACCTGCACAAGAAAGTGCTCGAATCTGCCGCATATGGTATTAAAGGACACCAAGTAGGAGAAGATTATGCTGAAGATGAAGTAATGGTTGCTGTAGTACTACAGCCTAATCAGACCATGGAAGCTGAAGAATTATTGGATTATCTTCAAGATAAGCTAGCTTATTTTCAAATTCCTCGCTTTATTGACTTTGTTGAAGAACTTCCAAAGAGTAAAGTTCATAGGATAATGAAAAGATTTCTTAAAGAACGTGGAGTTACTGAATCAACCTACGACAGAGAAAAGGCTGGTTATGAGGTAAAAAGATAAATTTTTATGCTTTCTATTTTTATTATTTTTTTATTTAATGGACTGTAATAAGTCTAAAAGAATGAAATTAAAAGCTTAAGTGGGTATTGAATTGTCTGATTTTAAAATAACAGCTACAACAATATTTAATGATGTTGTGAAAAATAAAGCTAAAACTGTAGGAGACAAGGTTTTTTTAACATATATTCGAGATTTTGATGAAGGAATTGATGAGAAATATACTTATCGAGACATGCATCTATATTCAAATCGAATGGCAAATGGTTTATCACAGTTTGGATTGAAATCTGGTGTCGGACTTTCGTTAATGGAAATTAATTCTCCTGAATTTCTTTTCACTCTTTTTGGAACATGGAAACTCGGGGGATATGCGGTGTTAATAAATACTGCCCTAAAAGGAGTCACATTACAATATATTATTGATCACAGCGATTCTGAAATTTTAGTCATACATTGGAGTATGATCGATGCATATTCGGAAATCAAAGAAGATTTACCAAAAATTAAAACTGTAATAGTAGATATTAATGAAGCTCCTACAGATTTTGAGCTGCCAGAGGGAATGATAACTCTTCAAGAAGTAATGGAATCATCTGATACGGATATTAAGGCTGAAATTGATTTTGAAGAAAAATGTTACCTTATGTATACTTCAGGAACTACAGGACCACCAAAGGCTACTACGTTCTTCTATAAAAAAACTATTGCTGGTAATGCTTTACAAACAGCCTCTGGTTTAATTAGACTATTCTTGGGTGGTGAAGATAATGTATTGTTCACATGTTTGCCCTTATTCCATGGTAACGCGTTGCAAATTACAACTCTTCCTGGATATTTTACAGAAACACCAGTTGTTCTTTCTAAAAGATTTAGTGCCAGCCGACACTGGGATATCTGCAGAAAATATAATGTTACCTCCTTCAATTTATTAGGTGCCATGCCCCAGTTTTTATTAAAGCAACCTGAACTTCCTAATGATGTTGAAAATAATGTTAAATTAATTGTTTCAGCAGCTTGTCCTAAAGAATTAGTAATCCCTTTTGAAAAACGTTTTAACGTTGAGATAAAGGAATTTTATGGTGCGGTAGATGGTGGTGGTTATATACTTGGACCTTTTTTCCAGAAAAATGTTCCTGTTGGCTCAATGGGGAAACCTTTAGGTGGTACAAGAGCAGATATCTTGGATGAGGAGGGAAATTTGTTAGATCCTAATGAAATAGGAGAATTAGTCTTTCTGGTAAACAAAGGAGAACTAGAGATGCGGAAAGTCACATATTATAAAGATGAAGATTCTACAAAATCAAAAATCCGTGAAGCTAAGGATGGAAATTTATGGTTCCATACAGGAGATCTGGCTACGAAGGATGAGAATGGGTGGTTTTATTTCGTAGATAGGAAAAAAGATTCAATCCGACGTAGGGGTGAAAATATTTCACCTTGGTCAATTGAACGAGTAATAAACCAGCATGAAAAAGTCTTAGAATCTGCCGCTTACGCTGTCCAACCTGAAGGTGTAGTAGAAGATGAAGTTATGGTATCAATTGTACTGAAACCGGGTGAATCAATGACACCAGAAGAGCTACTTGATTATTGTCAAGGTAAAATGGCATATTTCGAAATTCCTAGATTTATTGACTTTATTGAATCTCTGCCAAAAAGCGAAGTCCACAGAACATTAAAACAAGTTTTAAAAGAAGCTGGAATAACAGAAACGACATATGATCGAGAAAAAGCAGAGTATGAAATTAGAAAATAAACTTTAATCTTTTCTTTATTGTTTTGAAATATTTTTCGATTAATTTCTTCTTTACTCCTTTAGCTTTACCTTAAAAAGTTGAAGGAAGATGAGAGACACGATATAGAATAATCCCATTGAGGCTAAACCAAACGTGAGAATGATTGGATTTAGAGAATTCTCACCTTGATATAGGAACCCATACAATGTTGAGGAAAGTGCTGCTAAAATATTCGTGGAAAACATAAATAGTCCCATATATGCTCCGGAAAGCATTGTTACAGCTTGATTTTTATCCATTGGTTTATTTCCACTTTTTGCGATATGCATTTCAGCAGCTCTGTCAACTAATTCGTTCATTATAGGTGAACTGAATATTCCTGTTGCATACATACTTCCTAAAACCGTACCAAATGATAGAATGAATAAGATTAATCCAGCAACTATATTCAATTCCAATAGAAAAAACAATTCGAAAAATGTAGCGATTATTATGATTGTTACGTTCCATTTATACGTTCTAAGAATTTTAGCTTGCCTTTTCATTATATATCTCCAAATGTACAACCATACGAATTTTGTTGATATACTAATTACAATATAGATGATATAAAGAATTCCAACTTCATCAGTAGCCAAACTCCTTCCCAAAACATGCGCAATAAACGGGATAATTGTAAAAACAAGAGCAAATTGACTTACTTGACCAAATACCCCTGCGCTCATTAGTTTCATATATTCTTTATCTCTTGCGGGGATGAAGAGCTGTTTAAATGCATTTCTTAATGAACGTCTTTTAAAATTTGGAGAGTTCAGATGGAAGCTCTCATCAATAGAGAAAAACGATATTAAGATGAGAATGGCAGAAAATGCTCCGAAGGTCATTGAAATTGGAGGCATTACGTTTCTAATAAACCTTCCGCTATCAGTCCAATACCTTGGATATGTAGGGTCTTCAAGAACACTCTGAAGTATATTAGGAAAAGCAATACTTATAATTGAGGCAAAAATCCTCAAGTTTGCACCTATTACCGCAGCTTTTTTTCTATTTTCTAATGTTTGAGAAATTTCAGGAAGAACTGAACTGAATACCATCATCATTAATCCACCAAATACACCTTTTAATAGACTCAATATCCAGAACCATATTGCGGTCGGCCAAAACAGAACAGTACTTGCTACTGCTTCTGCTTGAGGTGGTATCCAAGGAGGTAAATAAACTAAAATTGTAGCTATAAGCCAAATAGGTAATCCAATAAGAATATACGGTCTTCTTTTACCGATTCTTCTGGGAGTAGTATTATCCAGTAATACCCCAAAAATAATACCCGAAAATGCCGTTGTTAGCATATATATTGTAGTCCCTATCGAGACTAGAATTGAATCTATCCTGATCGTATAAACATAGAAATTATATGAATAGGAATCAGTTAAGAATAACAACAACATAATCCCAAAATTTCCTAAAGAGTAACCAATCAATCTTGCTCCTTTTAATTCCCTTAATGAAGAAAATTTGCTTGAATTTTCCATTAGTCAATCAGTGAAATATTTTGGGGGAAATATTTAGACAATAATAATTCGCAATTATTAAATATATATCTTAAATTGTTCCTCAACCTTTTTTTCATGTTCAAGCAGAATTAGTAAAATAAAAAATCAGGTAAAAATTTTGATTATTTATGACTTTACCATTAGAGAATATTACAATTTTGGATTTATCAAGAATGCTTCCTGGTCCATATTGTACAATGATCTTGTCAGATCTCGGGGCAAATGTCATTCGTGTAGAGAATCCGGGCGATCCTATGAGCAACCTCCCTCCCTTTTTCCAGAAGGGAGGATACAGCGAAAGTGCATTTAATGCAGTGCTTATGAGAAATAAAAAATCAATCACTATAAATTTAAAATCTGAAGCAGGAAAAAAAATATTTTATGAATTGGTTAAGAGAGCAGACGTGGTGATGGATACTTTTCGACCGAAAGTTATGGAACGATTAGAAATCGATTATAAGACTTTATCCTCCATAAATCCATCAATAATATGCTGTTCTATGACAGGTTATGGACAGGATGGACCTTACGAACAGATTGCCGGGCATGATATTAATTACATTGCTGTCGCGGGAGTTTTAGATGCAACAAGAGAAAGATATGAACTGGGTAAAGATGATATAGAACGAAGACCAATACCACCTGGTGTATCAGTGGGAGATATAGGTGGAGCATTGGTTTCTGTTATTGGGATACTTGGAGCTCTATTTGAAAGAGATCATAATCCAGAAAAAAAGGGGCAATATATTGATATTTCTATGACAGATTCTGTTTTCTTTTTCAATCCCTTGGCTGCAGCAGCTAAGTTTGTAAGAGATTTAAGGGAGGAATCGGAAGAATCAGTAAAAAGAGCAAAAACAGGTGGTGGATCACCCTACTATTATGCATATAAAACTAAAGATGAGCGATATATTGCTGTTGGTGCTATGGAACCTAAATTTTGGCAAGGTTTATGTGATGGATTAAATCGACCAGATTTAAAATCAAAGATGTGGGTTCAGGGAGAAGAAAAAGAAAAGGTTTTCAAAGAATTAGAGACTGAATTTTCTAAGAAAACTTCAGAAGAATGGTTTGAAGTTTTTAAAAATTATGATACATGCATATCTCTAGTTCAGAATTATTTTGAAGCATGTGAAGATCCTCAAATTAAAGCTCGTAACATGATTGTTACAATGGAACACCCTATTTTTGGAGAAATTCAGAATTTAGCTTCACCTATAAAAATGTCAAGAACCCCTCCTACAATAAGAAGTTTAGCTCCTAAAACAGGTCAACACACAGAAGAAATCTTAAAATCTCTTAATTATTCTGAGGATCAAATTCAAAATTTAAAAAAAAATAAAATAATTTAGAAATATTATTCCTTTTCCAATTCTTCAAACATTGAGAAAGGATTCTCTTCTTGTTCTTCAAGAAGCGTATTTCTATTGGCCTCTACTTCACGAGATTGCCCTTCGGTGCTTAAAAACATATTCATTCTTGCTTTAGAAGTAGGTAAAGCAACAGCCCTCCCAAATAAATATTGCTCTTCCAAAAGTGCTTCTTCAAGAGGTAAATCTACTCCTGCTAATACAGATTGTTTTGCTATGGCAATTGATTCAGCAGGAAATGATGCAATCCTATAAGCTAAATTTTCAACATAAAGAGTTAATTTCTCTGGAGGAAGTGCACGATTAATTAAACCATAAAGTTCAGCTACTTCAGCAGGAAAATCATGTCCCCCAACTACAACTTCCATTGCTCTTCTTCGACCAATTTCACGGGGGATCCTAATTGTTCCTCCACCTCCAGGTATAATACCTACCCCTATTTCGGGTTGAGCAAATACAGCTTTTTCCTTTTCCCCAAAAATCATATCGAAGCTTTGAATGAACTCAAATCCTCCACCACGTACCACACCTTCAACTTTCGCAATTGAAATTTTAGGCATAGTACGATATGCTTCATTAAGTGCATGCACGGTACCTTCAATACTTGTCTTTTTTGGTGCTGCCTCGTCAGGCATTACCACTAATCCTTGAACGTCAAAATGAGCAATAAAGAAATCCGGATCAGCGCTGTCAAATACGATCACCCTAACATTATCATCATTCCTAACAGTAGTTGCAAGCATGCCAAATTCCATTATCATTTGCATATTTAAGAGATTCATAGGAGGATTATCAATAGTAGCAAAAAGTACTCCTCTGTCAATTCTTATTTTAAACAATTTAAAACCATTATAACTCATATCTATTACTCCTTTTATGATCTAAAGACCACATATTCTTTAACTATTCATAAAGATACTTATTTTATGAACTTATTTTAGCTAAAAGAATATTTAATTATTGCATTATAAGAAAAAAATTAGAATATTTTACCTAGGATTTTTTCCATTTCTTCTAATCTTCGTTTTGGACCTAATTCTGATTCTCTTGTTTGTAACCCTGAAGCAAGAGCTTCATTCATTCTCCCTTTTGAATCTATTGAGGCTGCTGCTATGGCAAATAAATGACCTTCCTCAAGTAGTCCATCCTTTCTAGGCATCTCTTCAGCTACAACAACTGAACGTTTAACAAGTGCAATTGTCTCAGCAGAAACATATGCAATACTATTGGCTAGGATTTCTACAAACTGACCAATTTTGTCTGCGGGTAATGCTCTATTAATCCATCCATAGCGTTCGGCCATTTCAGCTGAAAAGGGCATAAGGCCCAGCATTGCTTCTAACGCTCTAGATCTTCCCATCAATCGTGTTAGCCAGTGTGTTCCGCCCCCGCCAGCGATAATACCTACTGCAGCTTCAGTCTGAGAAAATACTGCTTTGCCTATAGCACCAAATCTCATATCCATAGACAATGCAAATTCATTTCCCCCACCACCTACAATTCCCTCAATTTTTGCTATTGTAACTTTTGGTAACGTCCGAAATTCCATGAAATATTTTTTCCACCCTTGTAAATCTGTAGCTGGTGGTGCAGGTTCTTCTGGAAAATCAGTTAAAGCGGTTACATCAAAATGCGAGATAAAAATATCCGGATCAGCACTTTGAAAGACTATGACTTTCACATCATCATCTTCTTTAACTTGAGTGAAAAATCGTTCCATATCCACCAAAAAATCCATATTAATCAAATTTACAGGAGGATTATCAATTGTAACCCATGCAATTGCATTTTTAACTTCAATTTTGAAAACTTTATAATCTTTATATTCCATTTTCTGCTTCATAATTTTTTTAATTGTAATAATATTTCTGACCTATTATTAAATAAAAAGTTATTTTTTCTCAAGGTTTTCATTGAGTTTTTTAACCGATTTTGAAACTTCCAGTTCTCCTTCCCTTGTTTGCCCACCTATTTCGAGGAATAAGCTCATTCTTTCTTTAGTAGCAGCTAAAGAAAATAAATAATAAGAAAAAAGAATAACAGAACATTAAGTAAAGAAAGCTTAGATTTTAAGATCTCTTGAAAAGACATGCATTACATTAGTGAAACCCATTCCAGGTTGTCCTAGTGTATGTTGAAGACCTAGATCAAGGTGTTTATCAGGAACTTGTCTTTTTGCTACTTCCTTATCTTTGGTCATCTGCCAAAATATTTCTGCAACTTGGCGCACTCCTGTTGCCCCTAGTGGGTGACCAACTGATAGTAATCCACCACTTGGATTTATAGGAAGATCACCATCGATTTCTACAACTCCATCATTTATCATAGATGGTCCTTCACCTTTTTTACAGAAACCAAAATCTTCATAATGTACAAGCTCAGAAACTGAAAAACAGTCATGACATTCAACAAATCCTCTATTATAAAAGTCTTTTGGTTCGACATTAGCCATTTTATATACTTTTTGTGCAGTTAAATAGTCAGTAACTATTCCGGGGCCATACCATTTACCGGTCTCTTCAAAAAATCGCCTTTCATTTGCTCCCCCCATATTACTTCCCATAGCACTACCTTTAACCCAGATAGGAGTATCAATGTGATGTTTCTTTACAAAATCTTCACTCATTACAACAACAGCAGCAGCTCCATCTGTACGAGGGCAGCATTGAGATCTAGTAAGGGGATCATTTATCATTACATCATCTAAAACTTCATCTAAAGTCATAGGAGTTTGAAATTCTGCTTTATGATTTTTAGAGGCATTTCTTCTACTTTTTACAACAATATTAGCAAAATCTTCTTTTGTTGAACCGTACTCCTTCATATGTGTTCTCCCCATAAAAGCAAAACCTGCAGGCATACCACCCCCACCACCACTAGGCATTGGAGAACTATAACTGTATGCCTTTGCTTCAATTTGAAACCTTGTCCCTCCCCCAACTACCCCCATGGATACATTCTTCATTTTTTCAATTCCCATTGCCATTACACAATCACTCATTCCTGAAGCTATATCCATAAAAGCTAGTCGAAATGCATTCGAACCAGATGAGCATGCATTTACGACTCTTGTAATAGGGATTCCCACCATACCGCATTCATCCATAATCTCATGACCGACACCGACTCCCCCACAAGTGCCATAATAACAACTTTCGATCAATTTACGATCTATCCCTGCATTTTCAATAGCATCATTTACCGCAGGTCTTCCAATTTCTTGATACATTAGTGCATCGAGTCTTCCAAAAGGAGACATCCCAGCACCTACAACAGCTACATTTCTCATTCTTATTCCTCCAATTTTTTAAATATATTAAATTTATCGTGTGGGATTAATTCTACTTTATCCCCTATTTTTAAATCCTCAATACTTTTAACATCAAAAGTCCCACTTATTCCAATGGAATCCTTTCCATCTTCAGAATACAGCCTTGCAGAGCCAAAAATTCGTTGTTCATCTGTTGCTTTTCTCTTATAGGTTGATGAAAATGTTATTACTTCTCCTTTAGGTCCTAATAAAATCTGTGAAAAATCAGTGCCTTGGCATCTATTGCAATAAGTTCTTTGTGGATATCTAATATTTCCGCAATTATTACATTTATAAGCGTTTATCTTATTGTCAATTCTTGCTGGTCCTTTTACACGTGTTATTAGACTTTCTTGAATACTTTTCATACTATTTTCCTTTAATTTATATCTACTTTTGCATATTTGTTTTTAATTCAAAAAATTTTCTAAAATATTTTATTTGGTAAAAACTGTAGTGCTTATAAAATTTTCAATTTATTTTTATATAACATATTTGATTTTGATACTTTTCCTCTCCTCCTTCTGCTATAGAATTAAAAAATTCAGTACAACTTTTAAATGAAGAAACCACTCCGTATCGATACTTAAAAGAAATAACAAACTAAAAAATATCTACACAATTATTATTGTTATTAGATTCACACTAAACCCTGAAAAATATTGTTTAAATACAATTTAAAGTCTGAAATAAACGAAATTGATGGAGTATATCAATTTAAAATAAACTTTCCATCGTTTGAAGGACTCCAATTTGTAAGCATGTATTTGCTTAAAATTGAAGAGAACTACATTCTTATAGATGCAGGTTTAAGTTTTAGAGAATGTGAAAATTTATTTTTTTCTGAGCTTGAAAATTTAAACATATCAATTGATGACTTAAAATATCTAATTCTTACTCATGAACACCCGGATCATATTGGAATTGCTAAAGCTATTAAACTTAAAAATCCAAATATACAAATACTTGCTCATGAAATGACTAATTCCTTGATGAGATGGAGGGTAAGACCAAAAAATTCAGAATATACTCAAGATTCCGCTGAAGAATCATCTTCTTATTTAATAAAATATGGCATGGATGAAGATCAAGCAAAAAAAGTACTCAACTATATGGTTAATTTTCGAAGTTTTACAGAATATCATGAACCAGATCGAATTTTACGGGATAATGATGAGATCTCAATTAATTCAAATAAATTGAAAATAATTTGGACTCCAGGACATAGCATTGGTCATATATGTGTCTTTTATGAAAAAAAAAGTTATCTCTTTTCAGGAGATCATATTCTTTCGAGAATAACTCCTCATATCGGAGCGTATATTATCCCAAATACTATGATAGAGGAATATAAAGGAGTTGATTTTAACAATATTTTAAAACATTATTTGGACTCCTTGGATCGAATTGATCAACTGAATCCGAGCATAATATTTCCCGCACATCAGGAGATTATTTACAATCCGCATGAAAGAATTTTAGATATTAAAAAACATCATGAGAATCGGTTGATCGAAATTGCTGACACCATTAAAGAAGAACCAAAAACACCTTATCAAATTTCTCAACTACATTTCGGAAAGAATTTAAGTGAAATTAATGAATTTCTTGCTATTAGTGAGGTTTTAAGCCACTTGATCTATTTAGAACATCAACATAAAGTAAAAAGAATAGAGAAAAATAATAAAATCTATTTTGTAAGGATTTAAGTATTATTCATTAAATTCCGAAATAATAGCGTTCAAACGTTCATTTACTCGCTCTGTAATGACAGAATCTTTATGTGTAAAAATATACAATTTTTCATTTTTGATCGCTTGAAATGTGATATTAGCAACCTCTTCTGGCATTATCGCGGGGGAATTCTCCATAAAATTTTTGATTTCTTCAATTCTTTCTGCATCTAATTCATCAGGATTAAAAAAATCTCTTCTATCTTCTTCAGATAATCTATTGAGTGCTGATAAGAATATATTCGTTTTCACAAATCCAGGACAAAGGACAGAAACTTTAATCTTAGGCCCATTTTCCTCCAATTCAAGAGCCAACCTTTCTGTTAGATGAACAATTGCATGTTTACACACCCCATATGTAGCACCCCCTATTCCACTTGAGATTATCCCTTCTATAGAAGCTGTGTTAACAATATGACATTCTGTATCCTGTTTGAGCATTATCGGAATAAAAGTATGAATACCATGAATTACACCCCATAAATTCACGCTCAATACGAGTTCCCAATCTTTTAAATCATATTCCCAAGCAAGCTGGGGAATAGCTATTCCCGCATTATTAAACAAAAGATGAACAACACCAAAAGTATCGAGTGTTTTTTTTGCTAATTCCTCAACGTCGGAAGCTTTAGAAACATCTGTTACTACTGAAAGCACTTCAATTTCCCCTCTTTTTAATTTTCGTTCTAACCTTCTTAATCGCTTTTCATCAATATCGGCAATAACCACTTTCATACCTTCTTTAGCACACTTTTCTGCCAACCCTAATCCAATACCACTAGCCGCACCAGTGATAACTGCAACTTTATCTTTAAAATCTATCATATGAAATATTCAACTGGATAACATAAAAATATTCTTTCGATGTGTAATTTCGAATTAGAAACCTATAATTATAAATATCTTTTCAGCTAAAATCACAAATATTATAGAATTATTCTCAAATAAGTTATATATTTTGTGTGAAAAATTGTGAAAGCTGCTGTTTTTTACGGTCCTAGAGATATTAGAGTAGAAGAAGTGGAAAAACCTGAAGTTCAAGATAACGAGATTCTTATCAAAGTCAATGCTTGCGGGATTTGTGGTTCCGATTTACACATGTATAAATTGAATCTCTATACCCCAATGCTTGTAAGACCTTTAAAAAAAGGGGGAATACCTGGTCATGAATATTGTGGGATTGTAGATAAAGTTGGAAGCAATGTCTGTGGAATCAAGGAAGGTGATAAAGTAGTGGCGTTTTCTCGTGGCGGTGGTATGGCAGAATATGTTCCAGTACCCGTTTTTGAAGATTTTAACGTCCATCAAATACCTTCTGAGATTTCATTTGAAGAAGCAGCGACACTCGAACCTTTAGGTAATTCATATCATGCTTTGATGAAGGGTAATCCTTCTAAGGAGGATAATGTGGTAATATTTGGGGCAGGATTAATAGGATTAGGTATAATTCAATGCATAAAAGCTCTAGATATGGAAATAAATAAAATAATTATAGTTGATTTATCAGATCATCGCTTAAAAAAAGCAACAGAATTAGGTGCTGATGAAGTTATTAATGCCAGAAATGATAATCCTGTAATAAAAATAAATAAACTCGTTGAGTTAATACCATTACCAATGATGCCTGATGTAAGATTGCCTAAAGTTGACATAATATATGATTGTGTAGGATATATGAAGGAACATAAAGGTCCTATAGTCCTCCAACAAGCAATTGATATGGTAAGTTATGGTACTGGTAAAATAGTAGTACATGGCATATTTGAAGATACAGTTCCTCTCAACCTTTCAATGATGGTGGGAAAGGAGACCTCTATTCTTGGCTCTTATGGAAGTTCTCCAGAAGAAGTCCGAGAATGTATAAAATTGCTTCAAAACAAAAGAGTTGATCGGTCAAAAATTATTTCTCATGAATTTCCACTAGATAAGGTGAAAGAAGCTTTTGAAACTCAATGCAATGTTGATGAATCGGTAAAAGTGTTAATAAAACCGTAAAGAAACTGTAAGAAGTTAGTTTTCAAACTCCTCAAGAATTTCATCAAATCGTTCTTTTATCAAACCCTTCAAGATTTTATCCTTATGTGTTAAAATGTAAAACTTATCTTGTTCAATAGCTTGAAAAATGCGATCTGCTGCTTCTTCAGGTGAAATTATTTTCGTTTGTTCTAATGCATTTTCTATATTTGTACCCAATTTAGAACCCAGCTTAGCAATATAGTCTTCGCCCCTCGTATCTTCACCTTCTTCTCTTGGGAGATTTTGATATCTATCTGGACGATGAGTATCACCGAATAATATTCTTGTGTTAACGAAACCAGGGCATACAACTGATACTTTGACTTTACTGCCATACATTTCTAAATCAGTTCTTAGTGTCTCACTCAAAGAGATTATGCCGTGTTTTGATACACCATAGATAGCACCACCAGGTCCGGAACCAGAAAGTAACCCTTCAATTGAGGCAACATTAACAATATGACATTCTGTATCCTGTTTGAGCATAATTGGAACAAAAATTCTAACTCCATTAATTACACCCCAAAGATTCACACCCAATTGATACTCCCAATCTTTTAAAGTGTAATTCCATGTATATTTGGTATTTCCAATTCCTGCATTATTTACTAACAAATGTACAGCTCCATAGGTTTCCAGCGTCTTTTTTGCTAGCTCTTCAATATTACTCACTATTGATACATCAGTCAAAACTGTGATAAAATCAACTTCAAGTCTTTTCATTTTTCTTGTGGCTCTTCTTAAGAACTTTTCATCAATATCTGCTAATACCACCTTCATACCTTCTTTTCCGCAACGCTGAGCTAAAGCTAACCCAATACCGCTTCCCGCTCCCGTGATCACTATCACTTTATTTTTGAAATCTTTCATTTTATAGCCATTTAATTAGATTTATCGATAATCATTAATATTGATACCATATTTACGGTATCTTTGTCTCATATTATAAGCACGTTCGGCATGAGACATTTTGAGGGCATTTTCAAATTCTTTAGGTTTACCCTTTAAAGCAAGGATATTGAAATAATCTTTATTATCGCAGATGTATAACTTATTCTCCTTTATTTCTTTCACGTAGATTTTTGCAACTTCATCAGGTGATACCGCAATTTCGAGGAATCCTTGTCTAACCTCTTTCATAATTTCTTCTACTTTTTCCTCTCCTACATCTTCAATTAACTTTTGAGGAACCTTTAATTCTGATATATTCCATATATTCGTTGCAATAACCCAGGGACAAATTACAGATACATTTATCCCCATCCCATTAAGACTGCCAAATAATGCTTCGGATAACCCAACTACCGCGAATTTTGTTGTCACATAGGGAAGAGGCTCTGCTGATCCAAATATTCCTGCTCCTGATGCAACATTTACTAAATGCCCCGATCCTTTTGCTATCATTCTTGGAACAAAGGTTTTTAATGAATATATTATGCTCCATAAATTAACACCTATAACCTTTTCCCAATCCTCTAATTCAAGTTGTAAAATTCCACCACCAATCGCAATTCCTGCATTATTTACCAGAAGATCAATATCTCCTAGATTTGATCTAAAATCTTTTTCACATCCTTCCCAATCTTCGAATTTAGAGACATCACATTTATTTGAGAATACCTTAACTCCAATTTCTTCGATTTCTTTTTTCACATTTTCTAATCCTTCTAAATTAATGTCCGTTATATAAAGCACCATTCCTTCTCTGGCAAGCTCAAGCGCTATAGAGCGTCCTATTCCACTCGCGGCACCTGTAATAAAGCAATTTTTTCCCTTCAAATCTTTCATTTTTCTCACTTTTAAAAATTGATCTATTTTTAATTTTTACATATAGTCTGTAATATTTATACCATGTTTTAAAAAATGTTCTCGAAAGGCTTTCCCTCGGTTTGTAAAACCTTCTATTATATGATTCTCATATTGTTTAGGATCTTTCCCTTTCATAGCCATGGCATCCAAGTAATAAGGACTATCAAAAATATAAAGTTGATTCTTTTCAATTCCTTCTAAATATATCTGTACCGCGTCATCTGGTGATATTGCACCTGCGGCAATAGTATCCATTAATGTACTGTAAGCTTTATCCAATTTTTCTTTTCCAAAATCTTTTAAAAGTCTCGGTGGGTATTGAATTTTATCTGTATCGATAACAATTATGTTAGTCTTGATCCACATTGGTACTATAACAGACACATTGATCCCTATATTTTTTAACCGAGCAAAAAAAGTTTCTGAAAGTCCCACTACTCCAAATTTAGATGCTATATATGGAATTGGTTCTGCTACTCCTAAAATACCAGCTCCCGAAGCGATATTTACAATATGACCAGATCCTCTTTTAACCATTCGTGGTAAAAATGCCTTTATGGAATGAATTATACTCCCTAAATTTGTATCCATCACTTTCTGCCAAACCTCTAAATCGATATTGAGAATATCAAAACCCATAGAAATTCCCGCATTATTGATTAGAAGATCTATTTCACCCATTTTCTCATAAAAATCATTAGAAGCTTTCTCGAAATCGTTATATTTGGATACATCACATTTTGTAGCTACTATTTTAACTCCAATTTTTTTAATATCTGATTTAACCTTTTCTAAACCTTCCATATTGATATCCGTGATATAGAGATTCATTCCTCGCTTCGCTAATGCAAATGCAAAAGAACGACCAATTCCACTAGCAGCTCCAGTAATAAAAACATTCTTATCTTTAAATTCATCCATTCTCATTCATTCCTTTGATGATAATAATATAACAATAATTTACTCAATCATAAAAAGTTTTAATTAGCATCTATAAAATTTTGTAAAACCTTTTGGAAAACCTTTTATATTTTTAGATTAAACTTCTTATTACTGAATTTAATTATTTTTTTACATCATAAAAAATCAATTAAAGAGCAAATTATAAGAATTTAAGAGGAAGAAGTTATGAAAGATTATACAGATTGGGAACCTACTTTTGATTACGAAAACGAGTCACCGTACCTTCAGAATCCAAATAGACCATGGCTTAAATATCGACCTGAAAATGTCCCAAAATCAATAAAATTTGATCCTATACCGATACATGAATTCATAAGAAAAACAGCTGAAGATTATCCTAATAACGTATGTGTTTATTATAAGCCAACGGATAAGAAGTACACCTATAGAGAGTTATTGAATACTGCAGATAGAATAGCACATGCTCTATTTCATGAAGGTATTAAGAAAGGTGATGCAGTGGGTGTGATGGCAAGTAATTGCCCAGAATTCTTATTCTGTCTTTTAGGGATCATGGAAACTGGTGCTTCTGTTGTCCCTATCAATGCTCTCCTTAAGGAAGGTGATGTAACGCATATTATTAAAGATGCTGGAAATATAAATACAGTATTCATTCATAAAAACCAATATCGAACAATTAAACGGGTTAAAAAACTAGTAGAACTCAAAAATGTAATTTTAATTGGTACTGAAGAAGCAAAAGAAGGTACTGTTACCTTGACAGAATTTATTGAGGGTATGCCAGCCAAACGTCCAGATGTGGACATAGATCCTATGGAGGATGTTGCTGCGTTATTGTACACAGGAGGTACAACGGGATTACCTAAAGGAGTAATGTTAACTCACCATAACATAGTTTCAGATTGTCTTTGTGCTATGTTAATGGGTGGGGAACCAGACGAAGATGAAGAACCTATTTATGGTGTTGGTGTGAATTTATCTATTCTCCCTTTATGCCATTCCTTTGGTTTTACAGTGGTTATTATTGCCATGCATCTAGCTGCGATGTTAGTCATGTTTGCATCTTTCAATGCATCTGAGGTATTAGAGGCAATCGAATATTATAAAGTAAAAGGATTTGTTGGTGTTCCTGTTATGTTTCAAATGATTGTTAATAATCCAGATTTCACCGAACGGGATTTATCCAGTCTTGAAACTGCTGGAGCTGGATCAGCCGCATTACCTCCAGAGATCTCTAAAAAATGGGAAGCGGTCACTGGTGTAAAACCAGGACAAGGATATGGATTAACTGAAACATCCCCTATAACACATACTGCTACTGATTGGATGCCAGAGATAAAATCTGAGAGCATAGGTGTGCCAATAATCGAAACTGATGCTATAATCGTAAATCCTGAAACTTTAGAGGAACTTCCAATAGGAGAAATCGGAGAATTACTCATCAGAGGACCTCAAGTAATGAAAGGATACTGGAAAAATCCTGAAGCAACCGAAGAAACAATTGTAAATGGATGGTTAAGAACTGGTGATTTGACAAGAATGGATGAGGATGGGTATTTTTACATTGAAGGTCGTACAAAAGATATGATAAAATATAAGGGATATAAAGTTATGCCTCGTGAAGTCGAAGAAAAACTTTATGAGCATCCAGCTGTATTAGAAGTAGGTGTGGTTCCAGCACCTGATCCAAATATTGGAGAGACAATAAAAGCTTATATTGTATTGAAACCAGATTATAAAGATAAAATCACAGAACAAGACATAATCGAATGGGCAAAGGAAAAAATGGCGGGATATAAATATCCTCGACAAGTAGAATTTTTAAATGTTTTGCCACGTACAGCAGTCGGGAAAGTCTTTAGAAGAAAATTAAGAGAAGAAGCCTTTAAGGAGGCTTAGACTTAAAATTTAATCTTTTTATTTCTTTTTTTCATATTGATTACAAATCAATATTAATCCCATGATTATATCTTTAAATTTCAAAATAAAAAAAAATGAAAAAAAGTTATCTATTTCTATATTTTAAGTAAAATAATATTGTATTAATCAATCCTGCTATGATACCACCATAAAATCCTTCCAAAGGCCACCAATCATAGTTACTATATTCTGCACCAAATGAAGCAATTCCAATTATTGCAAACAGTATTGTTAAAGCAGCTAGACCCATACCATATTTATCTAAATCCATATTGATAAATTTCTTGGGGAGAAGATCATTGAAAACTACAACTATTTGGATTAATAACAAAATAATCATAAAAACTTGTGCTATTAAATCTCCAGTAGTTGCATACTCACATGATAAACAGGAGTACCTATCCTCTCCGACACCAGTATGATAAAAAGCCGCAAAATCGAAGGCTGCGATAAAAATAATTCCTATAATACTTAATACTAATATTATGGCAGCGAATGGATCAACTTTCCTTTCTGATGACATTTTAATATCTCTCTGCAAGAAATTTTTATGAATAAATTCTTGTTGATATATTATTTAAATGTTTTTTTTATAAATTTAAATACATATATGTTAAAGATTACAAGCCTCAACAGCATCTTCAGGCATAATCTGAATAACAGATTCTATGATGTTGTAGTTTTTTTTCAAATATTCATTAATTTTCAATGTAAATTCTTCTCGGTATTCTATGATCTTGTCATCATTTAATTTTACATGAGCGGAATAAATGAGCATATCTGGAATAATTGTCCATAGATGTACATCATATATTTGATTTATTTCTGGAAATTTAGCTTTTAAGTCATTTGTAATCATATCAATATCCATTCCCTTCGGTGCCATTTCAAGTAATATGCGAGTGGATTCTTTTAATATTCCATAAGCCCAATATAATATTACTATTGATATACCTAAACTCACAATTGGATCAAGAATTACAAATTCAGTTGACATTATTATAAAAGCAGCGATTACAATTCCAATTGATGATGCAGCATCAGCAATCATATGATAAAACACACTTTTGACGTTTAAACTGGAACCTTGGCTCCCTTGAAGTATCAGAATGCTAGTTATATTAACTACTAAACCAATAAATGCCACTATTAACATGTAAAATCCAACTACATCTTGAGGATTTAAAAACCTAATTATTGATTCAAATATTATCACTCCAACAATAGGGAGAAGAAAAAGACCATTAATAAATGCAGCAAGAACTTCTGCACGATATAAACCAAATGTTTTATGATGACAGGGTGGTTTTCGAGCGATAAAATTGGCAAGGAGACTTACTCCAATAGCGAAGCTGTGAGTAAACATATGTCCAGCATCACTGAGTAGAGCTAAGCTATTTGTAATAAATCCTCCGACAATTTCTACAAACATTACTGTAAGGGTAATTGTGAGAGATATAATCAGTTTCTTCCTCTCTACAGAGCGAAACTGAAATAGATGGTCTGAGTAAGCACTTTTTTCCACTTTTATTACCCTTAAACTTAATTATTTCTTTTCTATATTCTGTTTAGTCACGCAGTATATTGGTCCCTTATCCATAATTGCAAAACAAGAATTACAACTAATACATTTTGCTGGTGTTAAATCACCACTTTTCCAACGATTTGGCAAATTAGGCTCATATATCAATGGACGACTCATCGAAATAAAATCTGCGTTGTTATTTTCAAGAATCTGTTCAGCAGAGATTGGATTTTTTATTCCACCCACTAGTATTAATTTGGTTTTATTTATTAACGGTTTTATTTTTTTAGCAAATGGTAGAAAGTAATTTTCATCCTCGACTTTTTTAATTAGTCTACTGGGAAGAGTATTCTTTGCATAATACAACGATTCTCTTTGTCCACCACTTGGTTCAATAGCATCAAAACCGATATCAGAAAGAGTTCTTGCAATTTCAATCCCTTGTGCTTCAGTTATACTGTTAGGGATATAGTCTTGGGATTGAAACTTTATCGTAATAGGAAACTTATTTCCTAACTGATCTCGAATTTTATCATGAATTTCCTTTAGAACTCGTGTTCTATTCTGAATACTTCCACCATATTCATCAGTTCTAATATTTGTAAAGGGGGAGATAAAATTATTTAGTAGATAACCGTGAGCACCATGAAGCTGTACTAGATCATAACCACATTCATAGGCTCTCAAACCAGCTCTCACAAATTTATCTATATAATCATTTACTTCTTTGGTAGTTAATTCTATAGGAGTTATTCCTGTTTCTTCATATGGAATAGGTGAAGGAGCTATTGTTGGATATTTTGGATGATAACCTAGGCGCCCTGAATGTTGAATCTGTATAGCAACTTTAGTATCATCATAATCATGTATTAGTTTAGTCAATTTCTTATGACCTGACATGTGGGAATCATCATATAAACAAACTTGGTATGGTCCACCAGAACCACCAGGATCAACCGAGGTTGCTTCTGTTATAATTAACCCTGTACCTCCTTCTGCTAATTCTTTATTGAATTTCAAAATTCTTTCTCCAATATAGCCATATTTCTCGGCCATGTGTGAGAATGTAGCAGACCTCACTACTCGGTTTTTAATTTGAACCGTTCCAATTTTGCCAGGACTAAAAAGTTTGCTTAATTCCATTATAAATCCTCTTAAAAATTATAGGATATAATAATTATTTTTTAAAATAAATTACTCTTTAAAAAAATGGTTATAGCTTATTAAATACAAATTGATGGTTATGGTTTATAGCAATTTTAAATCAATCTGTCTAGTGAGTTACATTATAACTTTAGTTAAAAAAAAAATTTAATTTAATCATATTTTCTATCTCGCAAACTTTTTTTTGTAAACAACATATATCATAGCCGATATTGTGATTCCGAAGTATAGAAGATAGGAATTCCCAAGAGGAATTGAAGATCCTGATCTTGTTTTATCTAAGACTAATAAATATTCAATATTGTCCAGAGAACCTTCATATATAGTAAGCGTTTCAGTTATGAAGTTTTCATTAAATTCCCAAACACAAGCAATACTTGTTGTAGAATTAAAAGCTACAATTGTAAATATTCCTTCTTGAAATCCATAACCATATACATTGAAGCCGAAATTGTCGTATAGGTCACCCCATAATCCCTCTGCACATCCGTTATAATAATTTGTTGGTAAGAAAAAACCATGTTGATAAAATGGATCATAGAAAAAAGTATTGTTATTATCTAGTCTGTAACTCATAAAAGTCTCGTTGTTTAATATATCTGTAGTTATTTTAGTTTCACTATTATATATCGAAAAATCGGCTCTAATGCGATCTCTTATTTCTCCTGGTAAAAAAGATGCATTTTCGATTGAAGTTATCGTTAATTCAAATTTAGAACCTATTGGGAGGAAACCCTTACTTTCATTTGATTCAGACACCACCCATGTAATTTTATCTCCCTCTTTTATACCCCATTCAAAATTAGCAGCAGAAAGTTTAGGAGCACCTTTACAAACTGAAATAAATGCAAAACCACTTACGAAAAAAAAGAGTAATAAACAGATTTGAATTTTCTTACTATTCATTGTTTTGGATTTAATTTGTTTTAATTACTTTTTATTTATACTCAAGTTATATATTAATTGTTCTATCCCATGTAGAGATTTTACAAAAAAGTCGAAGCAAGGTTATTCAATGATATTGAGATCTGTAACACTAACATTTACTCTATACCTTGGTAAAATTCAATAATATAAGAACTGATAGGAGGTAGATTTTAGATTATTATGCTTTAGATTTTTCGAGCAATTGTTTTAATGCTGTATAATTTACTACACCAACAATTTTTCTTAAAAGTTGTCCATTTTTAAGGAATAGTGTCGTTGGGATTGAAGAGACACCATATCTTTGTGCTAACATAGGATTTTCATCAACATTGATTTTCACAAAAATGAAATCTTGATAATATTCTTGTTGGATTTTTTCAAAGATAGGAGCATACATTTTGCAGGGGGAACACCAGACTGCCCACATATCACAAATAATGATTTTATCATTAAATTCCTGCGATAACTTACTTAAATGGTCCTTAGATGTTATGTTCACTATTTGCTTGGGCATTGATTGAAGTTTCATCAACATTTCTACTTTTCTTTGCCTAATTTTTTCTAATTCATTATCAGACATGTTCCTACTTTAAATGTTTGTACAAAATTGAAATCTTCTTTATTAATTGAAATAAGAAATTTTATTTAAACATCTGGATTCTGAACAAAAATTCCTAACATAAGAACGAATTTTAAAAAAAATATATAAATGAAAAACTCTAGGAGAGATATCATTTTAAATTAAATTAGATTAAGAATTAATATGACTTTTTCTGCAAATTTAATTCATTTTAAGAGAAGGGAATTATTTGAAAGTACAGAGCATCAATAATAAGAATTTGGATTATATAAGCTATATATGTCTTGATCCTAGTGTAGATAAGCAGACCAGAGCACTTATGGAGGATAGTATGAAGGAACGACTTAATTGGATTAAAAATATGTTTGAAAAAAAGCTTGAAATCCTTATAGCTCTAGAAGAACCGAAAAAAGAAACTATTCATTATAAATGGGTTGGAAAAATGCTGCATTCAGATTTGGCTGTGCATAATAATGTACCAATGGGCCTCATTGAATACATGCCGATTGAATCTACACTCGAACCAGTTGAAGGAAAGGATTCATTATTTATTCACTGTATGTGGATACTCCCACCATTTTGGAATTATGGTGTAGGGGGGGCTCTGATAAATAAATTTATAAATAAAGCTAAAAAATTAGGAGGGGCAGCAGTAATTGCATATGATGGTGATAAATGGTTTGGAACTTCAATTAGATATATGCCCTCAAGTTTTTTCCAAAGATACAAGTTTAAAGAAGTTGATAGAGATGGAACTCGTGTATTGTTATACCTTGATCTTGGAGCAAATTTACCACCACAATTCATTCTACCAGTCACTGAACAATATTCTGAGGAAGAAAAGATAAGTTTAGAAGTCTTTTTTAATAGTCAATGTCCTTGGTCTAGATTTATGATTAATTCGATAAAGAAGGAAATAGTTAATGATCCTAGGATAATTGCAAAATTCATAAATACTCAAGATCGTGCAACGATTAAGAAATATGGAATTTCAAGAGGAATTAGAATAAATGGAAGACCAACTATTAACAGAATGGCGACTTGGGACGAAATTAAAAAAGAATTAGATAAAATCTAGTTTGGTTTAAAGACTTTCAGTGATTATTAGCCATATTTATATGACTAAAATACCTTAATTTAATTTAAGACACTTAATATCATCGAGCCTATGAAAATTCACTCACTATTTATTCTGAAAAAAACGGGAGTATGCATCTATAATCGCAATTTTACAAATGATTTTGAGAATATTGAAGTAAATCTAATAACACCCTTTTTTTCAGCTATTTTCTCATTTTCTGAAAATGTAATTTCAAAAAAAACACCTGAAATACTTGAGATGGGTGAACTGAGGTTTGTGTTCGCTGTGAGGGAAGATTTTATTTTTAGTATATTATCCGATTCAAGTGCTAGCATTATTTTTGTAAGTTCGCGTTTATCGAGAATAGCAGATGAATTTTTTGAATTATTCCCAGATACTAGTTTAGTTAAGGATTACCAACAAATTGAAGAGCCAAAATTTGATGAATTAGTTGATACGATAATAACCGGTGAAGAAGAGATCTACATGAGTAAGACCTTTTATAAGAAAGTGATTGATGTATTTAAAGAATTGATGTATGAGAATGAAATTATTGGTGCGGCTCTTCTTTCTACTAAAGGAAATGTAATATATACTTCACTTCCAAATGAAATATTAGTGAATTCATTAAAAGAACTAGAAATTAGGTTCATGGTTGGAGCAGTTGTTCTCCCTGAAATGTATTCCCGATTAGAAAACGGGCAAAAAGTTGTCTCTAAAATAATTGACATTCCCTGGAAACTTGATCCTTTATTAATTGTAGTTCTCTATGAAAGTACTGTACCTTTAGGAATGGCTGAAGTAAACCTTGACAGAATTGCGAATAAGATCATTAATATTATATAAACGATAC
The DNA here is from genome assembly GCA_048938895.1 of Promethearchaeota archaeon. Classification (GTDB taxonomy): domain Archaea; phylum Asgardarchaeota; class Lokiarchaeia; order Sigyniarchaeales; family SOKP01; genus Loki-b32. Next base: position 55,871 of record JBHLLU010000020.1, read on the forward strand.
TATGATCTATTTTGTTTTTAATATCAGTCTTGGAGCTTTAACATAAAGCATGAATTGTAGTAACCCAAAAGAGATCAAAATGATAAGCACCCCAATAATTAAATAATAATCTGCGATTTTTTTATTATACACATATCTCGAAGCCTGGTACACTAGTATAAATCCAAAAGAAAATAGAATTATAAGAATCGAGGCTACTATGCTTTCAATCACAAATGCATCATGAATACTCCTCTCATATATAAAAACTGGATTTCCATCTTTGTCTGCACCCACTGAGGGAGGATCTATAACTATTAAGTATACAATACCTGTTTGGAGTAGAAATAGAATAGAAAATACAATTATAATCAGGAATGATCTTGATGGTGTTGGTAAAGATAACTTCAAAGACTTGAATTTCGGGAAAATTACTTTAGGCCTTCTAAGTTTTTTTCCAAATATCCATGGTGTATTTTTTTTAATTTTTTCTAAGACAGTTTCAGAACCAGAAATTTCTTGCTTATCATTTCTTCTTTTCGATTTTTCTTGTTTTTGCAATTAGTTAACCTGAAAATTATATAACTTCTTTTTAGCTTAAAAACTACATATTATTTCTTTCGTTCGTTCTATTTAAGTTCACCAATCATAAATCTGAATCTTTTATAGAATTCTGCTAGAAAAAGAATGTGAAATTATATTTAGACATGAATCAAAAACTAAGTGTTCAATTTATTTATTGATGCATTTTTATACAGGAAAAACAGAAGAATTATTAACTAACTAAATTTTCTGACAAAAAATTAAACAGATAAATAGATTTATAATCAAAGTTAAACAATTAAATAAAAAATCCATTTTGAAAGATAAAATTATTTGAATTGTCAAGTATGAAAAAACGATTAAGAAATAATCTAGTAATTCTATTGTTGATAAATATAAGTTTTCTTTCCCTTCTTTATTATATTAGCTCTATTCGTTTTGAAACTAAGAAAGATAATCCTGAAGACTCTAACTCAACCTATTATTTGTTTCTTAATCAACATTTTTCAAGGAATTCAATCGAATTATTTAGCATCGATTCAACAGACAATTCTCATTTTATAGAAATTAGCCGTTTTATCGAAGAACTTTTACAAGACCATGAAGAAACCTTTTATATACTATGTCTAACGGGGACAGTTATCTCTGTTGAATTTCTCTTGTTCGACAAATATATATCAAAAAATCACATTCTTGGAAAGAAGGATTTATTAAAAATAGTCGGAGTAAATGTTACTGAAGAAGAATTTAGAATTTTTAACTTGATCCAAGAATATCTTAACTGTAATAGAGTTTTTAATAAAGAAAAAGTAGCTTTATACATTAAATCACGGAATAAAGTAAACGGAAATTTAAACTTCAACGGGATAACAACTGTTATTGAGTCTCTGATAAAAAAGAAAATTATCAGCGAAGGATCAAAACTAACTCGAAAGACAGTTTTAAAAAATGCAAATAGAGCACAATTATACAAATTTATAAAGGAAAATCCAGGAATCTATAAGAATCCACTAGCCAAAATGCTCAATGTTTGCCCTTTTGTAATTAAGTGGCATTTATCAATGTTATTGGAATTTGGTTTAATACGAGAACGAAGTATTAAAGGGCGTATCAGTTACTTTGATTCATTTCTTAGTTCGGAAAAAGATTTAGTATTTTACACTATCTCCCAAGAAAAATGTGATAAGATCATTGAGTTTCTAACGGTAAATAATAAAGGATTTACAAAAAGTCAACTCTCTAAGGCACTTCATATGCATTATAACACAGTAACAAAGTACTTGAACGAAATTGAAAAATTTGGGCTATTAACAAAAAAGAATCTCAACAATAACAAAGAATTAATATATCTAAAAGTAGAAATTCTTAATCATTTAAAACAGAAATCAATGTAAAGTTGAAGAATTGAAAAAACAAACTTAATTTTTTTAATATTATTTTAGCACTCCCAAATTTATTTTTATGCGAGTCTATTATCAAGACATACCGTTCGATATGCATCTTTAGTATTTAACCTTTATTGAGTAATTAGGTTCATAATTATAAAAATTAAAAACGTACAAATCATTTTTTTATATAATTTTACATAAGAATTGGTATCACCTAATTATGCATGATATTATTATTATAGGTGCTGGAGTATCTGGAGCAAATTTTGCTGCCAAAGCATCAAACTATGCTAAATCATTGTTAATTGAAGCACAAGACTATCAGAAAGAGATTCCTATCAGAACAAACATATTTCCAGAACATAATAAACCATTCATTCAAAATGCATTAGATTGGGATGATAAATCAATATTCCCCGAAGCACATACTACTTCAAATTATATGAGTGATGAATTCAATGGCGTGATTGATTCAAAAGAATTTGGGATCCCTCTAGGGAACATAAGCTATACAGAAAATCTTATAGCTGAATTAATTAAAACTTTTGAACAAAATGGTGGAATATTTGCTTCTAATGAAAAGATCGCAAATGTTCATAAGCATGGCGATCACTTGGAACTAATTAATTCTAAAGGTGAATCTTATAAAACAAAATTACTAATTATTTCCACAGGATCGCGAGGATTTGAGTTGCAACGATCACTCGGATTTAGTGTTCCAGATTCTTATACTGGTGTTTATCTCCATTTATTTGGGGATGAGAGTAAAATTAGGGAGAATTTAAGATGGAATTATACCTTCCATATAAATCCAAAGATTTCAACTAATGGACCTTTTTTCTTTAATAGAGGGATAGAAAGAGTCTCAGCCGGTTATTTAGGAGAAAAAGGTCAATCGAAAGAAGAGATCTTATCAAAATTAGAAAGAATATTAAAAAATTATAAACCTATTCAACCATTCATCGAAGGGTTATCTTACAATTTATCTGACTCGGTTATAGGTGAAATCTCAAAACACCCCATTAAGAGTTTTTCAAATGATAGAGTACTCATTCTTGGAGAAGCTGCAGGATTAGTCACAGCTTGTTTTTATGAAGGATTGCTATCAGGAGTAGCATGTGCAGATATCGCCTCTAAAACTGTTAGACCCCTCTTTGAAAGTGGGAGTGATTTTAGTGGTACTGAACTACAAAAATATGATAGGGAAGTTAAGCGAATACTTTTTCCCTATTTCAAAAATGGAAATGCTCTGGAATACCTAATATATAATGATAGCTCGTATGTAAAAACTCTTTGGAGGTTGTATACAAAACTTTTAAAGGAAAACAAGACTTGCAGAAAATATATATACGAAGCTTATATCAACCACGATCTTTCAAAACATAATACAAGCAATGATAAATATGTCGGAGAAAAATGGTTTGGTATGCTCCCGGCTCTCTCAAAGGTAACTTTAAGTCCAAAATTCTTTAGAGCTATGCTAATGTAAACATTTTATATTAGAAATATAGATTATAGAAGAAAAAGTAAAATAAATAAGATTATCAATAAATTAATTATTCATATGTTAATAATGGGCACATAACTTTCCTATTCATTCGAATATCTTTAAGTCTTTTGCCAGTTTCAACACTTTTTTTTAATTCACAATTGGTACAATTCCAATCGTATTTGGTTCTATCTTCAGTAAAAATCACACCATTGTCAAAATTATGTTTGACACCACATGGAAATCGGTTCATTGCTCCACCTTTTATTTTATATACAATTTTTAATACTTTCTTGTTAACTCTAAACTTTTTTCATTTTTTTTTTTTCTATATAAAAAATTAGTAATGGAGGTATATAAACTTACCCCTTATATTCCCACTGATAAGCACTGCATTACGACAAAATACAGGGCTGTAAAAATATTGATAAAAGTGAACAAAGTTTATCTAACTAATACATACCTATAAATCTGTTCAATCTATATTGATCTTGAATATAAAGTTTGGTTTTTAAATTGAACATTATTTAGATCTATTTAAAAAACAATAATAATCCTTAAAAAAAATATAAATTCAATCAAAACTAATTAATGTTGATCCAATATGTCAGAACAAGATTTAGTTCCTGAATCAGAGATAGAGATATATAGAGAATTACAACAGCACCTTCATACACTACCTGTTGGATATCCTGCAACAAAATCGGGGGTAGAACTACGCTTATTAAAACGAGTTTTCACTCCTGATGAAGCCAAAATTGCAACCTATCTCACATTTTCTTATGATAATTTAGACTCAATAGAAGACATTTTCGAGCGTGCGAAAGAATTAGGGTATACGAAGGAGGAATTAAAAATTCATTTAGATAGAATGGTTAATAAAGGAGCAATTCAGGCAAAAAAGAAAGGGGACAAAAAATTTTATAGTTTAGCCATGTTTATGATTGGGACATTTGAGTATCAAGTTAATAAGTTAACTAAAGATTACGTGGAAGACATGCATAAATATATGATGGAAGGATTTATGATGGAGGCGGGGAGCACTCAAATTGGCCAGCTTCGTGTTGTACCTGTTGAACAAAGTGTTACACCTTCATTAAATATTGCTAATTATGAGGATTTAAGTGTATTATTAGATACAATTGGTGGTCCGTTTGTATCTGTTAATTGTGTATGCAGACAAGGAATGGATTTAATAGGAAAATCCTGTAAAAATACTACACGAAGGGATGTTTGTATGGGTATTGGTGATTTCGCGCAGATGTATATTGACGAAGGATGGGGTAAAGAAATATCAAAAGAGACAGCCTTAGAAATTCTGAAAAAGAATCAAGAGGAGGGAATGATAATTCAGCCAGGAAATGCTCAGAAACCAGATTTCATTTGTTCCTGTTGTACATGTTGTTGTGAGGGGTTACAAGGAATTAAAATGCTTCCTAATCCTGCTGATTTTGTTACAACAAATTATTTTGCTGAAGTAGATCCAGAATTCTGTGATGCTTGCGAAACTTGTATTGACATCTGTCAAATGGATGCAATTACTATGACTAATGGAACATCGTCAGTTAATAAACAACGGTGTATCGGATGTGGTAATTGCGTAGCAAAATGTCCCTCAGAAGCATTAAGCCTGCAAAAGAAAGATCAAGTTATGATCCCTCCTGAAACTGAAGCAGATTTATACAATACAATTTGGGATCGAAAAAAAGTCCTATTAGAACGAGAAAGGAAGAGACAATTAAGAAGAGAAAAGAAAATGACAAACTAATATTCAATAACTCATTCTTTTTTTTTAATACTTATCTATTAATAAAGGACATATCAAGAGCTTCTTGAAGTTTATTAACAATATTTTTTAGATCCTTGATAAGTGGATGAATTTCTTGAGCAAGATCTGGATCTAGGTTAATCGCTTTTTCTATATTTATAATAGCATTATGGTAGTCTTTTTTATCAAAATAAGTAGTTCCCATAAAAAACCACGCCTTAGCATAATCGGGATTTAATTTAGTTGCTCTTGAATAATGCTCAATAGCGGTTTCATACTCCTTTATCTGTTTATATATATTTCCAAGATTATACCATCCTATAGAATAGTTTGGATCTATTTTTACTGCTTCTTCAAGATATTCTAAAGCGTTATCATAATCTTTTTTAGCTTCATATGTTAATCCTGTAAGGTTCAAAGATTCAATATGGTTTTTATCATATGACAATGCTTTTTGAAGATTTTCTATCGCAGCTTCATATTTCTTTTTCTGGATGTATGCGAGACTAATGTAAAAGTACCCTTCTACAAATTTTTCATCTAATTCAATTGCTTTTCTTCCATTTTCGATTGCTAAATCATAGTTTTTATTGATAATTTCAAATTTTGCTCTATTAATAAGCTCTCTTTTGTAACTCTCTTTTACCAAACCTTTATTTTTAATATCTGGTTCTTCCATCATATCATTTACTTTTAAGGCTCTTTCATAAAAGCTAAAAGCTTCCTCATAAGCTTTCTTGTTTGCGAGTTGATTGCCTTGTTCAATTAATAATTTAATTTCTTCTGAGTGAACATTATCAATCAATTTTTTGATTTTGCTCATTTCTTCAACTCTTCGATTATCATCTTCTATAGATTTGGCATACTCTAATCTTTTCCTTAATTTCTCAATTTCTTTTTCTTTTTCTTTCTGTTCTTCTGTGAGCTTTCCTTCTCCAATAAGAAGCCCAACTTCCGCATCATAAATTAAACTTTTGATTATATTCACTTGCTTTTCCATCTCTTCAGTAAGATACATTTTATCGGTTTGATTCAATGCTTCATTAAAAACTTCAATTGCTTTCTCAAATTCATTATTCTCTGCTAAAGTTTTTCCTTCGTTAACAACTTTTTTTATTTCTACAGAATAGATTTTATTAATTAAATTCTTTAGTTCCTCGAGTTCAGCATTTTCTTCTTCTGCATAAGTCATACGCTTTGCAAGGCTTAACGCTATATATACCTCGTTAATAGCTTCCTCATATTTTTGTTGTCCAATTAATTGTATTGCTTTATCTTTTATGCTATTTATTCCTGGTAAACAAGCTTTATTGATTAAATCATTAATCTTCTTCAATTCAATATTCTTTTTTTCTGACTCTATCATTGTCTTTCCAATATCGAGTGCTCTTTCAAATACATCGATAGCTTGATTTATCATTGAATTCGATTCCTTAAAATTTTCTCTTTTTGTAATTGCAATTCCTTCATCCACAATGGGATTTATACGTTTTATGTAAATAGGATTCATTAGCTCTGCAATTATACTTATTTCAAGTTTCTTTAAATCTGAATCATACATTTTTTTCGCAATTATTAATGCTTTGTCTAACTCTGTAATAGCCTTCTCAGTTGAGCCTTGCTCTAATAAATTATTACCTTGTTCAACAAGGGGTTTAATCTGATTAGAATACATTTCATTTGTTTGATTTTTTAGATTGACTACTTCCGTTTTTTTGGTATCTGAGGGGAAAGATTGTTCAATATAATTTTTAGCTTGTTCAAACAACTCAATTGCCTCTTCAAATTGACCAGATTGTTTTAATTCAGCTCCCTTTTCTAAAATTTGCCTAACTTGCGATTCATATGTCTTTTTAATTTCTTCATTAATTTTGGATATATTTCCCTTTTTACCCTCTACATTTTGAATTTTTTCTGCAATTGCTAATCCTTCATTAAATACTTCAGCAGCATCATCAAGTTTTTTATCCTCTTCCCTTAATTTAATTCCTTTAACGATTAAATCTTGAATATCGATCTCACTTATTAATTCATTTATTTCCTGTTTTTCCACATTTTTAAGTTCTTCATCATCTATTTTCTCACTTATTCTTAGTGCATTCTTAAAATTTAATCTTGCTTGTTCATATTCCCTTTGAGATGTCAATCGAATTGATTCCTGGATAATATTATTTATCTCTACTGAATATGTCTGGTTTATTGCGTTTCTTATATTCGCAATCTCTATCTTTTTATCATTAAGATCATCAACTTTAATATTAATAAAATTTAGAGCGTGTTCGAACTTATCAATGGCTTTCTGGAATTTATTCTTATCTTTTAACGCATTAGCTTCTTCAATAATTTGATTTAATTTTTTTAAAACAGATGGCTTCATTTGATATCTCCTACAGTTTAATCCTTAGAATTATTTCATAATTATAATACTTTTCTTATAAACCTTTTATTTATTAAAATCTCAGTATAAATAACTTACTCTAATTAATATCACAAGAAGAATGCCCAAAGAAATTTTAATAAAGACCTATCCTACTATCGCTTGTTGCGGATTAGATTGTGGATTATGTCCTACATACTATACAAAAGGACCTTCTAAATGCCCAGGATGCTGTGGTCCAAATTTCGCAATTAAACATCCCTCATGCTCGATAATAACTTGTTGCGTCAAAAAAAATAAGTTTGAGACCTGTGCTGAATGTTCTGAGTTTCCTTGTCAGAAGTTAAAAGATTGGGACAAAATTGATTCCTTTATATGTCATAGAGTCTCCCTTTCTAACTTATATTCAATACAAAGTGATGGTATGGAAGAGTTCATCAAACAACAACAAGAACGGATAAAATTTCTTGAAAATATGTTAGAAAACTTTGATGAAGGTAGATCAAAAAGTTTTTACTGCCTTGCTACTGCCCTACTCTCTTTGGAGGATTTAGAATTTGCATTAAAAAAGAGTAATGAGCAAATAAAGCGTGAAGAAATAGAACTAAATAATCTAAAACCCAAATCAAAAATTTTAAAAGCTTATTGCAATCAGTTTGCAGAGAAAAAGAAAATACAATTAAAACTAAAAAAAGGATAACTTTAAAAATAAAGTAAAAAGATATCATTAACAAAAATGTAAGTTTTTTTTCTTTTTCAAGAAAAAGGTGAAAGCAATGGAATCAGGTCGTGGTTCAATTTTAAGCAAATCTTATATGAAGTTTTTTCTTGTGGCTATGATTTTTATGGGTACAGGAATTACTTTACTTACAGTAAGAGGCTTATTTATAATATATGCGGATCCGGGGTCTCCAGGTGAGTATGAATTTTACGCTAATTTTGCAAATACAATTTATATTCTTGCCATGTTATTTGTACAATTAGGATTTGTAATGTTTTTATTTTCCTCATTTTGGGGCGCTATGGCTGATGGGACACTTTCAGAAAGTATTAGAAGAGGTATGGTTTATACCGCTGGCATTATAATTATCGCACTAGCATTAATAATGCTGTTCGGGGGCATATATATTATTTAATCTTAATAAGTTTTTTTTACTTTAATTTTTTTTATTTTTTATTAAGGGTTTTAAATCTTTGAAAGATTTTTTTTACTACCTTAACTTTTTAGAGAAGATGTGAAATTTCTTATGAATGCAGAAAAGTTACAAAGAAAAATATTTTATGGTGGATCAATTATCACCATGAATCCAAAGCAACCTTTTGTAGATGCTATAGGAATTGAAGCGGATAAAATAATTTCAGTAGGAACAATAGAAGATGTAAAAAAAATTTTGGAACCTGATTATGACATAGTTGATCTAAATGACAAAACACTCCTTCCTGGTTTTATTGATTCTCATATGCATCCATTAAGCTTTATGTTTCTTTTATTAAATCTCGATCTTTCTGAAATTAAAAGTCTGGAAGAATTACAAGACATATTGAAGGAAGCGTCAACTAAAAGAAACGAAGGGGAATTCATATTAGGGTTGAAATTGAAGGAAGAGGAATTTAATATACCTATATTACCAAATCGATGGGATCTAGATAAGGCTTGTCCTAATAATCCTGTTTTCATTGTAAGATATGATGGACATATTGGCATTGCGAATTCGAAAGCATTAGAATTGGGTAAAATTGACTCAAACACACCATCTCCAGATGGTGGTGAAATTAGAAGAAATCATAAAGGAGAACTTACTGGAATACTTTCTGAAAACGCAATGGGAATGTTATTTTCAAAAATCGAGAAGTATTTAATTCCAGAATCTAATATCTTACGAGAATTTGCGGATAAGACTTTTGGAATCTTCGCTGAAAATGGGATTACGTCAATTCATGGACAACTGAACGAAGAAAGGATTTCAGTATATAAAATCATTCAAAACAATATTCTTCAAAACTGGTATGCTTTTGTTTCAATCGATAAACCCAAAAAATTAGTAAAATTAAAAAAACCTCCCTTAGATGGGGGTAAAAATGATAGTAAATTCAAGATTGGCACTTTGAAGCTGTTCCTTGATGGAACTTTTGGTGCAAAAACCGCTTGTATGTGGGAACCATTCACTGATGCTCCAAATTCATGTGGATTTTGCGTTGTGGATGGGGAGGATATGTATGAAAAAATGAAAGTCGCACATAACAATGGATTTCAAATTGCTATTCATGTCATTGGAGATAAAGGAAATAGAATTTGTGTAAATTTATATAAAAGACTTTTAACAGAATTTCCAAGAGAAGATCACAGGCATCGAATTGAACACGCATCGATGTTAACGGAAGATGTGCTAAGTGATATGAAAGAATATGGCATAATCGCATCGTGTCAGCCCCCCTTCATTAATTCCGAATACACTTGGTTAGAAAAAAGAATTGGAAAAGAACGTTGTAAATATACCTATCCTATGAAATCTATCCTCGACGCAGGGATTATTTTAATTTCTGGATCAGATTGTCCCGTTGAAGAACCTAATGTTATCATGGGACTACATGCTTTAGTTGATCGAAACGGTTTCGTTCCTGAACAGTGTATTTCAATTGAAGAAGCATTGAAAACCTATACTATAAATGCAGCTTACGGTGCCTTTGAGGAAAATGTTAAAGGATCTATTGAAGTTGGTAAATTAGCTGACTTTGTAATATTAGATAAAAATCCTCTTGAAATTTCTAAAGACAAGATAAAAGAAATAGAAGTAGTTGAAACCATAATTAGAGGAAAAACTGTATTCAAAAAATTTAACTAAAAAAAAATTTTTAGTGATTTAAACATTTGCTCCGCTTTTTGTAAAAATAAAATATAATAAGTAAAGTAATGCTGTTAAAATTCCTATTATAATTCCCACTACTATTAAAGTGTTGATGATTGTGTAGTCTGGAGGTCGATAGGTACGTGGTATTAAATAAATTTTACTATCACTTCCTACAACAATATAATTTCCGTCGGATGAGATTATCAACGGTCCTATTTCATTTCGTATTGTAAATGTCCATAAAGCTTTACGTTTCACGGTATTCAATAGATAAACTTTGTTATCAGAGCATCCTACAGCAATAAAAGCTCCATCGGATGAGATTGAAATATCAGTGATAAGACTTCCTGTAGAATAGGTCAAAAAAGGAATAGAACTCGATCTATTGAAAACATATACTTTATCTGACCAACCATGTGCAGCAATATATTCCCCATCTGATGAAATTGATACGTCACTTACAGTTCCTTCAATAGAATGGGTCCATAAAGGATTAGGATTTGATCTGTGGAAAAAATACACCTTATGATCCCAACCTCCTGCAACAATATAATTTCCGTCGGATGAGATAGCTATCGAAGTCACACCATCTCCCGCTTCATAGCTCCATAAAGGTGTAGAGTTTATTTTTTCGATTAAGCGAACTTTTTCATTGTCTGCTACTAAAATATACTGTCCATTCGATGAAATAGTCACAGCTGGCCAAGTACTTTGTGTTGTGTAATTCCAAAGAGGCTTATTGCTTGAAGTATTAAAAAAATAAATATAATTATCCCAGTTCCCCCCTGCAATAATGTACTGTCCATCATCCGCAATCACTGGTGACTGTGCATCAAAATAATACCATAAAGGTGTTGAGTTGTTTATATCGAAGAGGTATATCCTACCATTATAACTTCCTACTGTAATATACTCCCCGTTAGACGACATCGAAACTGAACGTACTTCCCCTAGTGTATCATATTTCCATAGCTGAGTACTGCTTGTGTTATTGAAAAGATAAACATAATTATCCTTGCTTCCTACAACAATATATTTTCCATCGAATGATGTGTCAACGGAATATACTAAATCTCCTACTTCATATTTTAGTACAGAATTAGTCTCAGCCAAGCCATTCAAAATGAAAATATTAACTCCATTTATACATAAAAACTCACAAATAAATACCCAAACAATAAGTTTTTTCAGTCTTTTGGAGATTCGCATTATAATTCTCTCCTTTCTGAGAATATTATTAAAACTATATGAAAAACTATATATAAATCTTTGATTGTAATTACATATTTTGGGTCCATATTAAGATTTTTAACTGAATATATCACATTAGTGATCTTTGTATTATATTCTTACTTTGGGGAGGTTTAGATGAAGAGAATTAATCAGTAAAGTAGAGATGCTCATCAAAGCCAGTCTCAGCTATTAAATCTTGTCCTAGCTTCTGAATTGCTTTTTTGGTTGGGTTTTGTAGGATTCTCCTTGAGATATTAATAACTTTTGTTAACTTAGCGTCAGGGAATTCTCGTACAATATTATCATACCGTGAAAAATTAATTCCCGCTGTATAAACCCCTGTAGTTCCATGACTAGCTGCACTGCTAGTCTGCCAATGTTCCACTTTTACTTCAATATTAGATAAGAGGTGTGAACAAAAGAACCATTCCAAATATAGATTCAATCGTTTTGATTTCCTTTTAGTTGATTGGAGCATTTTTAGTGCTTTATTTAGTCTGTCTGGGTGAATTTGCCTGAATACTCTCTCATAACTCTCGGTCATATTTTCTCTAACATGAGCTTTAATTAATTGGATGATTTCCTCTACTCTCTTAGCTCTTTCTCCCGTTATTTCATGGTGGATAGCTTGAATATGCTGTTCAATAGCATTTTCATTCGCTGGGCTCCTTTCTACAGTTTGAGGTTGTTGTGGACCATTGGTACTAGGTTGGTTTCTTGTTGGAGGTCTAGTTTGTTGTTGTATTTCTGAAGGCATACTAATAATTTCTTTCGGTGGTAATGTAAACAGTGCATCAACTTTTGAGGGATCTTCCCTAACTTCATTAAATTTTTCTTGTACATCCTGATTTGAATATCCAATTTGTTGAAGATAAAAAGCAGCACTAGCAAGCTGATTTTCTAGTGCTGAAGAAGTACTGTATGAAGACCCAAATTCTTTTTGTAATTGTTCATCAGCAATTTCGCTAATTTTTCTTTCTTTAATTTCATTTAATTTCAAAGAACCAAGTTTTGTAAGAATATACTGTATCTGATTTGATGTTAGATAGTTAAGGTTCCCGGTAGGACCAATCATGAAAGAAATCTTTTCCATTTTTTTGAGTGTTTCGGCAAGTTCCTTTTGATTGTTTCCTTTTGATATTATTAAAAAATGCTCTAAGAAATTTTTGTCAAATCCTGCTATTATTTTAAGGAAATCTTCATC
>JBHLLU010000070.1:0-18439 GCA_048938895.1 Promethearchaeota archaeon
TTATAAGAACTTATTTATACAAGATTTACCATAAGTTCGGTAAGTTCCTCTATTGCTTTCGTGGTGGGTATGGCTTTAAAAATAAATCCACTTGAGAATCCTGAGTAATATCCATCATAGCATTCAATTAGTTCCTTTAGTTCTGAAAACTCATCTTTCTCTAACCAAATTTTACGTTTAAGCTTCAAAACCCATATATCGCATTTATCTTTAGTGTGATAATCTTTCACAATTACAAAAAATTGATTGTCAAAGAGGACTTCCTTCGAGGCTTTTCTTTTAATAAATTTTGGTACAAAACGTATCGGAGTAGGTTTCCTATTACTGTGTCTATCAACTATATCAATAATATGAGATATATGTTTCTCAAGCTTATTGTTAGATAAATATTTCGTAAGATCATCTTTCATGTCATTAACAGTTATAACATATCATCCCCATTTTTTATCATCTGATATACTAGTACATGAAACCAGTCATTAAATCTGAGGGCAGAGAAGGGATTTATTGATTTTAATATCAGCAATAAGAAAATCAAATCCTAATGAAAAAATCCTAAAAGACTTATTTTTTAGTTAATTTTTCAATGAAATCCGAGTTCTGCATAATATGCTATATTTTTTTTAAATATCATTTATCAGATCTTTTGCGAAAAATGCACCCAAATCCAATACATATCATTGGAATTGCCCAAAAGAGTGTAGCGATAAAGCAATTGCCAACATCACTTAAGGTTTCAGCTAATGAGGCACACCAATAGCCAAGGAGGATTACAACAATTCCGATAATTGCTTGGGTTTTATAGATCATAATTTTTCATCTGATTCTACTAAACAATTGATTTGAAGAAACATCATTGATAACTTGACAAGATTGAATACCTGATTTTATTAAAAATATATAAGCCAAAAAAGAATATATACTAATAGGACAAAAAAACGTGAAATATATTGGATTCCAAATCATTTAAGAATACTTTTAAGTATATTTGTAATGAGTGTGGGGAATTTTCATTCTCAGAAGCAGAACTTTGCGAAATCTGTGGAGCAAAAGCTATTAGGAAAGCAACAGGAGTAGATTTCCGCAGACATAGGAGAGAAAGCAGAATTAAAAGAGATTGGAAAAGTAAAGTAATTAATCTATTTAAAATAAGATTAAGTAAGAGAGCCTTATATAGAGAGATTATTTCATCAGCGTTCATCATCAGCGTTAATTTATTTGCATACTCTTTCCCGCGGTTTTACATTATGTTGGGTGTGATGGTGCTCTCTTCTCTAGGGATAATGTTTCTTTTAATTCAAAAACCAAGATCCTGGGTGTTTTTACATATGAGGGTAGCAGTCTTTACAACCATCTTCCTGATCATTGGCTCATTTATTAATTTTTATCACAAAACGTTCTCACGTTATGTAGTTTACGTATATTTCAGTGTGATCTCAACGCTTTTATTGGTATTAGGGTCACTAATTGGATATATTGCCTTTAAAGTGCCCAAAAAAGGTTTGAGGGTGGTACATATTGGTTTAGGAGGAATAATATTTGTATTGCTAATAGCTGTGACAGCGTATACTTATTTATTAGACCTCTAATTATATAAAGAAAAATATAAAATAACTACAAGAAAGGACTCTATCTTTTCTTCGCTTAATATAAGCGCATTATCTTTTCTTATAAATTTTAATTCTTTTGTCCATTCTCTTACTTAATTGAAATCTCCAGATTAAGAGATAATATTATAAATTTTTAAACATACTAGTTAAAATAAGACAAAAATAGTGCAGACTAGTAGCAGACTAGATAATAAAAAAAGCTATAAATGGTTGAAATGAAAGAGGAAGATCTTAGAGAATTGAAAAAGAGAGGCTATGATCTTAAGGATCTTAATGAATTAAGTAATGAAGAGCAAGAAATATATTATCCCAAAAAAAAAAAAAAAATGAAAAAGAAAAATGTGGGGTATATATTATTTGGGGTAGGAGCTTCTGGATTTTTATCAACACTTCTACTATCATTTATAAACATGGCTAGGATAAATAGATCACTTCAAGAGCTTGAAGATCTTGGTTATTCAGATGAGTTTCCTATAAGATTTCTAAAAGCTTTGCCCCTAATTACGATAATAATTGGTGCAGTAACTACTTTAATTCTTTTTTGTGTAGGTGTGATACTACTGATAAAATTTCGAGAAAGAAAAAATAACAGTATTAATAATAGCAGTTGAGATTAATTATTATAGTCTCTTTTAAGGAATCTTCCCCTTGTTTTCATTTTTTTGTTTGTATTGATAAAACTCAATTTAAATAGTAGTTAAATATAAGTAAAGGGTATTTACATATAAATAATAAAATAGTTCACTGATTAAATATGACTTCTTGAACTTAAAGATATCAAACCTACAATTACAGAAAATCGAAAACTTAAAATGGTGATTGAATATATCTGATGAAACAAGTTCAGACAAAAACTATAATTTTAACGATTGGACAGTAAAGGAATTGAGAGATTTTGCCGATAAGAACAACATTAAAATTCCAGCTAAATCTAAAAAAAAGGATATAATCGATTTACTTCAAAAAGTTGTTTCTCATCCCGAATTCGTTGACAGATCCCATGAACCTGAAGAAGTTGAGGAAGAACTAATAGCCGGTTTTGAGGATGATGAAGATCTTGCGTTATTACGTAAAGAAAAAATGGATTTAAAATTCTGGCAAAAACCACCATTTTCAAGCTTACTTGATACAGAGATTGCTAAAGAATCAGAGATAGCATTTTATGATTTAGCCACTTTAGTTGATGAATTTTTTAATAAGATGTTGCATGAAGATTTAATAAATTATAAGATTTCTGGAATTGCACTCAAGACCTCAGCAAATTTGCATCATTATAAAATTTCGAGTATAATTAGAGAAGAAGAACAGATTCAAAAAAGAGAAGAACTAGAAAAATTTAGACAAAAGCATTCGAGATCAATTCCAAAAGCTTTACCACAACCCATCCAACCCAAAATGCAAATTGCAACAAAAGATGAATTATTTGATGCTATGCGATCAGCAATAATAGAGGTTATGCAAAATAAAGAAAAGATCAAAAGAAGACGTATGCGACGAGAAGAATTAAAACAACAAAAAATTCAAATGAGGTCAAAAGCTCAATTACCTAAGGAAATCTTAAAACATATTAGCGGGAGAGAACAAACAGTCGAAGAACTTCATGAATCATGGTATAATAGAATAAAAGGAATTATTAAATTAGATGATAAAGAAACTAGTTTTTACAATTTAACGAATATAATAAAAGATGAAGAAGAATCGAGTATTGGGAGAAAATTTGCATTTGTAAGAATGTTTTTAGCATTGATGTTTCTTTCCACTGGAAATAAGTTATCACTAAGTCAAAATGATGACTTCCAAGATATTTCAGTTAATATTGGAAAAAAAATAGATGAGAGGTAAATAAAAATTATGAATAATTTAGATAAAGAGAACGAGGAAGTTGTAAAAGAGGAAAATAAAGGAATCCCCGAAGAGAATTCAAACGAACACATCGATGTAGATCTCGAAGAAAATGATATCAATGAATCTGAAGAACCTATACCAGAAGAAAATATTGAAACTGGTGATGCTATAAATGGTACAGATGAGGTGGTCGAATCAGTGGAGAGTGATTATGTTGAAGAGACCATCGAAGGTGAGGTTATTGTAGAACAGTCAATAGAAGAACAAATGAGAGAATTTCATAGAAACTTAGTTGAAGCTTCATTATATGCTGCTGGAAGGCCTTTAACAATAGAAGAATTATCAAATAAATTAGAGTTACCTAAAAAGGAAGTTGAGGAATTAATCAATCAAGTAGCATTTGATTACCTTGACCGTTCAACAGCCCTAGTAATCGCTCAAATTGGAGATAGGTACCAAATGCAAATTAAACCTGAATACACAGAAAAGGTTTCTAAATTTGCTAAAGGTGGTGCTATCGCAGAGCGATATCTTAGAACTTTAACCGTAATAGCGTTAAAACAACCACTATTAAAATCAACTGTTATAAAATTAAGAGGAACCGGGGCATACGAGCATGTTAAATATCTTATAGATAATGGTTTTATTGATGCTGTAAAAAAAGGACGAAGTCATGAATTATCTACTACAGATAAATATGCTGATATGTTCGGATTGCCCAAAGACAAGCGTCTATTGAAGCAAGCTATGATAACACAACTAGGTGTTGAAGAAGTAACTACAACCGATCAACCTGAAAATATCTATGAACAAGAAGAACCTCAAGAACAAGAAGAACCTGAACAGGGATAAAATAATTGAATTTAATTTATTTAAAAATGTAAATTGACATATTCAAGTCTTCGAGCTCTTCTATTAAGTCTGCTTTTTCTTTAATAGAAGTTATCATCTTATCTTCAATCTCCAAATTTTCAATTCTAATGGTAGATTTTATATCTTCCCTCACATTATTAAGATTCTCTATATTTTCTTTTTTAGAGAGAATTATTATTCTCTTAATTTCTTGATTTAATGGTATTTGAAGATTTGACTTAGTCATTCTTAAAAATTTTATGATTTCTATACCTATTTTCCCACTTTCAACTAACGCCGATGGTAAATTTGGGTAAGCTTCTGGCCAATTTTCCAAATGTATCGATTTAACATTTCTAAATTTACTATACAGAATAGAATAGATCTCTTCTGATATAAAAGGCATAGTAATAGCAATAGAGGTTAATAATTTATAGAATAAATTCAATGCATTACGTAAAGAAATTTTTCTAACTTGAATGTCTTCAACATAAAATTTGTATTTAATTGCTTCAATATAGTTATCACAAAGATCATTCCAGAAGAACGATCGTAATGTCATCATAGCTTCGTGCCAATTATATTCATCTAAATTTTTTGTAATCTTTTCCAAATTCTTATTAAATTCAGAAAAGAAATAACAGTCAATCGCAGATAAATCTTTAAAATTGAATTCAAGCGCCTTTAATTCTATTTTATTTAAATTAAGATATAAGAATCTGTAAGCATTCCAAATTTTAGTCACAAATCTAGATGCTCCAATTAACTGTTCATATCTTACACCATATTTCTTATTAAACTTATCATCTGTTAATTTTTCTTGTTCTTTCAATATTGTTTGGAGTGAAATTGGCTGCTTTGTTTGTAGATTTATCCATGTGAATTCGAAAGGGTAATCATCTCCTAGCGAACCCATTGCTGCCCAGTATCTAATTGCATCAGCACCATATTTTGGCATTACTTCATCTGGTGAAACAGAATTTCCAAGACTTTTTGACATATGACGACCATCAGGACCAGCTACCATACCATTTATCATTGCTTCATAAAAAGGAGCTTTTCCTGTTAATTTCTTACAACGAAATAATGTATAGAATAACCAAGTCCTAATAATTTCATATCCTTGTGGTCTATGAACTTTAGCTTTAAGGTATGTTTTCTCAAAAAAATCATCATTTTCTTTCCATTTTGCAATTTCTAAAGGTGTAATACTTGAATCAATCCAACAATCGCAGACATCTTTTTCCCCAATAATATTATCACTTCCACAATTTGGACATTCTTTTATAGGTGGCTGCGTTTTTACAGGATCTAAAGGTAAATCTTCACTATTTGGGGCGATAATTTCACCACATTCTTTACAATACCAAAAAGGAATGGGCGTGCCAAAAACTCTTTGGCGTGAAATAACCCAATTCCAATCTAAACCTTCTGCCCAATCTAATAATCTTTGTTTTTGTTTTTCAGGGTACCAATTCATCTTTTCTGCAGATTGAATAATTTCTTGGGTAAAATCCTTCACATTAATAAACCATTGATAAACAGGTAAATATTCTATTGGTTTTCGACATGATCCACGTTCAGTATGAACGATGATGCTATGTTCATAATCTTCTATTTTCTCAATTAATCCCATCTCCTTGAGATCTTTTACTATTTCCTCTCGAGCTTCAAGAATTGTTAATCCTTGGTACTTAGAATTCTCATTCATATGACCATCTTCTGTAAAAATCTGAATCTCATCAAGATCGTATTGAATTTTCCAATTAATATCCATTTCATCCCCATAAGTGCAAACATAAACCACACCTGTTCCAAAATTCATATCTACAGTACTGTCCATATAAACTCGAACAGTTCGGTTTGTGAAAGGAATAGATATTTCAGCAGCAGAAAGATCATAATATCTCTCATCATTTGGATGAACCATTATAGCAACACATGCTTCCATATATTCAGGTCGTGTGGTTGCGATTGTTATATATTCATTTTCTCTGTCAACAATCGGTAATTTTAAATACCATAATTTACCTTGTTCTTCTTGATAACCTACTTCTGCCTTCGCCACGGAAGTTTCACAATTAACACAAAAATGAGTTGGGAATTTTTCACGATATAACCATCCTTTTTCAAAGAAATGTAAAAGCGATAATTGAACTTTATACTTATAATCATCATTCATAGTCCGATATGTGAAATCCCAATCAGCAGAATATCCTAAATCATCAAATTGTCGTCTCATATTTCTGATATTGTTATCCACCCATTCAACACACTTTTCAAGGAATTTATTTCTCTGATGTTGAGAAATTCCATATTCTTTTTGAACGGCAAGTTCTACGGGAAGACCATGACAATCAAAACCTTGTGGGAAATATACATTTTCTCCTTTCATTTTATGATATCTTGCAACAAAATCAATCCATGAATGATTTAAAATATGACCCATATGAAGATCCCCGCTCACAAAAGGAGGAGGTGTGTCAATGGAAAAGATTTCATCTTTATGATTAATATCAAATGCATATATTTTTTCATCTTTCCAAAAATCTGTCCATTTTTTTTGAACTTCTTCAAATTTGAATCTTTTTGGAAATACTGTTTCTTGTGTCATCTTAAATTCTAATAGAAGGTTTCTTAATTTAAAAATCTATAATATTTGATAAATGTTTAAGATTTTTTCAAATCCGTGTAAATTATAATTTGATTTTAATTCCGAATAAATATTTATAATTTGTTAATGGACCTGACGGGAATTGAACCCGTGACCTCTTGAATGCGAATCATGTATTTAAGCGTTTTGCTTAAATAAATCAAGCGATCTTCCACTGATCTACAGGCCCTAATATATGTAATTATATTAATAAAATCAGACTAACTAAAATTTTTTATTATTTTTCATAAACGCTTAACAAAATGATATTAATATTCTGTTCGAGAAATAATTTCATCTTGAGCATTTTTCGATAATTCTGTAAAATAAACTGAATAGCCAGCTATTCTTACCACTAATCCTCTATAGTTGTCAGGATTTATTTGAGCGTCACATAGAGTTTCTTTTCCCACTACATTAAATTGAACTTGATAACCTCCTTTAGGTTCAAAAAAAGTTCTAATTAGGGGTATTAGGAGATCTGGTTTTAATGTATTAGGATGAAAAGATAAAGTTAATGCATTACCATTTGTCATTAACTCACTTTTTAACTTTTTGACAGAATTCAGTATAGCTGTTGGTCCATTTTTATCCAAATTACTAGTGGGGCAAAGACCATTCGAAAGTGGTTCTGATTTTCTCCTACCATCTGCTGAGGCTCCTGTGAAAACACCAAACGCTAAATGAAATGTTGTAGAATATATTCCAGGATTAAATTTGCCCCCACGATAATTAGAATGCTTAGAAATCTCTTCACAATAGAATTTTGCTACATCAACTGCAATTTGATCAACATAATCATTATCATTCCCGAATTTAGGTATTTTATTTATGAAATATTCCCGCCATTCTGTCCCTTTTTTTCCTTGGTAGACACCCCTATAATTTTTTGTAAGCATTTGAACTAAATCTTCAAATGGAACATCTTTATCTTCAAATACGACTTTTTTAATCACTGCAAGACTATCCGAGACACTAGCTAAACCAATTAGCTGAGGACCAGTAAAATTGTAAATTGCTCCCCCTTTTGTTATGTCTAATCCGCGCTCTATACAGTCATCTATAGTTGCTGATAGAAATGGTTGAGGTTTAAGTTCAGCAATTGACTTATCAAGATAATACATAGTTTTTACCATATAATCAATGAAATATTTTACTTGATCCTTAAAAGTTTCCCAAAGATCCTCATAGGAGTTAATTTTCATACTATTTTTAATTCCATATTCCTTTCGAGATATCATATCAATCCCGTTGTTTAAGGTTAACTCTAAGCATTTCACAATATTGAATTGATTCGCATTTGTTGATCCGAATGATTTAAAGGGATGTTGAGGTTCTACACATCCTATTGGGGCATATTCCCGAGCATCCTCTAATGTAAAACCTTGATTGATAAGTCCAGGTACCATTACTTGATCATTAAGTAAAGCAATACTTGTCCCATTTTTTATTGATTCCCCTACTCTAAAAAGAAATTCATCAGAGGTATCTTGATGGATTCTCACACAAAAAGTAGGTTGTACTGATTTTATATGAGTATAAGCATCTAATATAATATAAGATAATTCATTCAAAGCATCTTCTCCTTTACGATTTAGACCTCCAATTACCACATTTTCAGCAATCGGGGGGCCCTCTACTGCTATAACTCCCTTAGAAATAACATAATTCCACAAGGTTGAGAGTTTGAGAAAAAAACATTCAATAAGGAACTGAGCTTTTTCCTTAGTAATTTTTCTATTTTTTATATCTGCTAAATAATAAGGATATAAATACTGATCTAATCTTCCAATTGAAATTGCGAAACCACCATCTTCTAATCCACAAATTAAATGAGTAAAATATATCAATTGCAAGGCTTCTTCATAATGTTCTGGCGGATTTTCTGAGATATTCTCACAATTTTTGGAGATTTCATAAAGTTCTTCTTTACGTATTAGATTATCCTCCTTTTCCGCCATTTGCTTTGCTAAAATAGAGAGTCTATTGATAAAATTTTTAGCAGCATCCAAAAGAATGATTACAGATTCCAAAAATGTTTTTTTATTTCCATTATTGAAATTCTTCTCTAAATTTTTTTCAGTTATTTGAATTAAACCCTTTAAACCATGCTTTAATATAATTTCATGACCAGGAAAAAAATGTCCAATTCCGCTAGAGAGCTCCACATCTACTGCAAATACAATCTTTTCCATAATATTTTTAATGTCAGGGGCTAAATAAGATTGAAACCGCTCTTGCACTGTGATTTCTTCGTTTTTCCAATAAGGAATTAGCTCTTCTCTGATAAATTGTTTTTCTAGATCATTTAAAAAAAGCTTTTGAACGGGGCGAGTATCATATAAGTCAAGATCTTGTTCTATTGTATCAATTCGTGCTTCAGGGAATAAAGGGCTCCCTACATATTTTTTACATCTGTTTCCGATAATATACTCTCCTTCCCATATCTTAAGCGTCATATTTGTTAAAAAATAATGCATAGCCTTCGCAAATCTGATTATTGGGTTTTCTCCTTTAGTTTTTTTATAAGATTCTGTAAACAATTTTGCTCTTTCAATACATAGTTCATGTGGTGTGTGATCTAACCTATATTTCATGCTCATTGCGCGATCTTTATAATCAGTAAGAGTAATTTGTTCTGATTGCATTTATATCCCTAAGATATATTTACTACGAACTAATAAAAAATATGATTGTTTAAAATAATAATCGTTTTTATTTATTAAGGGTACTAAAATACTCATAAATACTTCATTAAATGGTTTTTAGTTTGAGGAGTAAAAAGCAGATTTCTTTTTTTTGGATCCTTAAATCGCTTAATGGCGAGATCTAGATATTCTTGGTTTGAATCTATCCCAATAAATCTTCGTTCTAAAACACTACATACTATCCCTGTAGTGCCAGATCCCATAAAAGGATCTAATACCAAATCTCCCTTATTTGAAGATGAGATTATTATCCTATTTAATAACTCTGTAGGTTTTTGAGTTGGATGCTTTCCAAATTCCTTTTCTTCTTTGGGGATTAAAGGTATTGACCAAACACTCCTCATTTGTTTATCTTTATTCTTTATTTTGTCTTTAGGATTATTCCAAATTTTCATTTCATCATAATTAAAAGTATGATGAGAATTTTTTGACTTTCGTGCCCATAATACAATTTCATGACTATGAGTGAAGTATTTACAGGACAGATTTGGCGGAGCATTAGGCTTGAACCATACAATATCATTAATTATATCGAAATCATTTTTCTCTAAGAGATATCCTACTTTAAATATGTTGTGTAAAGTTCCAGATACCCAAATGCTCCCATTTTCTTTCAAGACATTTTTACAAGCTCTTAACCATGACTCTATGAATTCAACATCAACCTCAAATCCTTTTGATTTGTCCCACTCCCCCTTATTTACAGATACCATTTTGCCTGAATGACATGTAATTCCGTCATTTGAGAGAAAATATGGAGGATCAACAAAAATCAAGTCAAATTTTTGGTTATTTAACTGTCCCAAGATATATAAAGCATCACCATTATATAAAGTAAAATTTCCCTCATGAAAATAAGGTTCAATCATTTTCAATTAAATTATAGTTTATTTTTGTTATTAACTTTAAAGTTTTATATTATTCATGCATTATTATTAACATAAGGAATTTTTAGATTCCAATTTTTTAAGGCAATTTTACTGCTTATGTTTATAAAACTCCCTAAATTTGGAGAGGATTTCCTGCTTTTAGCACTTCGCATCGGGAAACATAATAAAAACTATATTGATTATTATATTGGTCCTAAAAAGCTAAGTGAAATAGTAGGCAATGAAGATATTATATCACCAAACAAGCTGCTAAGAGATTGTGAAATTCTACGAAAACAACTCTTTAATCAAGGATTTGATAAAGGAAGGGAAAAATATCTTGAAAAGATGTTAATTTCAATGAAAACATCACTGGAGATTTTAAATGGAATTAAATTACCATTTAAGGACCAATTTTTTAGATTATATGATGCAAAATTAGAACCAGTTAAGCAATCGGAATTAGATGCCCTCATTGAAGATATAATTAATGTATATGGTGGTAATGAAGGATTTGAGGCAAAAATGCTCAAATTGAGAAAGCGACGAATGGTACCTCCTGGTGATGTTTATGAATTATTTGAGAAAGCAATAAATATTGTAAGAGATCGGACTAGAGATTTATTTGTCGGTATCTTCCAAAATGAAGAAGAAATAATAATCAAGTTGGTGGAGAGTAGGGAAGATATGGCAAAATGGAGTTATTATCAGCAATATCAAGGAAATTTTCGCTCATTGATAGAGGTTAATCCTCATTTTGGTATATATTCAACATCTCTTTTGTTTTATGCTGCTCACGAGGGATATCCTGGTCACCATACGGAATTTACTATAAAAGAACAGAAGTTATATAATGATCTAAATCAATTTGAGCACTTGATATTGTTGCTTAACTCTCCTAAATTATTAGTAAGTGAAGGAATAGCCAATCATGCAATTAATATGTTATATACATTCAGTGAAGAAGCAAGAATTACGGCAGAAAATTTCTGCATAAGTGGTTCGAAAGGGGATTCTCCTGAAACTTTAACCCAAGAAAATAAAGTTAGGGGTAGAGTTCAGCTTTTTTGGTATGATCTAGCATATAAAGCATTGGTTGAAAACTGGAGTGAAGAAAAACTAATGAGTTATGCAACAAGCTTTAAAATTTACACCAAGAATACAATTAAGAATCGATTAATATCATTGAAGGATCCAGTTCATTCTTCAACAATATTTTCATATGAACTTGGAAGAAATCTCATCATAAACAAGTATGGTGAATTTCCCTCAATTAAAAATTTCCGAAATTTACTTGAAACTTCGGTATTACCCTCAGATATGCTATAAAGCTTTTTTTTTTTTAAATCTGGGAGTTTAAATATTTCCTCTGAGAACACTAAATGTTTCAAAACAATAAAAAATTGATTAGAGATTTTTAATCTAAATAGAAAGGTGATAAATTATGCCCGGTTCAGTTGGAACTATTCCTTAATTATGGAATTCAGAACGTTCGTTCTTTCTTTTTTTTTTTGTTAGTTATAATCCCCTACTTATAAATCCAATTTAGAATAATTACTTTTAATTATTAACTTCAAAGTTTTAAATTATCTAGTACTTAATATTCATGTAAGAAGATCAAAACAAAGCTTTAGAGAACCCAACATGATAAACAAGGAAAATTTTGAGGAGTTATTTAATCAACATTTAATTAAAGATATTTCGGAAGAAGAAATAGAGATAGTTTTATCAGGTCAATATGGAAAAGCACTTGAATTATTACGTGATGCAGAAGCAACAGGTCTATTCCCTGCATTAGTTGGACCCCCTGGAGTAGGGAAAACGATTTTATGTAGATATTTTGCTAGTCTTAGAGCAAAGGAAAATAAAAATAAGAGCTTTAACTGGTTGACTATGGATGAGAGTATCAAACCATCGCATTTTGTGGGGTCCTTTGATCCCGCAATTACCTTAAAAAAAGGCTTTGTATTAGAAGCATTTAACCCTGGACCTTTATTGAATGCTATGCTTGAAGGTGGAACCTTTTTGGCTAATGAAATTAATAGAGCGACAGAATATTCACAAAACACCTTATTAGAACCATTAGAAGAAGCGTCTATTGGAATTCCTCATTTAGGTAGAATAAAAGCTGATCAGAATTTCTTTTTTATATGTGCGATGAACCCAGAAGAACTTTCAGGAACCCACCGTTTATCGGAAGCATTAAAAGATAGAATAAAGGTTTGGATTAAGTTAACTTATCCCGATAAATCAACAGAGCTAGATATTATCAGAATAAACTTACCTGAACAATTCATTATAGAAGAATCTGAATTGGAATTAATTTATTCTGTCATTAAAGAAACAAGACAAAATAAAGTTGATATTGAAATCCCAGCTTCAATAAGGGCCGGGATAGCTATGGCTAAATTATTAGGAAGAAAGAGACAAATTGAAAAAACTAGTAAAAAGGAAAAAGAATCACTTTATACCTCTCTAGCTGATATTGCGAAAAATGTATTATTAGGGAGTATCAAACCTAAACCTGGAGTAAAAGTTGAGAATGTTATAGAAAATATCATACACAAAACCTTAGGGGGTTAAATTTTTGGGAGTCTTTCCGGAGAATCCATGCGAATTTGCGGTGGAATTCATAAGGAGGATGAGAAATCATCCTGATATCGTTCAAATTCCATCCTCAAGACAAGTGTTGTCTATACCAAAATTAGTAGTTTCGAGATATTATCGCAAAGGATATGTAACCCCTAATGATTATATTGAAATAAGTACAGTTACCTCTTTCCCCGATAATCAAAATTTAGCAAAAGAAATTGCTTTTGAAGTATTATTCCCTAATTATAAAAAAAATCTCATGAAATCATTCTTTCAAGAAGATGACCTAAAGGAGATTGAAGACAAGATAATTACTCCTGATTTAAAGTCAGAACTAGATCAAATACAAGATTTAATTGATGAAATCGAGATGTCAAAATTCATCGATACTGATATGATCGAAGAAATGGAGCAATTTATGGATGTTTTAAATCAGAGGAGAAATGAAGATGTGATAACATCTGCACTTAATTTTTTCAATGATGATTCTGAACTATATAAAGAGGAGATTAATTCATTTAGTAAATTGCTTGAGGAAGCAAAGAAGAAGCTTATTCAGAAGATCAATTCTCTAGATCCTGAAGATTTAAAAGCAGGTAATTTTTTAGGGTTAAATGATCTAATCCAAGAAAATTCAAAACGATCATGGGAAAAATTAGCAAGTAAAGCTCTGGATAATAAAGATATATCACAGGATTTAGAAGACTTAATAAAATCAGGGAATTTACAAGATTTTCTTCAATCGATTAGATATCTGGATAAAACTAATGCAATTTCAAAAGATTATTTACAAAAACTAAAAAATGATCTCCAAAATCAAATTAATAATTTAGACCAATTATTCGATGCAGCAAAAACCTTAGGTGAAGCACCCAATTTTAATATTAACAACGTTTTAGATAAATCGCTTCAAAATTCTTCATTTGAACATAACTTTAATTTAGCAAACTCACTAGATCAATATTATGGTACTAATCTTAGAAGTTCATTGCTAGACAAATTTAATCAACAACAAGATAAGCTGAAAATGAATTTATCACTTGAAACATTAACAAAAAGCGCATTTGCAAATAAATCTTGGAATACTCTTTTCAATCAAGCTCTCCAAAATGCAATAAAAGAAGCAATGCTTCAAAATAAGTCTTTCGAGGCTTTTAAAACCCTAGCACATCAGCTTCAACAACTCTCAAATAGCTGCCAAAATTTACATTGTAGCCAAAAAATGGTACAAAATCTTCCTAATATAACGGATTTAACATTACAGTCAAGTGAAAATCCCTCTCAACTCAAGGATGTTACTGAATTTTTAAGGAAGATCGGTTTAAACCCTGAGTCTGAAAAAATTGAGGAAATAGGACAGAAACTCCTTATGTCTGAGGAGGACATTTATGAACTCATTGAACCGAATTACCAACTATTAAAGAAATTGATAGATAAAAAAACAGCTGACTATCAAAGATTAAGTAGTTTAATGGATCAAATTAAAGATCAATTAAACTCAGAGAGATTTAAGGATTTAATTGCTAGTGCGTTAGCATCAGATAATCGAGAAGCATTAGCTGCGTTAGGTAACTTTAACTTAAGTGATGCGTTAAAAGAAGCACAACAAATTGGAGGTAAAGAGGCTCAGGATAAAATGATTTCCTGTCTTTCAGCAGGAGGAGGGGAAAATTTACTAAAACAATGGTTTATACATCGATCAAAATTACCAGATAATGCGAAACAGAAGGTAAAAGAATTAGCTAAGAAGGTATTAATTGAATTGGGGATATATTATTCTCGCGCTCGTTTAGGTAGTTCAACAACAGGTCCCATTCCTATAAATATAGTAAGACCATTTACTATTGGAGATGACTTTGAAAATATTGATCTTGAGGAAACAATCTATAACATCTTAGAGAAGGGTAAAAAACTAGATCATATTGAATACGAAGATTTTTTTGTTTTTGAAACTGCTAAAGGATTAAGATCAGCTTGCTTTGAACTTGATATATCAGGCAGTATGACAGGAGATAAACTTGCATATATGGCAATCTGCGTTACTATGCTCTGCTATGGATTACGGAAGGATGAACTCGGAATTGCATTTTTTGAATCAAACACACATGTGTTGAAAGAACTCGATCAAAAAATTGATTTGGAAAAATTAGCGGATGGGCTCCTTTCTGTCACTGCTAGAGGAGGGACAAAAATTCAAAGTGCTCTTGAATGGGCAAATAAACAATTTAAAGATCACTCATACTCACGAGAAAAATTAAATGTATTATTTACTGACGCGGAAATTTTTGACCTTCAAGATGCACTACAGGAATTCAGAATAATGAGATCACTTGGGGTAGATTTTATACTAGTATGTCCAGAAGCTTCATATAATTTAAAAGAAGCTAATAAAATGGTAAAAATTGTAGGTGGTCAAATGCTTACCATAAAAGATTGGAATGAATTCCCTAAATTAATTTCTGAGATAATTAAATCAAGATTTTAGTATTAATAATGGCAATTAAATCAATATCCCGGTTGATAATTGATAAATTTGGTTTAGATTTATATCAAAAATCTCTTAAATTCCCTAAAAATAAAATTAATATTTTTTATTTGCACGAAGATCCACTTAAAATTAGAAGCATCATCCTCGATAATGATCGTGAATACCATCTTATCATAGATGAGAAAAAAGCTGAGATTTTTCATGATTGCCCTCAATTTTTAATCCATTCAGAAAAGGATAAGAAGATCTGTATTCATTTGATTAAACTACTTTCTATCATTAAGAATCGTTACTCTGTAAAAATATTAACAAACCTAGAAAAATATAACCTTATATCTGATGATTTTGGTTCAAAAAAAAAAGGGAAAAATTTCCAACTTTTAGCCCATAACTGTATTGAGAGCAATAATTGTGTGGAAGCATTAAACTATTTAAATAAAGCAGTTAATAGCCAATTTGACATTGAGTCCATAATAAATGATTACTTAACAATTGCAATTGATAACAATTTATTTATCGAATTTTTTGAGTTTCTAAAACATGGGTATGAGATTGATTTACATAAATATTTTCTCAAATTTGATGAGTGTATTAAAACGGGATTCAACAAATTTTTAAAGGTAGTACATGAATATTCCTTTTTCAATATCCTAAAAATAATCGAATTATTAGATTCCATCCTGAATTATAAAGATGGTTCATTCCTTTCTCTTCTTCTTATTAAATTAGAAAAATATGTTAATAGTTCCAATTTTAATGAAAATTATTTCTCAATTTATCTAATTAAAAAGCATTTTAATGAATTAATCAAATACAAACCAGATATTAAAGAAATTATCACTGAAACACAAATAAACATACTAAAAAGCAAGCTTATTAATTACTTTTTATCTGAAATTGATAGTTTTTGCTTAATTGATAAGTTAAAACTCTTAAAGCAGCAATTTAAGGTCATTGGAATTCCTAAAGATAAATATAACAATGAATATAAGAAATATAAATCGGAAATTAAAAATCTTGAAAAAAAATTATATTTAAAAAAATTTGCATTCCTTATGTTCTTAATTGAAAAATACAATGTAAAGCAAACAGTTGGGGAATTTAGAAAAAAGAGAAATGCATATGTCGTCAATCACAATGAAGAAAATTTAAAAAATCCCGTATATCATTATATTATCTCTCGTATTGGATTTTTTGGATTAAATGAACAAACTATTAAGTCATCCGAAATCGGTATTAACTATTATATAATGAAAGAGCTATTTTTAGATAACCTAGCTTCTTTTCAAGACGTAAATTACTATAAGATTCAATTTTGGGGTGATACTGACTATTTGATTAACCCTATCGAAGGATTTTCTTTACTAAGTACAAATATTGAATATAATTATAAGGATATACAAAAATATTCTGAAGACGTAATTATTATTGAATGGGATTTAGTAAGCAGACCTATTCAAGGTAGCATTGTAAATGCTTATGGTTCTCAAATTATTATCCCGGATCAAAATAACTCTTTATTTCATGATTTAAAACCTTTTGATCTTTGTTACTGTAAGAAAACACCGGTTAAAATTGAGAGTAATATAATAAAAACTGTGAATGTTATTACTAAATGCTCATATAAAGATGCAATTAAAAGCATATATAATGGTATGGATTTTATAGAAGGATATTACCCATTATCCGTTGTAAAGGCTGTATTGAATAAAGAACTGAATCCATTTCAAGCTAATGATATAATTACCAACAACCCAAACAAATCTTTTATCCCAAATTATAGTAAGTTTGTTCAAGCTTTTAGAGAATTTCTCCTTGACTACATTTTTGATGAAAAAGAATATATTTTTGAAGAATTAAAGTTAGACTTTAGTGGGAATTCAGATCAAATCTTGATACTTCTAAATCTTACAAATGAATTAAGTGGTTTAAACCTACCATATGCAGAGATTCTTGAGAATACCATATCATCAGACATAAGTTTGAATGAATTTAGATCTAAATTCCTTAATAAAACCCATTCTTATATCAGCGAAGTCTTAAATAAGCAAGAACTTGGAAATACAAAGATTTTTGATTTGAAAAAATTAAGAAATACTCAATTTTTTAAATATGCTGATACAATTCTAAAGATCCGAAAGAAAGAATTCGAAGCAACTCCAATAATTAGATTCAATGATGAACATGGAACTCAATATAATATAGTAGAAATTAAAAAAACATATTACGGTCAAAAGTTCTTGGAAATTTTAAATTTATTAAGATCTTCAACTCTCAAGCCGGACAAATTTAAAAATTTTATCGATTTCTCCCTAAAGTTAAATTTAGATTTAAATATAATTGACTAATACTTCAAGGCAAAATTTAAATACTGAACTGTAATTTTCCATAAATTGAGTCATAACCAGGTATAAACCAAAAATTTTTTTTTCTAATTTTGTCTATTGCGGCAATTAAATCATCAGGTAAATCTCTAAAGTTGCTATAACCTTCCCAAATTTTATATTCCCCTCCATTATTTGTAGTAAGCTTATCATATAATAATAAGTTCCTTTTATCATATTCTGTTCCCCCACAGATAATGGATATTAGTGATAGAAGCGGTACAATATATTGGAAGGTTAAGTTATTAAAATTTTTCTGGTCTTGTAGCCCAAGAACTCGAGAGAGAACTCCTTTAGTTAAAGGTTTGTTGCAATGTGGACAATCTTTTATATTTAGCAAAGGACTGCAGACATAATTTAATTTATTATCATGTCGTTCTTTTCTATGACCATCATAATAATACTTACCTGCGGAAGGTTTAAACTCATATGTCTTAA
>JBHLLU010000133.1:0-5035 GCA_048938895.1 Promethearchaeota archaeon
AATTATTACCGATTCTAAAAATATGTGATTTTTCCAATTTGGAAATATGGGTTTGACATGGAATATTATAAAGATAAAAAAATAATGATAAGAGTTTTGATAAAAAAAATTATAGTCCTAATTTCTTTCTATTCTTTTCAATATGATCTAACATTGCATCAACAGCCTGAATTGGATCTATTTCAACGTGTAAGATACCGCCAGTTATATCCTTTAAATCTTGAGTTAAAAGTTTAACTAAGTCAACACCTCCTGTTACTGTAGGTACAGGATTGACGTATGTATAAAGACCGTAGGCTAAAGCAAATATTGCATCAATAGTGGCTTTTTGTTCCATATACTCAGGAGCTACGGCTACTACTGGTAAATCTGGAATTGGTATATAACCAAGTGCCGTAGAAATTTTACCTATCAAATCAGCAATTCTTCCTGTATCGGTACATGTTCCGTAACTAAGTACTGGAGGAATATTCAATTTCTCACAAACTGCCTTTAAACCAGGACCCGCTAGGTCTTTTGCTTCAGGTGAACATAATCCTCCAACCTGTAAGGCACCATTACCGCATCCCATAGATAATACTAAGATATCTCTTTTAATTAATTCCTTAGCTATTTGGATCGTATGGACATCTTGACCATAATCTCTAAGGGTACTACATGAAATTAAACCCGCAACTCCTCGTAAAGTACCATCTTTAATAAGTTCCAATAATGGTTCGAGTGTTCCTCCAAGAGCAGATAAAATACTCTCGCTTGAGAATCCCACAATTGCTTCATTCATATCTAGTCCTGTTATTGGTTTTACCCTCGATCGTCTATCTTTAAAATTGTCAATGGCTAATTGTAGGAGTTTAGCAGCTTGTTCTTCTGCTTTCTCTGGTTTATAGTCTACTCTTTCATTTATTCCCTCAAAAGCCACTACTTCTGAGACTGGGACTAATTTGAACTTATATTTCTGAGCATATATAGGATCAATTGGCATACAACAATTCATGTCACATATGAATGCATCAATGCACCCACTTCCTAAAACAGCTTCTTGCATAATCCAATTTCCTGTAAATCCATAAAATACATCATCCATCTCCCATCTCTGGATCATTTCTTGTCCTGTCTCTATATTTGCGATTATTCTCAGCCCTTTTGCACCGACAGCTTTGGCTTTTTCTTGCCATTCAAATTTTCTCGCAAGCTGGACCATCGCAAATCCTAAGAATGGTTCATGTCCATTTGGAAGAATATTCACATAATCAGGATCCAATACACCTAAATTAACCCTCATTTTATGAGGTCTAGGAACATTAAATAAAATATCTTGAGTGAATTCATTTACAAGCTGACTTTGATAAGCCATTGCTATTCCTAATCTCATCGCTTTGAGAGCTAAACTGGCATAATAACCATCTACATTTGTCAAACATGAACTTGTGGAAAACATCATTTCACCGTATAATCCACCTGGAAATATTCCTAATTTTTTCCACACTTCTTGTCTGTCTGGTGGAGCTAATTTTACTACAATCTGACTCTCTTCATCATAAGGGACATTTAAATCATCCTTTACAAAATTATAAAGCCTAAGGGCAATATCATTATCTGTACCTGATAAATCTAAACCAAGACGTTCAGCAAAACTTTTTAGTTTTCCAGGCTCAGAAATTTTAAATGGAGTTTTACCTTCCACTGTAGCTTTTAATGTTTTTAAAGTAGTTTCAGTATGATAATGATAAGTAGATGTTCCCATAACATTTCTAAGGAGCATCATGCGCATCGCCATTCCATCAGCAGTCATTCCACATACACCACGCTTATCTATTGATGAATCTGCTCTGCAGGGACCATTAGAACATAAATCACAGCGTGCTCCTTTTAAACAAAAAGGGCATCTTTTATCAGGAACTCCTCCAAATCCTTGAGCTTCAAATCGATCCCAGATGGTATTCATTCCATCTTTTTTTAGTTTCTCATATACTTTTTGAACTGAGTTATGATAAGAAATTCTTTCATTTTCTATAATAATCACCTAATATCTATACTTAAATCGATCGAATTTAAAAGCAGTCATTATAATTTAAGTATATTATTGAACATGTTCACTTGACAACTGCTCCACCTTTAAAATTAATAGTTAAAATTTTATCTAAATATTCATTAATTTATTTTATGTCAGATTTGAAACCAGTTCAATGGGAAGCTTATGAAGTAGGGCAGTCTGCCTCATTTACTAAAACTATAACTGAAGAAGATGTAATGAAATTTGCTGAAGTGACGGGAGATTATAACCCTATTCATGTTAATCCTGAATATGCAAAAACTCAGATGTTTGGAAAACAAGTAGCACACGGAGCTTTGAGTTCTGGCTTAATATCAGCAGTTTTAGGCACCAAATTATTTGGACCAGGTATCTTATATGGTGGTCAAACGGTTAAGTTTGTTAAACCTGTGTTTTTTGGTGATACATTAACTGCAATTGCTACAGTAAAAGACAAGTTTACGAAAAAAGAAGGTACATTAAAGTTCATCATATGTGATACTATTGTGAAAAATCAAAATGATGAAGTAGTCACAACTGGGGAAGGTACGATAGTTTTTATGTAACTTTTTTACTTTTTTTTTTCATTTCTTTTAAATTCTGTAGGGCTATGGTATATCCTTCATTTTCATCAGCCCAATTCTCCAGTTTATTGCATGGGAATTCCTGACACTCATAACAATAATTTAACTTTTTTTCTTTCACACAACAATTCCGAATCCAGCAATCATCAGTCCAACAGTTCTCTACATCTCGACAACCATTGCAATGAAAATCTTCAATTCCTACATTTTCCCATTGTCCATCAAAAATTTTAACTAATTCCTTAACTATTTCGGGATTTTTAGGTGCATTATAAATTTTGCATTTATTACATTCTAACCCACAAACAGCAAAAGATATCTCTTACTCACCTTTTCATATAAATCAAGTTTGTATCATTCTAATATTCAATTCCATAACGTGCAGTTAATCCTTGTGAAGAATAGTAATGTTTTATCATCTTCATTTCAGTTACTAGATTAGCAACTTCTTTAATTTTAGGATGCATCTTTGGACCTCCCGTAAGAATTAATTCAACTCTATCAGGTTTATTATTAATTAATTCTAATACAGGTTCAATAGGAATTACACCCATTGAAATTGCAACTCCAACCTCATCAAGAATTACGATATCATAATCATCGCTCATGATAATTTTCTTGGCAAAAGCAAGTGCTTTTTGTCCTTCTTCTTTATCGAAGTCTCTTGGTTCTGCTATAAGGTCTGGGCTACCAAATTGTCGTAGCTCAAAGTTCGCAATACCCTTGATTGCTTCAATTTCACCATATTTGTAATTACCCTTCATAAATTGAATCATATAAACCTTAAATCCATGACCTATTGCTCTAACACCTTGACCTATTGCAGCTGTAGTTTTGCCTTTACCTCGACCAAAGTACACTTGAACAAGACCTTGATCCAATCTTCTTCTTTTTGAGCTCATACTTTTCATCCTATCAATTTATTATACTTTGAAATACTCTATTATTTAATTATTTTTTAATACTAAATGGAATTGATTTCATGGACAAATATAGAGATTTAGATGAATCGTTAAATAAATATTTAAGATTAGCAACGTTTCCTGTCGCTGTAAAATTAATAAAAGATACAAAAAACCTCGATAATGTAAAATTCTTGAAAAAGCCTGATGAAAAACTGGCGATTTGCCAAATATTTAGTTATGCTAGATATTATGGATGGACTATGGTCTGTACTAAACAAGAAAATTTATGCCCTTTAGCGGATATTTCTTTAGGATTTGAAGAATCCAACCAGTTATTTGAGGAGGGTGGATTTTTTGTTGGCAGATATAATGAAACAAAGGAAGCTGCCAAAAAGACAGCTTCAACTATGCCAAAAATTCCATTTGGTAATTATCAAGCGGTTCTCTCTGGAGCATTAGGACGCATAGATTTTGAACCTGATTTAATTATGGTTTGGGGCAATTCTGCACAAACTATGAGAATAATTCAAGGATATCTATGGAAAAGAGGAGGAAGAGTATCAATGTCTACTTTTTGTGATGGAGTATGTGCTGACACTATCTCAAATGCAGTTTTAACAGGTGACTTACAAATTGCTTTTCCTTGTCTTGGTGATCGAAGGTTTGGGATGGCAACGGATAATGATTTAATTGCATCAATACCCATAGGAATTATAAATGAAATCATCGAAGGTTTGGAAAAAACTCATAAAGCAGGAACTCGATATCCAATACCATATCAAATAACCACCCCAAAATTCTTTTTAAAATTAAAAAAACAATTAGATAAAATCAAGAGAAATTAATTTATGTTCATCTTACAGCTCTTTTTCGACTATAGCTAATTTTGAGAGGTTTTATTTTTTAGTTCTCATATCTTTTGCTTTTTCTAAGAAATGTTTTAGATTTTCTCTAATTTCTATTTTATTAAATTTCCCAACACTAGTTCTGGGGATTTCATCAACAATTGCAACTAGTTTAGGAAGCATCCACTTAGTTATCTTCCCGTTATCTACACCTTCGGCTTTTAGAAATTCTATTAAATCTTCTTCCTTTTTATTTGAATCTGGTAAATATTTAACTATAGCCATAGGTATCTCTCCCCACACTTCATCTGGAACCC
The DNA here is from genome assembly GCA_048938895.1 of Promethearchaeota archaeon. Classification (GTDB taxonomy): domain Archaea; phylum Asgardarchaeota; class Lokiarchaeia; order Sigyniarchaeales; family SOKP01; genus Loki-b32. The sequence continues at coordinate 4,684 of JBHLLU010000133.1, forward strand.
CTACAACTGTTGCCTCAAGTACAAAATCAGCCATTGCTGATAAGTTTTCAAGTAACACAGTTGGAACCATTTCTGCCCCACTTCTAATAACATCCTTCATCCTATCTGCTATGACTATAAAATCCTCTTCATCAACAAAAGCTAGATCTCCTGTATGAAACCACCCATCATACCATACATCAGCAGTTTTTGTGCTGTTCTTATAATATTTTTCCATCACCCAAGGACCACGAATTACAATCTCTCCAATAGTCTCATTATCATGCGGTACTAGATTTCCATCTTCATCTACAACCTCAACTTCAAGTCCAGGTACAGGTAAACCTGTTTTCACCCTTACTTCATCTAGTTT
>JBHLLU010000021.1:0-62312 GCA_048938895.1 Promethearchaeota archaeon
GTATAGAAGTAATGGTGTAGCAATAGATTCCTCAATATCGTGTTAAAAAATGGATTCAGTATGTAAAGAACTTTTTTTTAAATAATTTTACAGATATAAAAGTTCCATATTCTGCGCAAATTGAATTAACCCTTCGTTGCAATGGAAAATGTTCCTTTTGTTCTTTTCATTCTTTACCAAATTCAATTATTGGTAAAGATATGAGTACAACACAGATTAAAAATTTAATAGATCAAATCGCTGATTTGGGGGTAATTGCGTTATCTTTCACAGGTGGGGAACCTACTCTTAGAAAAGATCTTCCAGAATTAATATATCATACAGGAGTAGCTCATGGTTTTATGAACGGAATTGCTACTAATGGTTATTTACTACCAAAATTATTTAAAGATCATAAATTAGAAGGTTTAGATTATATATTATTATCCTTAGATTACCCTAAAGCAGAATTACATAATAAAATGCGTGGGCTCAAGGTATTTGATAAAGTTATTGAATCTATTAAATTAGCGAATAAGTATGAAATTAAACCAATCATAAGTACAGTCGTAATGAAGGATAATTTAAAATATTTAGAAGACATGTGTGAATTGGCAGAAAATTTAAACTGTTCTATTGAGATTTATCCTTGTGAAGATATAATAAGAAATTATTCTGAAAATAGCTACCAGATTGAAAGTATTTATAATATAATTCCAGATATCTCCAAATGGGCTTACATCATTCGATCATTAAGAAGAAAATACAAAAATATTTTAACTGACCCAGTTTCCATACAAGTTGTTGAAAATGGAGGATTTGGGGGCTTTCCTTCATATCATCAAAAAACTCTTAGATGTCATGTAGCTGAAGCATATCTTTTCATAAGTCATGACGGGTATGTCCACTATCCATGTAAAATTCATCCTATAATAAGTTTCGATGCGTCAAAATATTCTTTACGAAATATCTATTATTCAGAAGATGTAAAAAATATTATGAAGCAACATGACAATTTTGATTTCTGTGATAATTGTCGCTTAGGATGCGCAATTGCATCATCAATTCCTACTCGCTGGAAGACTGTTTACTCTAAATACATACGTGGATTTTTAGATGGTAATTTAAGATAAATAAATAGAAACCCGCAAATCGATTTTGGATTTAAACAATGCATTGAATTTAAAATAAATATCAAAAAACTTAATTAAAATCAAGATTTTCTTAATATAGTGATTAGTATATGTCAAATGCGGGAATAATTCTTCAAATCATGCTAATAACCCTTGGTATGGTAATTTTCGGAATGATCCTAAACAGATTTTTGGGATTATCCCGAGAAAAAATGGCAGAAATTAAGGAACAAGCTCTAAACCTTCAAGAACGTATAAGAAATGCCCAAGTTATTGGTGATATACAAATGATGGCACAAGTACAACAGGAAACGTTACAATTTACCAAAAAAATCATGGTTAAGCAGTTTGTCCCTTTATGCGTAAGGTGTTTCATTTTTATAGGGATCTTTGCCATTCTCTCATTTTTTTATGCTAAATATAAAAAAGGTCTGCTGCCTTTTCCTCTATTGATTTTTGGTGATGGATGGATAGCATTATACTTTATCTTTTCTATTTGTTTCTCATTAATTATTTTTGGTGTAAGAAAGCTTTATAAGAGATATACTGGAAAAGATTTTGCCACTCAAAGTAACTTAAGAGAAATTTTGGAATTAGTTTCCCCATCCCGACAATCTTCAGGTATCTCATTTCAAGTTTCCAATACTATAAATTCCAATATTGAGGATGATTCTTCTAACAAAGTTGATTCCTGGAAGGAGAGAATTCAAAAATAATATTGATTAGAAAACTCCTCTATTTGTTTATATCTAAAGTCTGGAGGTTTTAAATAATGACAGAAGAAAATTCAGTTAAAAGACAAATGGCTTTATACTTTACTTTTGCTGCAATAATGATTGGGTTAAATTATTTAATACAAAAATTGAATCAAGTAGTAATCGCTCCATCTGTTTGCGATATTTGGGGGGAAAATAGTTTTATTAATACATTTTACTGTTCCACTGATCCATATAATATGCCGGAATTAATTGGGTCTATTGTAGCTGTAGGTATTACTTATGTTATCAAATTCTTCTTAGATAAGTATATTGTGTTTAAACGAGGAGATACAGAATTAAAAGAAACTTCAATTGAATTTATTAAATATTTTGGATTTGCTATTCTTACAACTGCTGAGAATATCGGAATTCAATTTCTCATGACAAATTTTCTTAATTCTCCCCTGGAAGTAAGTTTTATCATTGCATTATCTATTGGTTATCTCACGAAATTCTTCCTAGATAAACGATATGTATTTTTAAAAAAAATTGAAGAATAAAAAAATTTAATAGATCGAAACGTGTTTTAATTCATATGTCTGATGAGCAAGAAGAACACGAAGAAGAAGATGAAAAGATCATAGATGCTTTATCCAGCCTTGGTTGGGTTGAAGAAAAGGAAGAAGAAGAAGTCCCCGAAGTTGGTGATGATCTTTTAGAACAAGTTAATTTCTTTAAAGAAGAAAACAAGAGATTAATGAGAGAAGTTAATGAGAAAAATGATATTATCCATGAAAAGTTAGAAACTATAAGTAATCTTGAATCTCATATTCAAAAATTATCAGAACAACCAGCAGACAGTTCAGCTCAAGATCAAGCAATACAAAAACTATATGAAACAATTGAAAGTAAAAATGATGAAATTGAACGACTGAGTAATCTTTATGAAGAGGAATCCAATAAATCAAAAAAGATTATTGAGGATCAAAATCAAAAGATCCAAGAATTAACAACACAAATTGCAGATTTTAACACTGATCAGAGCGATGTAATTAACAAGAAAGATCTTCAAATTAAAGAACTTGAAGAACAACTCCAGTATCTTGAAGATGATACAATTCAAAAATCAAAATTTCAAAAACTCGAATTACTGTTGGAGAAAAAAGATGAAATCATAACTGAGAAAGAGAAAACTATTTTCACACTAGAAAATTCATTAAAAACAGCAAACCAGAAAATGCAGGAAATACAACAACAACAAGAGACTTTTACCCTTTTAAAAAAGGATCTAGAGAAGAAAACTGCTCGTAATAAGGAATTACTTGTCGAAATAGAAGAACTAAAGCAGAAAAACATTACAAATTCTGAACTAGTGAATCGCCTTGAAGAAAAATTAGAAGATGCCCATAGAACTTCCGGAAATATTACAGGAAAATTTGAAGTTGAGCTAAGTAGCTTAAGAAATGTTTTAGAAGGGAAAGATGATGAAATCATCGCTCTTAAAGAAAATCTTGAGAATGTAAATACAGAACTAAATGAATATAAATCAATTGAAGAAAAAATATTAGAAGATATTCAGGATTTAAAAGATGAGAATATCAAACTTGAGTCTGATATTGAAGCTAAAGATAGTGAAATAGTAGATTTAAAGAAGAAAATTAAGTTAATGCGTAGGGATATGCAAAAAAATAGATAGATCTACCGTCCTATTTTTAATTTTCTTCTAAAACTTAACTAAATTCTGAAATTTACATTAAGAATGGATAAAAATAAGTAAAAATAAATTAAATTTGATAATGGAGCTTATTTCTCACGCCAGATAACGCCACAATTTCCGCAGGCGTACTTCTTTCCGTAGACTCTTGGATAGTCTAAAATTATATTTGATTTATCCACACTCTCATGAATCATGTGAGGGTCGTCTGTTCCGCACTCAGGACACCTTCTTCGGCCTTCCATCTTCTCCACAGTCAGAATTGAAGCATCTGTTTTACCTGGAATTCCTGGAGCTGCAGCAGAGGCTCTGATTTCGTCCCTTACAACCTCTGGAGTTATATCTCTAACTTCTGATTTAAATTCCGGTTGTATAGCCGCTGCCACTCGGTCATCCTCGTCTTCACCTTCTAAAACAGATTCAGCCTTTAATTGTACAGCATCAGACTCTTTATAATTTTCCCCTCTATTTATAGCTGCTCTAAACTCTGCATCATCATCTTCTTCAAAAATAGTTTCTTGTTGCAAACCCGCTCTCTCAGCATCAATTGAACGTGCCCATTGCCCTGCTCTTACTTTTTCTGTTACGGTGCATGCATTTCCTTGCCAAATATATACTTTATTTCCTAAATCAGCAACAAAACAATCTTCTGATTCAAGTGAGTTATTAGAGAAGGGAACCTGAATCATCTTCATGGCATTTATATCTTCAAATTCTTCAGATGAAACTCGATATAAAATATTTTTCCATTCATTAAACTGGGCAAAATCACCAGTAGTTACGTCTTTAAGAAGGGTTTTTGCATAATTTTTCTCTACGATTTTCATTACTCCCATAGGAGCAATCAGCGTGAGGAATTCTTTTGTTTCAAAACCTTGATCTACTGTAATTATTTTTGCAGCTCCACCCCGTTGTTGGTCTAATGTTCTTGCTTGAGCTGCACCACTGGTTTTTTCATCTACAGAGCATTTATTTCCGATCCAGATAAAAATAGTCTTTTCTGCATCGAGTAAATAAACATCTCCTGAACTAAAGATAGGTTTTCTGATTTCTTTTAATTCTCCTTGATCGATAAGAAATAATTTCATTTAAAATTCTCACTTCTAATTTTGTTAAAATTTTTACTTTAACTCTATTATAAAACTAGGTGTATAAAAATTTGTGTGAAAAAAAACCTCTCCTTCGATCAAAAATCATTTAGAGCGAGATTTATTCTATTTACCACTTCTGGGATATCTTTCAAATCAATTGAACAATATGCGATTCTTATCCCATTTATATTTTCATCGGGTTTTTCTATAGGAATTATTCCAAGCTTATATTTCTGTAGTAAATGGTCTCCAAATTCAGTTGCCCTAACCTTTTTTTGATTTAAATTCATAAACAAGAAAAATCCACCTGAATTGGGGTCAATGGAAATGTTAGGATCATCAATTTTCTTCAATTCAGAATTTATCTTTTCATATCGTTTCTTTAGTAGATTATACACATTTTCCCGAGAAGAGAGAAATTTCTCTATCCCTTTTTCTTGAAACATTTTTTGAGTAATAGTTTGATAGAAGTGATTACAACTAGAAATAGTTGCTCTATTAAGCCCTTCAGATTTATTATTTATTTCAGATTTAAGCAATTCTAATTCTTCATCGTTTTTTGTCCAACTAGGTTTTAATCCAAAAGTAAGAAAACCAATTCTTGCTCCATACATTAAAAGTTCCTTTGTTACGCCATCAAGCTTTATAGGTATAACGTCCTCGTCTAACTGATGTAGATCATAAAAGATTGATCTGTTCGAAGATTCATCCGTATACACATAAGGCTCGTAGGCATCGTCAACTATTACAATTATCGGCTTATTTAAACTTCGATGTCTCTCCTGTAATAAAGAAACAATTTCACTACTCTCTTTTGTAGTAGGTACATATCCAGTTGGGTTATTTGGAAAATTTAATATAATAATTATCTTTTCTTGGGATTTTGCAACATCCATTATTGCATTATCTAAACTCCTAAGATTAAAATTTTGATCACTGAAGAATTCAAACGATTTGATTCTCGCGCCAATATTTTTTTCTATAATGTTGTCATAATTGCCCCATCGTTTATTGGGTGCAATAATAAATTCCCCTGGATTCAAGAACAAAGCGCTACTATGATATATTCCATTAGTAACACCTGCTGTAATAATAGGAGATGTTATATATCTCTGTAATCTACTTAATAAAGCCAAGCTACGTTCTTTATCATAATTCGCCTTTCTTATAATCCAATCTCTCCAAATTTCTCTTATTTCAGTTAAACCCCCTATAGAAGCATAAGGCACAATTTGTTTAACATCAACACTAAAATATTCTGAAAGCTCATCTAAATAACATGGTAACCATTTAGAACTTCCTCCATCAATAAAATCTTTTTCAAATCCAAATGCCGATCCTATTGTTCCAATAAGTTCTGCTTCTTTTTTTGCTCGTTCAGACCAATAGAAAATTCCTTGAGGAAGGAAGAGTCTTTTACCAAGTTCCGAATAAGCCTGATAGAGTGGAGTTTTTTTAAGAATTTTAAATTCCATATTTCACATCATCCTGTATTAAAATATATTCAGAATTAACTAAAATAAATAATGTATATTAATGAAATTTATTTAGTGAACTTAAATAAAAATAAATATTAAAGAAGAAACATGAATGAAGAAAATAATTTAGGAGAACCTGAGCTGAAAAAGGCGAGTGAAAAGCCTTTTCAAAAAGGATGGAATAACTTAATTAACGGAATCAAAGGAGGATTTGATAAATTCCAACAATCATTAGAGGAGCAATCAAAGAAAAACAAAGAATTATGGGAAGATAATAAAGAGAAAGTAAACGAGTTCTTTAAAGACATGAAACAAGACTGGGAAAAAAAAATCAAAAAATGGAATGAAGATATGGAAAAGACGAGAATAGAATCTAAAGAACAATGGGACGCTTATAAAAATAAGGTTAGTCAAGATTTTAAAAACTTTCAGGAAAAAGCTAAAGAGGATTGGAGTGATGGCCTTAAATCATTTAGAAAAGGATTCTTTAAAGCATATTTTTGGTTTCTAGTACTGACCATTCCTATTCTTATTATCGTGATCGTAGTACTATGGATATTAAGTCAATTAACTGGTTAAAACAATAAGTCTCTCCTAATTTTAAAAATGATCGAAATTTTCTTAATTTCCTTCGTGGTTGGTATTTCTGGTGCATTAACTCCAGGTCCTGTTTTAACCTTTACTATATATAAGTCTCTTAAGGAGAAGAATGGATACCTTTCAGGTCTATTTATTGTACTTGGGCATGCTACCTTAGAATTTATCTTGTTAATAATATTACTACTGGGAGCAACCTTACTTTTTCAAAATCTAGTATTTCTTATCATATTGGGGATTGTTGGAGGATCATGTTTGATCTTTTTTGGTAGTTTAACGGTAAGAGACGTAGTTAATAGACGTTATGAAGTGGAGTTCAGTCTAAATGAACAAAACATGAATAAATTCAAGGGGAATAGTTATTTTGGGGGCATTTTTTATTCTGTCACAAATCCCTTTTGGGAATTCTGGTGGGCAACTGCAGGGATAAAAATTATGTATGATTTAAATGTATCTCTTAATCAACCATTTGGTTTTTTCTTATTCTTTACTGGACATGAATTAGCAGATTTTGTGTGGTATGTACCTATATCAATCTTCATATTCTTAGGTGGTAAGAAACTAAATCCAAATGTATACAAATATGTTCTCATAACTTGTGGTGTCTTTATGATAATATTTGGGATATATTTGTCATTCAATATACTCCTACTTCCTCCAAGTATATGATCTGAATATTATGCAAATATTTTAGATTTATTTGATGATTTTATCCCATAGACAGATCTAAGGATAAAAGTTACTGTTTTTGGTAAATTTGATGGAAAAAGAAATGACCAGGAATGAATCTCGGAATTTTCTTATTCGAAAACTCCTATTAATATGTCCAGTATGCCAGAAGCGTATTTATGGGAAAGATATCGATATTTTAAAAATTGACTTATCAAAAATTAATCATTGGCCTCTACGGTATATCCATTGTCATAAAACCAATAACGTACCTCTCCATGCGCTAACTATCTTTTTAGACGCAAACTTTAGTGTACGAGGAAATGAAGTATCAGATTATATAAAAATAGATAATCAATCTGATTTAATCTAATATTTTTCTAACTCTTGATCTTCCTGATCTTCAAAGAGTTCTGAATGTGGCTGGAGGAAATTGTTTTGACACATAGGGCAGCTATTATACTTGCTCAACCAGAAACTAACGCAGAGGTAATGATAAGTACTACCACAAAAAGGGCAAGTAATTACCTTATCCTTAGCAAAATTGATATATTTATGACAGACTGTACACTGCACTTCTGAATCTGAAATCCCCTTACTTAGTTTCACTCGATTAGATAGTATTTTTTCTAATTTTGATAATTCAACTTGATAAAGCCCTAGAGAATTATTCAAATGATTGATTTTCGAATTTATCTCAGCTATTCTTTCTCTTAACTCATCTTCAGTCAGTTTCTCAGCAAGAAATGATGATAATGCAAAATTTAAAGGTAATCCTTCGAACTTCTCAGTCTGCTCAGATATTTCAGTAATGGTTGCAAATAAGAATCCTTCCTTATCAAGTAATTCCTTGAAACTTTTGAATAATTTATTTATTAGAAGAGAGATAAGAAAGGTTAATTGCTGTTTTTTACGGTTAAAGTTTTCTTCCCATAACCGGATAATTTGGTAAATATCAATATCTTGAGTCTTTTTAGCTTCAAGTGCTTTATAAACTTCATCTTTTATGGTTTGAATTTTAACGCTATATTTCTTTAAAATTTCTTTAATCTCAGTTAACTGTGGAAATTCTTCTTTAATTATTAAGGATGTCTCATTTTCATAACTAATTATTAACTCATTGAGTTCTGAAATTTTATCTTTGATGAATTTTCTTATATTTACTCTAACTTCCTCATCTTTCACAGTCTTGATAAAGGAAAGGTATTCATTTTTTCTGCGATATATTTCAGAACCTATATTAGAAAAAACCTTCCTTAATTTTTCTGTTATACTATCATAAGGATTGAGGTAATTCTCTAAAGTTAGAATCCAATCTTCCACTTCCTGTATTTTAGAATTAAAAAAATCGATTTTTGTATAGTAATAGTTCGCTATCTCCTCAAATTCTTCGGTTTCTGTATCATTTTGTATTTTTTCCTGGAATTTCTTTTCTAATCCTAGAATATAGTAATCTACTATTTTAGGTAAAAAAACTTGGATTTTTTGATTCTTAAGGTCACCAAGATCCTCTTCTAATTGTTTATCCTTTAATTCAAATTCCTCAATTTCAACAATGATTTCTTTCAATTTCTCCAGAAGTAACTCTTTAAGAAGGGGTTTAACGAAATTTTTTAGATTTTGGATAATTTCTTTCCTCTCCAAGATATTTATAAACTCATCTCCTTGATATTCCTCTATGATCTTATTATTGTATAGGAGATATATAAGTTCAGAATTGAAATTTATCTTTTGTTCATCTTTCGAGAGAAAATATTCGTGAAGTTCATTAAAATGGAATGTTAGTAATTGTTCATTCTGAGTTTTTTTTCTTTTTTTAACAAATACTTCGTTTAGGCTCTTTATAAAAGTATATAATTCCTTAATTTCATTCCAATTTTCTAAAACTTTAGGAATTCCCATTAATTTATAATTTAGATTCTTAATTTTTTGGATTTCATTCCATAAATAGAGTCGGTCTCTATATACATTCTCAGGTTCTCGTAATGAATTTATAATCCTAGATGCAATATCGTTGCTTCGACGAAGCAGTCCAATAACGTTTGATAATAAATCGTTGATGAAAATATTCCCATTTTTGATTAATCTTTTTATATTAGAACAATTTGAATTTAAATCTTGAAGGTTATTAATTAATAAATTTAATTCTTTCAAAATTCCTGATTTAATATGGTAATACTCTTTAGGTTCAATATCTTTTTCAGAATTGATGATATACTCATTTAAAAAATCTGATATCTCCTCCAAATACGTAGAATATGAATCCAAACTCATAGATGATAAATTTAGTTTGGATTTGATATAATCTGTAACTTCTGATTCTTCGGCGTTTTTAGTTTTGAATTTTACTAAAGTGTTCTTTATTTCGATAACTTCATCCTTAGAAAAGGTTTTTACCTCTTTAGTCACCACAAAAATGTTATCCATTAATTTCAAAATATATTACCTATACTATGGATTCTATTACATAATAAAAAGAAGAAATCATACCATAAATTATTAATGTTTATAACACAGAGTGGAAATCATAAGAAAAAAGAACTCGAGACACTATTCTCCTAGTTCCGTAATCTCTAAATACTTCTCTTGTGAACCATCCTTTGTTATCGTTAAAATATCAATTCCATTACCAGACATTACATCCCGAGAAAGAGCACTCCTGATTGCTTTTTCAACTAGTTTTTCTCCAGCAGCAACAGTCATTCCTGGTTTATACTCAGCTTCTAAGATACCAATTGATAATAACATCCCTGTTCCAGTTGTTCCGTAATCATCAGGCATTAAACTTCCAATCGCATCTAAAGTATATAATTCGGGACCTCCAACATCCATACCTGCGACTACCAAATTGGTTAAAAGTGGCATCATCTTTCTTGAATATAAATAGTTGGATACCATTTTTCCCATACTTCTTGTTGAAATTCTCTCCCCAGCATCCAAAAGATATAGATTTGCCTGTGCCCTTAATATTTTCACAAGAATCTGAAAATCACCAATCAAGCCATAAGCCGCCATACCAATATATTCGGTTATTTTAAAGACTTTTTTTGTTGATTTGTTTGTTACAGTATATCCCCAAGTTGCCCTTCGATCATTTCCTAAAACAACACCATCTTTACATTTGATAGCGACACCCGTTGCTCCAGGAACCATTATTTCTTGAGCCATTGAAATACAATTTAAGTTATAGAATTAATTTGTTTATTTTGTGATTAAAAATAAACAGACCTAATTAAAATTTTTCTTTTAAATTATAATTTTTAGCGTTTTAAACAGTAAAACTCATTTTTTTTGTTCTAAACCAAATACGCTGATACTAAATTACTGTTAAATATTTCATTTTTCAAATGTCAGCTGACTTATATATAGGTTCTATTATCAATATAGTATTTTTCAGGATTTCGACAGAATTCCACAACCTTTCGAGCTTTTAATACTACATTCAAGTAGGATGGATCTCTTAAATATTGTACCAATCCTCTATCAATTTTTCTACCATTTAGTTTATATTGACCTGATGAACCTTTAATACCGAGAATTATTTCTTTCAATTTTCTTTGGTTTTCTAATCCTTTGATTTCTCCAAATTCATTAAGAGATAGATTAAGTATTTCAATATTTTTCAGATTTTCAAGACCTTTTATTTCATCAATTTGATTTTCAGCAAGAAATAATTCTTTCAATTTCTTTAGGTTATTTAGTCCTTTTATTTCACGAATTTTATTACCACTTAAGTACAATACTTCGAGGTTTGTAAGATTTTCAAGGCCTTTGATTTCTTCTATTTCATTATCTATTAAGTTTAATTCTCTTAAATTTGTAAGTGTTTCCAAACCTTTAATTTCTGAAATTTTATTTCTTTTTAAATCTAGAACTTCTAAATTTGTAAGACTCTTCACGTTATTTATCTCTGAAATTTGGTTTCTTGATAACTCTAGTTTTCTTAGGTTTTTAAGCTTGTCAAGTTTTTCAATTTTATGAATATTATTTTTCCGCAGATTTAATTCTAATAAATATGTTAGAGAATCTAATCCTAAAATCTCCCCGATCTCATTAATGTCTTTTTTTTCTAATATTAGGTTATATTTCTTTATGGTATATTCTTTGTCCTTAAGAATAATTGAGTCCATACCAGATATTCACCAATTTATTAATTATATATATTATTATAAATGTGTTTCTTTAACGACAAATATCAATTTATTTTTAGCTTTCAAATATGAGATTATAGTCCCAACCTTTTAAGATTTTATTTTTCATATTTCAAATAATTATATGATCTCTAGATTACAACTAATTTTTACTTCTCAATTGATTTATGATATAAAGTTTATGATCATTCAATTCATGATATGACATTAACTAGGGGTGTTTGCAATTAATTAAAAATTTTTTAATTCTCCTCTAAACCATAATATAAGAGATATTAGATAATAATTTCTCACTTTTACCAATTGTATTATTGTGTGTACAAAAAATCTAGTTCAAATTTTTTGAATGATTAAAGGGAATATGATCAGTCACTTAACAATATCCCACTCAATTGGGATTACTAAGTTCACCTAAAAATTTTTTAATTCCCCATTAAATGATAATAGAACCAAATTTAATGACCAATTAATCAATATTGGAATTCGAACCATTGTGATTCTAAAAAAATTACTTCATATTTTTTCAATGATCAACCATTGCATGATCATGGGTGATGACCCTTTAATTAAAACCCCAATTTTTTGTCGTGATTTTTTTTGCATTTAATTGTTCATATTCCGCTGATTTAGTCAAAACATTTAAATAACTCTTCAGACATTATATTATCTAAGACACTTTACTAATAACCAAAAAAAAAGTTAAAAACTTAAATTTTAAAATTTTAAAATTTTGGAGGAATAAAAAATGGCTAAAAAGAAACATTCCTTTGCATGGAGCCCAATTCGTCGTCTGATGAAACAACAGGGAGCCAGCATTGTAGCTCGAAATGCAGTTGACTTATTAATTGATCATTTAGAAAAAACCGCAACTGCTCTAACTGAACAAGCAAGAACCTTTACAATGCATGCAAATAGGAAGAAGATAACGAAGAACGACCTTCTTCTATCCATTAAATATAAGTAAGTAAGAATTTGTGGATAGGAAAAAATTTTTAATTTTTTTTTATTTTTTTTATATCTATATCTTTAACATATTAAATATAGTTCTATTTTTTATGAGAATAAAACGCATTAAAGAATATCAAGACAGAAATCATTTGATGACATGTACAGATGGTCTTAAAGATTGTCGCTGTAGAGAACTTTATTTGGATTTTCCATTATGTCACTTCCCAAATATCTATGCTGATTTCTTAATCCATGAGAAATATGATGCAATAGAAAAACTGTTAGAAGATATTTGCGAGCTAAGAAGGAAAGATGTTTCAGATTGGTATCCTTTTGAAAAAGTCAATAAAAATAAAAAATAGGAAGAAAATTACCAAGAATGGCTTACTCTTATCTATCAAATATAAGTAAAGAATTAACGAATAGGTAGGAGAAAATTTTTAATTTTTTTCTTTTTTTTTCTTTATTATTTTTTATTTTTAATTTCTAAAAGTCCTATTTCTTTTAGAAACGCCTTAATTCAAAATAGTAATAAATCACAAAATATTTCAGAAACTAGGGATATTTTTATTTTAGATTTTAAGAATTGGTGAATTGATATTTCTAAATCTGAAAAAAAAAAAGGATGTTTTCCCTATGATAGAGAAAATATCCCTTTTGAACGACTATTTAATCCACGTGCTATTACTGTAGTTGGAGTTTCCACAAAGAATATTGGTGGTATTAGTCGATATGTTGGAAATTTAAGAATTTGTAAATATCCTAATCCTGTCTACCCCGTGAATCCGAAATATAAAGATCAAGAGCTTGCAGGATATAAGATATACGATTCTATATCTTCAATACCAGACGATCCTCCCATAGATCTAGCAATATTAGCGGTACCAGCAAAAAGTACTCCAATGACAATGGAAGAATTAGGAAAAAAAGGAGTTTCGTTTGTTCATATTTTTTCGAGTGGTTTTTCCGAATTGGACTCAGAAATTGATAATAAAGGGAGAAAACTTGAAGAAAAATTAATAGATATAGGCTCAAAATATGGGATGCGTATTATAGGGCCTAATTGTATGGGAATTCATAATCCAAAAGGTAAAATGACTTTTTTAATGGCACCTTTAATTACAGAAGGTCCAGTTGGTTTCATTTCGCAAAGTGGAGGTATTGCTGTTGGTCATGGAATGCTTTCCCCAACCTTAGGATACTATTTTTCAAAAAATATATCATTAGGCAATCAAATAGATTTAGACTTGATCGATTTCCTTCGATATTTTAAAGATGATCCAGACACAAAAATAATAGGTCTCTATATAGAAAATCTGAAACGTGATGGAAATACGTTAGTTCCTTTATTAAGAGAAATTACTGTTAACAAACAAGTTATAATTTGGAAAGGTGGCAAACGTCAAACTGGTCAACAAGCTGTTATGAGTCATACTGGGGGATTGGCTGGAGATTACAAACTATGGCAATCAATGGCACGTCAAACAGGGACGATTCTTGTTGATGATCTTCAAGAATTAACAGAAATGGTACAAACTTGCCTAACATATCCAATCCCAAAAACATTGGGAACTGCTGTATTATCTATGAGTGGAGGTACTGCTGTACAGTCTACAGATAACGTTGAAATGAATGGGTTAATTATGCCCCGAATATCGGAGAAAACATATAAAAATATAAATAAATATATTCCTGAAGTTAATAGCAACCTTAAAAATCCATTAGAATTTGGAGGAAATAATAGCATGGAGGCTACTGTAAAAACTATAAGACTTTTAGCTGAGGAAAAACAATTTTCTTCTATAATTATAGAAACCTCTCCAGAATTTATTGTTATGCGAGGAGGAAATAGTCTAGATGATTATATGAAAGAACTTACTAATGCATTACCTACTGATTCAGACAAATTATTAATGTGCGTTGCCCAGAATATGTTTATGTCTGAAGAAGGGACAAAATTAAATCAAGAATTTCGCTCAAAGGCTTTATCCAATGGCTTTGTGGTATATAGCTCAACTATAGCTGCTGCTAAATCTTGCCATCGCCTATGGGAATATGGACAATATTTAAAAAAAAGACACTAGATCAGATAAAAGAATTAATGAAAAGGAAATAATTAGAAATTACTTAACGTTCCATATCATTGCACATACACCGACGGCCCCCTTTTGAACCCCTTCATAACTTAAATTTCTAAAACCGAACTTATTTTTTACTTTTGACAGAACTCCCATAACAACTTGAGGAAACATACAGGAGGGACTTCCATTGTCATGAAATTTGTAATATGTGTTAGCAAAACACATTTTACAACTATCTTGCTTAGCGATTAGTTTAGTAATTTCACCATTTTCATCCCTTATTACTTCTACTTTTGCATTATCTGTTATCGCCCAATCTTCTTCTAAAAATTGTTGAAGACGAGACATGAAGTCATCTATGGTCTCAATTCCAGCTTCATCAAATTCTTTTCCAATAGTTCTTCCAATTTTAGTAAGGATTTCTCCCTTCTTATCTGGGGGAAGTGCTTTTTGTAAAGCATACCAGAGTTTGAAAAATGTACTGAATGGTACTGTATCAAAACGAGTACTTAATTCTTTTATTTGATTCTCATTTAAACTTGCCATATTATTATATCACATCTTTTATAACTTTAAAATTGTTTAGATTAGAAAATACTAGTGATCATATTCTATAAGAAAATCTCCTGTATCACTCATAGAATAATCGTATTGGAATCAGGATTTTTATGAGTTATAAGAGGCTCGAGTATTATCATAATAATGGTGTTTTAAAATATTACTAAAGAATTAATAATAAACCGTAATGTATTTTTTATTTCTATCATTATATAAACTATATCCTAACGATTTGAAAAAATATTTAAAATGACTAAAACTAATGAAATAACAGTAAATGGTGAAGCAAAGAGAGTCCTTTTTCAATCAATGGAATTAATTATGAATAACATTAAAGCTAACATTGACCACCTCGATAAAAATTTTAAATATACCCAAAAATTTATTGATTTAGTTCATGATGGTTTAGTTAGTAATCGTAGATTTTTCTTACTAGCCTCAGGTAGAAGTGCTTTTATATTACAATGTTTTGCCACCAGACTAGTACATTTAGGTGCTGAAGTTCATATAGTAACTAACCTTGCAAGCATGCCAGCCCTTCGGAAGAAAGATATCTTAATAGTACTTTCTGGTTCAGGAACAACCAGTATAGTTGTAAGTTTGCTTAATAATTATGTGAATACAGTTAAACCATATGGAATTGTGACTATTACATCACATCCAGAGACTGTAATTGGCAGACTTGGTGATATTACTATTAAGTTGAAAGGCAGAACAAAACGAGATACAGAGATAGGAGATACAGCCCTACTTACACCTGAGGGAACTCAGTTTGAAATTGCAGCGTTTGTGTATCTGGATGCCATAATAGCAGAACTAGCGATTAAAATGGGGATGACAGATAAAGATTTATTAAAACGTCATTCACAAGGCACTTAAATAAAACTTCTCAGTTTTTTTTTATCAGTGTAATATAAAAAATTTAAATAAAATTTAACCTAATATTCACATGCGCCGATTTATAGTGTTTTTACGAGAATTTTCGCTTCGATGAGTAATAATCTCCAAATCGGCGCACATTTTATAAAAATAAAGCTCCAATTGCAGCAGAATACTCTGAATTCTTAAGAAAAACTGCTTTTTTTCTATTTACACCACATAAAAGTGATAAAATACTTTTTACTATCTTATTTTCTTTTAAAAACCCTCCACAAAACACAATATTAGATATTTTGTTAGCGTCAGCCATCAAATTTGCTATTGTACCAATATTCTCCCCAATCATACAAATTAATGAGGTAATGAAGGATTCTTTTTTTAAATTATTAATGTTATAATTAAGATCAATTTTTCCTAGTGATGCTGCGGTGAACTCCCTAAATATCATGTTGACTCTATTATCTTGAGGATCATAAATATCAGAAACTTTTAAATCCACATCGTATCTATTTCCTCTTTTAGCTAGGTTAATAGCTTCTTTAAAATCGTAGACATTAAACAAAACTTTAATCATTCCCATAAAAAATCCGCCACCAAGAGCAGTTCCTCCTAAATGTTCAATTTTTTCATTCGTGGAAACCATAGAAGTCCCTGTTCCAATGGTTACAATCAATGAAGGGGGAAACTCATTTTTTTTCTCTAACAGATAAAGAATTTCAACTCCTTTAACATTAGCTTCAAATTCATTTAATAATTGCGACTTTAATTTTGTTTTGTATGTTTGAAACAATTTAAAACTTTTACCACCTGTGAAATTCACTTTTTTATGAGCAGCTGTTTTAGATTCTAAAAATTCTTCTATTAAACTTAATTCCTCATGAGTAGAATAATTGGTAAAGACCATTTCACTACCCCTGAAGAACACTATTTTTGAAAGACTGTGCCCCATGTCTACCCCAATAGTATCTGAGGGAATTGCTATTTTTAAATCATCAGTATTGATGTTAACCATCTTTTTCATCACTTAACTTAAAATTCAATTCATGCATTATTTAATAATATTAACTTAATTAATGACTTAATAAAATATTTGCATGAATGAAGATTCGGACTTCAAAGCAACTGAAGTAGCAGTTATTAAAGGAGAAGCACCAAAAAGTACAGTTATAAATGGAATAGAGACGCTTGGGGGTATTTCTAAATTCATTAATGAAGGAGATCAAGTTTTCATTAAATTTAATTTATGTATACCTACTGGTTTTCCTGCAATTTCTAATTTTGATGTACTTGAAACACTTATCACAATTTGTAAAAAAGCAGGGGCAACTAAAATACGGTTAGGTAGTTATCCTTCTAAATCAATTTCATGTTCCACTATTTCGGATATATTGAATTTAGATGAATATTTCAGAGTTCTTGGGGCTGAATTTGTATATTTAGATAATAGCAATTTCTTTACAGATAAAAAAATTAAGAGGGAGCAGCTTTATAAGGTAAAAGAGGAATCCTTTTCAAAAGTAATGGTAAACGAGAAGGAATTTTTGTTCCCACAAATTATTTTAAATTCAGATAAATTAATTATTCTTAATCAAGTCAATGTCAATCCCATTTTCAAATTAAATCTCTCACTTTTGAATTCTTATTCTATGGTATCTCCCCGTTATCAAGAAATTAAAAATAATGGGGATATAGATACAACTTATCTTTTAGGTGATCAATATAAACAAGATTTGATCTCAAATATACTTGATGTATTCACGATAAAACAGCCAACTCTAGTGATAAACGATTTATTTTACCTACTTGAAAGTGCTGGTCCCTTTATTTACAGAGATTCTAATCTTAGAAACCCAAGTATCATGGTATTAGGTACCAATGCGGTTTCAGTTGATTTTATTACTCTTAAATTATTAAACATCGATATTCAGAGTAGTAAATTACTTCTAGAAGCATATCAAAAAGGTCTAGGGCCAATAGAACCTAAGAAAATAATCCTTTCTGGTGAAGAAATTGAAGATGTTGGAGTTTTTATTGAATTATGCTCTTCGAAACTTGAAGAGATCCATTTAAATAATGTTGAGATAAATTCAGGGCAGTTATGTTCTGGGTGTTTTAATCAGGCTTATCATCTCTTAAATATAATGAAAACACATTTAGTGAAAGATCTGAAATACAATCCTCGCAACTCATTTCTTGTTGGCCTTAATCCAAGTGAACCTCAACGATTCGATAATGTTTTTTTATTTGGAGATTGTGCTATAAAAAGTACTCAAAATAGCAATTTTAGAGAAATAAAAATAGATTTGAAAAAAGCATCTCAGAATAAGAAAAAATCGAAGAAGAAAGAAAAGATTAAGCTAAAAACAAATAAAAAAATATTGGAGTTCCCTGGGTGTCCCCCAGAGATTAATAATTGTTTAGAGTTGATACATAAATATTACGGGATGGCTAACTTACCCAATTTAACCTTCTTAAATGATTTGTTAAAAATTATGATGGATTCAAAAGATAAAGAAGCACTTAAGTTGATGGGGGTAATATAGGAAATGATTAATAAGAAGTTCCGAGATAACTGGGTGAAAATGCTGGATTATAATGCAAATGTTGATCTTGGAGATAAATTCAAATTAACAGAAGAGAAAATAAGAATCCCCCTTACTCCAATAGAGATTAATCCTTATCTGCTTTATTATTTATTTGAGACCTTATATCCAAAATTTATTAATTCTCAACAAAATATATTGGACATAGTAATTTCAGATAATGAAAAGACTATTCTAAAACTATATTTTTATAAGACAAAAAAAGCAGGAATTCATGAATCACTTAAAAAATTACCTTCAGACACAATAAAGCTCCATAGAAAAGACTTTGAGGAAATGGATAAATTATATAATCGAATTATAGAAAAGTTGAATAAAAAAAATATTGGAAGAGTACCTTCCATTCGAATATTAAAAGAACAGGCAATCAATGCCATCAATGATTATTGTTTAAATCTAGAAGATATACCTCTCGATACTCTTTTTATAAGATTTTTGGATTTAGTTCAAAAACTGATTGGACAAGATTTATTCATTATATATCCCGAGCCAAAAATATTTAAATTCTTCAAAGAAATAATCAATTTTTTAAATGGACATAAGTTTAGCAATTTCTTTAAAATATTGTTTTCAATTTTACCTGAATTTAATATTTCATTTATAATCAGCTCTACTGAACAAAAAATTATCTTACATTTACAGAAAATTCTTATTTCAAAATCTGAAAAACCCTATTTAAGATTAAAACTCCTTTTTCTAGAAGATTTAGGTATAAATATTGAAGGTTTACGAGAAAAAAGAATTATAGAGCTTGTTAATAACCAATTGAAAACTGACCGCTCTTATTTCCTATATCAAAATGATATTCTTTCTCTTTTAACAGATATTTCTAATTTACCTATTAATATAAAAAAGGAGAACATGTTGTTATTACTGCAAAAAATCTTATTTGGTTATCGAAGTTATGAAACACATTGGCTTACAAAGCCAAAACCAACCATATATAATAATTTTTTACGATTTTTATTACGACTTATTGGCTTTAATGTAAATCTTCGCAAGCTCTCTCATTGGGGTATATCCGAGTTTCTTTCTACTTTATTTGATAGCTGGTTTGGATTAAATTTTAAGATTCTATTAATACTCACCGATATTAGAAAATCTAAAAAGCTAAACTTGAAGAATTTTAAATATTTGGAAGCAGTTACAGATTATATTCTCCTTTTTGAAATTGAAAATAAGGCTTTAACAAACATAATTTCAATAGATAAGGAAAATCTGTTTAATAAGCAAGAACTAGGGAATCTAGAGTCTATTCGGAATAGAATCTCTCAGGAACATGGCTATTTATCAGGTATAACTATAATCGATAAACAATTAATTCAGAATTTAGTCAAAGAATTTATTTTTAACCATTTTAAATATTCTCCCCGTTCAAAGTTAAGAACTCTTAAGAAATTAAGAAAACAAGAATTTTTTTACTTATTCCCGGAATTACCAATATATAGAATATTAAGAAAAAAAGGGAGTATTTCTCTTTTAAAGTTAATTCTCCCTATTATGATTGATAAACATGAATTCTAATCGATTCTATGCTATAAATCCTTTAACAACTAATAACTCTGCACTTAAAATACTGCCTCCTGCAGCACCTCTTACAGTATTATGACTTAAAGCGACAAATTTAAAATCAAAAATATTATCTTTTCTTAACCGACCTACAGTTACTGCCATTCCCTTGTCATTATCTCTATCCTTCTTTGGTTGTGGGCGATCAATATTATGTAAGTAAATAATTGGCTGTTTTGGGGCAAAAGGTAAATCTAATTCCTGAGGAACTGATGTAAAAGAAGTCCATATTTGAATTATTTCTTCTCTCGAGGGAATTCTATCCTTAAATTTCACATTTACTGAAGCAGTGTGGCCATCTGATATTGGAACTCTTGTACAAGTACAACTAATTTTAATAGATTCATCATTTTCAATTCCATTTTCATTTAATTTCCCTAAAATCTTATGGGGCTCTTGTTCTGACTTTTCTTCCTCACCACTAATGTAAGGGACAATATTATCAATAACATCTAAGGAAGGAACGCCAGGATAACCTGCTCCTGATACTGCTTGCAGTGTTGTTATTATTAATTTATCTACTTTATATCCTGCTTGCTCTAGAGCATATATTGGTGTTAAATAGCATTGCAGTGAACAATTTGGTTTTACTACAATAAAACCTTTTGTAAATCCTCTATTTTTTTGTTGGATAGGGATTATGTTTAGATGCTCATGGTTAATCTCACCAATCATCATAGGTACATCAGGAGCCCAACGATTAGCTGAATTATTACTTAGAACGGGGATCCCTCGACTGGCATATTCAATTTCAAGATCCCTTATTTGTTCCTTGCTGGGCATATTGATTGCAGAAAATACAAAACTAAGGTCTTCTGTAATTTTTTCAAAATCTTGGACATCCCTTACAATTAGGTCTTTAACATTATCCGGAATCATGTTAGACATTTGCCATTTTGTCTTTACCGCTTCCTTATATGTCTTATTTGCTGATCGCGGAGATGCCGCTACATCTACTATCTTAAACCAAGGGTGATTTTGCAGTAGATTAATATAATTTTGACCTACTACACCTGTGGCTCCTAAAATTCCTATGTTATATTTTTTCATTGTGATCATGTCAGATTTATTTAATATATACGCATATATACACGTTATTTAATTTTAGATTTGGATCTAATTAAATTTGTTGATTTTTAGCATAACTTTTTGTTATTTGATACATTTTTATGTTTTAGAATCTTTAATCTATCTCGTATTTATGATTTTAATAAAAAATGTTATGTGTCTCTAATTATGCCAGGTCCTTTTGATGAACTTGAAAATGAAGCAGAACAACTAGAAAAACGATCTAAAGAGGAATTTAGTCAAAAAAACTTTAACTCTGCTATAGCCTACCTAGAAGAAGCTCGAGAAATATACACAAAATTGGGATTCCAAGGGAAAATTGGGATGATTACTCAACGGATTGCAAGGCTGCGAAACTTAGTTCAACGTGAAACAAAGGATTCTTTTGTTAAAACTCAAAAAGAATCAGAGTCTCAACAACGGGTAGATAATGTTATAAAGGAAAGAGAAATGGACATAGACATAAAAATGACAGAACAAAAAGTTATACCCCCTGAAATTAAAAGAAAATTGGATAAAATTACAATGATTTTGGAAAAGGCAAAAAAGGAAGAGAAATTTGGTAAGAATGCAAGAGTAATAAGTAGATATGAATATATTTTAGAATTATATAAAGCAATTCCTAAAGATTTATTGAATTTGTCTAATGAAATTTATACTATTGAGAAGAAATTATCAGATTTACATTTAAAGCAATAAGGTTAAAATCTTTTCACCTCTCAAATAAAAATTTGTTTTGATACCCAATGATAAATCCTTTCAATGAATTCTATCATGTTCCTAATTCAAAGGAATTATTAGATATAGCTTTTAAGAGGAGTATGAAAAGCTCAGCTCAGGTATCAAAAAATGCACCTATTTTAATAAAAGCAAAGAAAAAAGAATCTAAACGTATAAAGGTTGCAACAGAAGAACTAATAGATAGAGTCAAAAAAATTATAAATATGGTACCTATTATTGATGATCTTCCTGATTTTTATAGAGAATTAGCATCTATTTTGGTAGATGTAGATAAATTAAAACTAACATTAGGTAAATTAAATGGAATTCTACCAATTCTTAGGAAAATTGAAAGAGAACATCTACGTCGCTTAAATAAAATTGAGGCTCCTAAAGAAGGAGATCAATTAAGACGATCGGCATTTGGTAGAATATCCTCTATTATTAACAAGCAGGATAAAAATCTTAACCATTTGAATGCTATAAGAGGAGACTTAAGAAGAATTCCCACGATTGATTATACAATTCCATGTATCGTAGTTGCAGGGTACCCTAATGTGGGTAAAAGTAGTATTGTCAGAAACATTTCAACCAATAAAAAAATTGAAGTAAAAGAATATCCTTTTACAACTAAAAAATTAAATATGGGACATATTGAATTAGATGGTAAGTTTGAGAAAATAAAAATACAGTGCTTAGATACTCCTGGCATCCTTGATCGTCCCATGTCAAGAAGGAATAACATAGAATTACAGGCAATCTTGGCTCTGAGGTTAGTCTCTGATTTAATTTTATTTGTATTTGACCCTACACCGGCATGTGGTTATAATGTAGAATCTCAAGTTGAATTGTATCTTGAAATTAAAAAAAATTTCTCCAAGGAAGGAAAAATTGAGATAATTATAATATTTAACAAAATTGATTTAGCTAAAGACTCTGAAATTGAATATTTGAAGGAAAAATTAGATATTACTTATGAAAAACTCTACTTAACAAATGCGATCACAGGAGAAAACCTTGATTTATTAATTAATGACTTAATAGAACGATATAGAGGTAATTAAAAATCATTATTGTTGGTTTAGATATTGGTGGTGCCAATACTAAAGCTGCTTTAATCCAATTTGCTGAAATAGAGATTATAACTTCCTTTTCTCACACAGAATATTTTCCTTTCTGGGAGAAAACAATAAGGGAAATCCCAGATATGTTAAAAGATATTATCAAGAAATTACTTGAAAAAAATGATCATAACTTTGAAGATGTAGATTATTTTGCTGTAGCAATCACAGCAGAACTTTCAGATGCATTTCAAACCAAGAAAGAAGGGATTCTGACAATTTTGGATGCATTAAGTAAAGTAATCGATAAAAACAAACTAAGATTCATCTCTAATAAATCAATCTTTCTGAATTATATAGATGCCCTGTCTGAACCACACACAATAGCAGCGGCTAATTGGGTATCCACAGCGCTATTTTTGGGTCATTTTGTGCCTGAATGCATATTAATTGATGCAGGATCTACTACGATTGATGTTATTCCAATTGTAGATTCAGTACCTGTTTCAATAGGGAAAGATGACATTTCACGTCTTATCAATCATGAATTAATTTATACAGGAGGATTACGGGCAACAATTCCGTCAATTACTCATCATGTTCCTTACAAAAGCAAGAATGTACGTATCTCATTCGAAAAATTTGCCTTAATTTCAGATGTCCATAGAATTTTAAATAATATTTCTGAGGAAGAATATGGTAATGACACAGCGGATAATCGCTCAAAATCACTTGAAGACTGCTATGCTCGACTTTCTCGAGTGATATGCATGGATTTTGAAACAATCTCAAAAAAGGATTTAAAATTAATCGCTCAATTTATTTATGAAAAACAGATAGAAATAATTTCAAAGGAAATTAGAAGTTTTATGAAAATATTAATAAGCAGGTTTACGCAATTTGAAAAAAAACCACAATTCATAATAACTGGTTTATCCTCCGAATTCTTGATTAGAAAGTCTCTTCAATCTCTAGGGTATCAAAATATTAATATTTATGAGGAAATAACACCAATTCATAATAAAATTAGTTCTTCTGCTTGTGCCGTTGCAGGAGCTTTAATTTTTCAATTATAATAGAAATTAATGAATATGATTTACGATACAGCAGTATTTAAGATTGGGGGTTCAATTTTAGAAAATTTTGAGAATTTAAATTCTACTATCCTTCAATTGACTAGATTATTTGAAAAGAAAATAATACAGAAAGTTATTATTATCCCAGGTGGTGGAACTTTTGCAAATTTCATCCGAACACTCTATAGCGAATTGAAATTCAATGATGAACTTGCTCATTGGATGGCTATCATTTCAATGAATTACAATGGGATAGAAATGAGTAAGAAATTTCCCAAATTAAAGATTTTTGAAGACATTAACAAATTAAAGGAAATTGAAAGATCATTATCTATATTCTTGCCCTATCGATTCTTAAAAAAGAATGACATATTACCTCATGATTGGCAAGTCACTTCTGATTCTATAGCTCTTTTCCTTGCAAAAACTTTCGGATTAAAAGAATGTTTTTTAATAAAGGATGTTGATGGTGTTTTGAACGAAAAAAAACAAATAATTAAAGAAATATCTACATCAGACTTAAGAAATTTAAAGGAAATTGGTAAAATATTTGATCCTAAAAATAGTGCTGGGGAATTAAAAAATCAATCAAGACCAATAGATACGTACTCTCTAACTTTAATTGAGAAATGGAATATTTCTTGTGTAATTATAGGAGGGAAATCCGATAATCAAAGAATTATTAATTTCTTTGATTCTTCAATATCACAAGCTAAGAAAAGCTATACAAGAATTTTTTAAGGTTTTAATTATTTCTAATCTAAAAAATGGTGCTTATGAATGGTTGATTTAAAGAAGATTAAGAATTTTGCTGTAATTGGCGGTGGTATTATGGGATCGGGTATTGCTCAGGTTGCCCTACTATCTGGATATGAGAAGGTTTCTGTTATAGACCTTAACAATGAAATACTTGAAAAATCGAGAACTCTCATTCAACAGCGCATTGAGGCTTTAGAATCTGAAGAAAAATGTAAGGAATTTTTTGCTAACAATGATATATTAAAAAATTTAGATTTTAAAAAGAAGTTAGCAAGTTTCGAATCGGTTGGCATAATGGCTAATAATGTTGATACAAAAACTATTATGGACCGATTGTGCACAGAAACAGATCTCTCAAAAGGAGTAAAGGATGCGGATTTTGTAATTGAAGCTGTTTCTGAGATGATGGAGCTTAAGCAAACAATTTTTAAACAATTGGGAAGTTATTCTCCTCCTTGGACAATCCTAGCATCGAATACATCAACAATGAGTATTACTAAAATTGCTCAAAAGTCTAAACGACCTGACAAAGTGATAGGGTTGCATTTTCACACTTTTTTCCCCATAACTGGTGTTTTAATCGAGATCACTCCTGGGGAAAAAACATCAAATGAATCCTTAGAACTTGGTCGAAAAGTTGCTCAGAAGTTTCCGAGTTTATTTGGTGAAAGATTTACAGTTCAACTTGAAAAGGAATCTCCCGGGCTTATAGCAAACCGACTTGCCATTACAGGTAGTCTCTATTTTAATTGGTTGACAAACCAAGCAAAAAATAGCGGAATCTCCAGAGAACAGTTAGAAGCAGCAAATTTTTCGTCCGAAGCAGCCGATCTTATCGGAATAGATACAATATATTATTGCGCTAAGTATTTTGAAGAAAATGTTTCTCCTGAGTTTACCCCAAACGAAAGACTTACAGATCTATTCTATGCAGGCAAATTTGGGAGAAAAGTAGGAGAGGGATTTTATAAGTGGAATGAAGATGGTCCAATAAAAAATCTTCCTCCTGTAGAAAAGAAAACTACTGATTTTATAGCAAAAGTGTTTGATCCAGAGATATATTCAGCAATACAGCTTAATGAAGCGTGTAAATTGCTAGAAGAAGGTGTTGTAAAGAGTTATGAATTAATTGATAAGGCAATCTTGAAAGGTACTTTTATGCCTGGCCCTTTTGTTGTAGGTAAAACAAAATATAAAGAATGGGCAGAAAAATTAGAAAAATTTGCTAAAATATCTGGTAAATCTTACTTAAAACCCTGTGCTATGATGAAAACTGGGAAGTTTATTGACTATAAATAAATTTCTTGGCAGATTTTAATAGAAATATTGACAAGAATTACAAATTAAAGTCTAAATTTTTTTGAAACCAAAATAATGTTAGACTTTACCTAATCGGCAAGAAAATTTGGATGAAATCTTTAAAAGAGTACCTTACTTAAAACACTTTATAGAAATTCAAATTTTAATAAAAATGTGAGTAGATAATGTTAGAAGAAACTTTAGATGTATATCGAGAATTGCAACAACATCTTGATAAATTTGCCGTTGGTTTTCCAACTACAGAATCAGGTGTAGAAATCCGTATTTTAAAACATCTTTTTACTCTTGAAGAAGCAAAACTCGCAACGAGACTTAGTGATAAATATGAATCAGTAAATGCTATTTATGAAAGAGCAAAAGATTTAGTTGGATCCATTAATGAATTAAAGCTTGTTCTTGATAAAATGATTAGCAAAGGCTCAATTCATTGCAAAAAAGTTGATGGAGAAAGAAATTATGCTAATGCCTATATAGTAGTTGGAATGTATGAATATCAATTACATAAACTTTCAAAAGAATTTTTAGAAGATATGAGGCAATATGCTGGAGAAACTTTAGGATTAGAATTATTTGGATATGGCATAACTCAATTTAGAACTATACCCGTGGAAGTAAGTGTTACATCTGAGCATGATTTACCAACTTATGATGAATTGGTAAAAGTAGTTGAAAATATATCAGGTCCCATTGTTTTACTTGATTGTATTTGTCGTCAAGCCCATGAGATAGTTGAAGGTCCCTGTGAAGTAACCTCTCGAAAAGAAACTTGCATGGGATTTGGAGACTTTGCGCAGATGTATATAGATGAAGGTTGGGGTCGAGGGATTAGTAAAGAAGAAGCCCTGAATATATTGAGAAAAAACGAGGAAGAAGGTTTAGTTCTACAAGGAGAAAATGCTAAACGACCAGGGTTTATTTGTAGTTGCTGTGGATGTTGTTGTGGTGTTTTAAGTACCTTAAAGGAATTTCCTAATGTTGCTCAATTTTTGAATCCCAGATATCACGCTCAAATTGATCCCGAGTTATGTATCGGGTGCGGAACTTGTATAGATCGATGTCAATTAGATGCAATAAAAACTAGAAAGGAAGTATCGAAGGTAAATATTAAACGATGCATAGGATGTGGAAATTGTGTTGCAGTGTGTCCTGAAGAGGCTATAACCCTAATTAAGAAAGATAAAGTCGCTGAATTACCAGAAGATGAAGAAGATATGTTTGAGAGGATAATGGAAGCCAAGATGAAAATGAAAGTAAAATAATTTTTAATAAAAGGTTTCAATAACAATTTTTTTGAATTTATTTTATAACTATTTTCTGCAGCTATGGTTCCTACATAATAGATATGCTTTAATTGGTATTAGAGACCATAAAGCTTTTATATTTGCTTTAGGTTATTCATATACGGATGATATTATTGGGAAAAAAATTAATTCCGTTTAGATAATGGTGAGGAAAATATTATCAGAATCAGAAATGAAAAAAAATGCTGAGTTCTTAATTGAAAATCTTCCTGGCACGGACTTACCGGGGAGTGTTAAAATCAAAATTCGCTATAAGAATCTTGTAAATTTCGCTAAATGTTTTGGCATTACGCATCCTAAGTACGTAGCTCCAGAAGAAGAGGGAATTGTCGCATGTCATGCTTATGCAAATGCTTATACTATAAAAAGTATTTATACGTTAGCACCAGGAGCAAAATTTACTCAAAATGGTGAGGAACGTATGCTTGTAAAAAATCCTCGAATGATTCTTCATGCAGGGAATAAATATAATTGGGAAGGATGTGTTGATGTGAAGCCGGGAGATAAACTTACTGCTACTGCTAAATTTGGAAAAGTGTGGTTAGTTGAAGAAAATATGATGTTATTTGTAGAATTAATAACTAAGATTGTAAATCAAAATAATGAACCTGTTTGTAATGTGCTGGTAACAGCTGGATTGAGAAAAGGAGGTTATTAAATAATGGTTAAAATATCAGATTTAAAGGTTGGACAGGTTTTAAAAAGTGAATTTGACGGAATTACACGAGAACTGTTACAACAGTATGCTAAAGCTTCTGGAGATACTAACCCTATACACACTAATGATGCTGTAGCAGAAGCTGCAGGATTAAAAGGAGTTATTGCACACGGATTGTTCTCTTTTGGTTTTATTTCTAAGCTTTTTGAAGACTTTCTTGAACATGGTATATGTGGCAAAATAATTGAATTTCAGGTTGAGATGAGAGGCATGGTTAGAGTTGGGGATAAACTAGTGACAGAAGCCATAGTTGATAAAATTGAGGGAAAAAGAGTCTTTTTCAATGTCAACCAAATTACGTTTACTAATGTTGATATTAAAGATAAGAATGGAAAAATAATAAAACAATTTGAGGCTGGTGAAAGAGGATACATTAGTGATAAAGACATTGAACGAAGATTAGTAAAAACAAAAGAAGTTGAGGAAGGTACCTTAACTTATCGGGAACGAGTTGCTACTCCTGGAAATGCCATTATTGAATTGTTTGAATAACTAATTCAATTTATTATCTTTTTTTTATTTTGTAAAGGTGTTCTAACTCACATTTTTAATTAGTAATTTTATGATTGAATTCTATTCAACATAATTATTTTAAAAGATATTTATACTACTTTGATAGAATTAAAATTATCATCACCTTTATCAATTATCAACACCCTAATCACCTTGACATCTCTAACCTTAAACACTGAAAAAATTGAAAAATTAATCTTGAATGGGTATAACGAACAAGCTGCAGAAGATATCTTCAAAGTTATTGAACAATATCAAAATCATTATGATAAGGAACTAGTATATAGAACCTTAAGTCTCTTAAACTTAATTTGTGATAAATCTCCTTCAATAGCAGAAAGAACTGTAAAAACTGTAAAGAATTTTGTAAATGATTCTGATTCATGGATAAGATTGGTCTCTTTAGAGATATTGTATCAAATTAGCATGTTTCGACCAAATCTCTTAATTGATTTAATAAAAAAAATTCGAGGACGCTTATATGATCAAGATCCAACAGTGAGAAGGTTAACCGTAAAAATTATAGGAAATCTAATATTAACATTGCACATTGATTTAGAAGAAATCCAAGAAATCATTGAAGAATATACAGAAAAATTAATGGATAATGATTGGAAAGTAAAACTTATTGTAATAAAAGTTATTCAAAAAATATTGAATCAAGATTATACGAAAATAAGAAATTTAGAACCACTATTATCAATGGTAATTATTAATCTTCGGGATGAAGATGATGATGTTGCTAAAGCTGCTGCTGAGTTACTAAAGATCCACGGAACATATTTCTTATCAAAAGAAAAATTATTTTATGTTTTACTCAACTTACTTTATAATGAAAAAAATCGAGTAAAGGAGTTGGTAATTTGGTTATTTGGAGAAATAGGAAAAGAAAAATCTTCAGAAGTAATTTCAATTATCCCAAAATTATTAAATCTCTTAAAAGAAAAAGATTATCGCATCCAATCAAAAGTAATTGAAGCTTTAGTTAATATAGCAGAGAATAATTTTGATCAGATTTGGGCTAATCTATTGAATTCAATGTCAGAAACAGGAGATTCTTATTATAGAAATTCTCTTATTAATGCGATTTACCAGTTATGCCAGAAAAACATTACAGATGATATATTTTCCTATTTATTTGAAGAATTAGAAAATCCATCTGAAAATATTAGAGAAGGAATTGCTCTGGTCATTAAGCGCTTATTTGAAGAATACCAGATTGAAATTGAAAATGAAATAACTAGAATTTTATACCAATTAGAATCACGATACTGGAGAGAAAGAAAGCAAACGATTAACCTTCTGAATCATTTATGCTTTGTATTAAAAGACCATAAAATAGCGGTGTGGATTACCATTGAGTTAAATAAATCATTAAAAATCGAAAAAGATCCAGAAGTAAAAGAAGAAATTCTCTTTACTCTCAATAGTATTAAATCTAACTTCAAAAAGATAGATACTGCTATAGAGAGAATTAATTACGAACTTGAATTATTTCATAGAAAAATAATAAAATTTCAAAAAACTCCTGCTCAATTCAGAGAGAAACTAAACGCATATATTGAGAATTTTAAATTTAACGATACAGAAATCCAATTAAACAAAAAATATAGTAAGATACTAAGAAAGATCAGAAAATTTGATAATCTCATTAATGAATTTGATTATAAAAGGTTAGCCTTTGAGTTAATTGAAGAATGGGAAGACACCAAAGTTCAAATTATTGAGGAATTAAGCATTATAAAAAGCTTCATTACAGAAATCTGTGAAGAAAAGAAACAAGAATTTATAACTGGTTTACATGAAGAAATTAAATTATTAGATCATCGTATGACTATATTGAAAGCTGAGTTTGATTATATAAAAGAAAATGAACTTGAGATGAACGTATCCAAAGGTGAAAACGAAACATTTGCATATATCACTCAAGTCAGGAAAAAATTATTCAAATTGGATGGTGAAATAAGAGAACTTTTAATCAATAATGTAGAATTTGATGAATTCTTTAAAAATCTGTTACAAAAATGGGTATCAATAAAAATAGAAATTCAAGAATATTTAATTGACCTGGATCGACAATTTAAGACTATTAAAGATGATTTAGTTGATTATATGTTACAAAGTAGATCTATCGGAGATATTTCTGATAGTGAGGAAATCAATGGTATTGATAGCGAACTTAGATTTCAACTCCTTCAAGGACATATTCAGTCGATTATTTCAGATAGAATTGAAGGAATTAAAAAGCTAAATGACAATTTTGAAACACTCTATTCTAAACTGGACTTTTTACTTAAGATTAATGAGTTTACTGACGGAAAAAAGTTAATTGAAATGAATACTCTTCAGATCCAGAACTATCTTGAAGAAACTGATGACCAAATTGAAAATATTCTAGGTAAAGAAAAATTATTGGAAGATAATAATATTTTTAACTTATACGTAAGGCCCTATATTACTAAATTTAACAATGCAAAAGAAATTTTAATAAACCAACTTAAAAATTTCATTGAAAAAGGAGAGGATAAACTCTACCTAAATCAGATTAAGTACTATTCTCGGATTAGTAACCCAATAAAATTGGATTTACTCTCCAAGTTTTTGGATTTAAATCCAGAACAACTCAAAGAAATTACTCTAAACTATATAAATAGGAATAAATTAGATGCTAAAATAATAAATAACGAACTTTCATTCGAAAAAATTGAATCTGAAATTACAGATTCTAAAGATGTTCTCTTCTTTAAAAACATTAAGACTATAGGCAATGAAATTTACTTAAACCTTAAATTAAGTAATCCTACCAATTTTAATTTCAAAGATTTTCAGATTTCCCTAAAAGTACCAACATATGTCAATATTCAGAAAAAGCAAAGTTATCCAAAATATTTACAATTAAATGAGTTAAAATCCGGTTCGGCTTTTAAGTTTAATTATGTCCTAAAAATCGATAAACAGAAAGAACTTAAGAAGAACCTTTTCGATCCCTCTGCTGATGAAATAAAACTGGATTTGTATTATAGAGATCAGTTCAATAATACAAGAAAAACCACTAAACATATTGATTTATTTATTCCATAAATTATACAAAAGATTTTCTCACTTTTCGATTTTTAACATATTCGGAAATTTTATCTTTACCTTATATAACTTTATAAAGAAGAAATTCTTACTTTTTTAGCAAATTTATTCATCTTTTCAATAAATTATATGAAAAAGATTAATAAATCTACAATTCTAATTTAAAATACTAAATTGTAATAAACTATTTGAGGTGAAAAATGCAAAAGTTGGAAGATTATCGATTGACATTGCAAACGAAACTATTTGGCTGAAATTGTAAATTATCTGCTGATAAACTTGACAAATTATTATCTAATGTGGGATTAAAAGGTGATATTGAGGATTCTGCTATCATACCGGTGCCCAATACTGATCTTATGCTGGTAAAAAATATTGACATATTCACGCCTATTTTGGATGAACCAGAACTTATGGGAGAGATTGCTGCAGCAAATGTGACAAACGATATCTATGCTTTGAATGTGCTAGACATTTCTGGAATGCTTGTATTCTTAGGAATGAAGAAGAATATGCCTATACACATTGCTGAAGGATTATTAACTGGTATTAAAAATTTCATGGAAAAGAAAATTAATTCGAAGATTCTGGGTGGTCATACTATATATTCTGAATGGCCCCTGATTGGTGGTGAAGCTTCTGGATTTGTAGATAAAAGTAAGATAATCAAGAAGAATTTTGTTGAAAAAGGAGATGAATTAATTCTAACAAAGCCGGTTGGAAATCAAGCAATAATGGCTGCATATCGATTACAAAAAAACAATCCTGCTCTTATAGAAACCTACTCAAAGTCGGAAATTGATGAATCTATTGAATTAGCCATTGAATTAATGGTGACCCCACTACGAGATGTAGTAGAAGTGGTTCATTCTTACCCTGACGTTAAATTTGTCCATTCAATGACTGATGTTTCTGGATTCGGATTATCTGGACATTTGAAAGAAATGCTTCAAAATTCTAGACTCTCAGCGATAATTGAGAAGGTACCGATAATTAAATTAACTAAAGAATTAGCTTATGATTTCGGATACAAATTTGATAAATGCGAAATGCCTGAAACGGCAGGAGGAATGCTTATTTCCGTTGATCAAAAACAAGCTCAAGAGTTTTCTGAACGTCTTTCAAAATTCGGAGTTGATAATTGGATAATAGGGTCAATCAATAATAGACATAAAGCTAAGTTTGTTCACATCTCTAAAGATGTTGAACATATTGAAATATCTAAATTCTAATGATGTCGATGAAATAAGCGTAAACACATTTTGTGATTGCTTAATGAGAATTCTGTTGTGAAACAGCATCAAAAAATATTGAAGAATTTAATTCTTTACGATTTTCTTATTCTTAATAATCTTTTTATCGAAATAATTAATAAATAATATCGAAAAGATTAATTAATAGTAATATTTATAAAATAAAAATTAGTAGATTATGTAAGACGACTTAAGTATTCAGAAAAATGTTAAGACGGTTAAAAGTTATTTTTCAAAAGTTCAGACAAACCAAATTCTCCTAAACTTAATAAATAAAATAAGAATTAGTTCAGAGATTATAGAATTTTTCTAACTTCCACAAAAATCAAAAAGATGAGGTGTATGAAAAAAGAACAAGAATATAGATTGACAAAATCTGTTAAAATCTTTGGATGAAGCTGTAAACTCGGTTCAAATGAATTATATGAATTACTTAAGAAAACAGGTCTAGCAGGAGTCATTGAAGATGCTGCAGTTATTCCTATTCCGAACTCTGACATCGTACAAGTTAAAAACTTAGACATTTTTACCCCTATCGTTGATGAACCCGATATCATGGGGCAAATTGCTGCCTGTAACGTTACAAATGATATTTTTGCAATGAATGTTCCTGAAATATCAGGTATGTTAGTATTTTTGGCAATAAATAAAAAAACACCTATGAAGACTGCTGAAGGAATACTCGAGGGAATAAAATATTTTATGGAGAATAAAATAAACTCGAAAGTCGTAGGAGGTCATACAATTTATTCAGAATGGCCATTAATAGGTGGAGAAGCATCTGGATTTGTGAACAGAAATGCTATTATACATAAACAGGGAGTCAAAAATGGAGATAGGCTATTAATTACTAAACCTATAGGTTTGCAACCTGTTATGGCTGCATACAGGATTCTAAAAGACATACCAGAAATGCTTGAGACATATTCAGAGAAACAGCTTAAAAAATCAATAAAAATTGCGATAAAAATTATGACAACTTCAAATCAAGACGTTGTACGAGTTATTCACTCTTTGGAAGATTTTTCATTTATTCACGCTATGACAGACGTTACTGGGTTTGGCTTGGCAGGGCATCTATTAGAAATGCTCCAAAACTCAAACTTATCTGCTGTAATTGAATCTATTCCTTCTATCAAATTTTCAGAAAGCCTTGCAAAAGATTTAGGATATGCATTTGATGAATGTGAATGTGCAGAAACCGCTGGTGGTATGCTTATAGCAATTGATCCCTTGAAAATAGAAGAATTCTCTGAGATCCTCTCAAAAAAGGGAATTCCAAATTGGATAGTTGGCACAATTGATACAGTTTCTCCTGAGCTAGTGAGAATATCAGAGGACGTTGAAAATATTGAAATCACAAAATATTAACGATGTTAATGATATAAGCTAAAACAAATAAAAATGGGCGCTTATGGAAATTTCCACCTGTGAGGTGGCATCGGATTATTATTTATTCTCTTTCCTTAATTTCCCCCTTAAGGTTCAATATAACTTCTCGTAATTCCTCTAATGCTTTATTAATCAGTTCTTCTCCTTTTTCTACATTAAAAGCAGTAATAGAAACTTCAACCAAAACAGAGAGTCCAATCTTAGGATGAGTTTTAATCCAAAGCTGAGGATATTTTTTCTCTAATTCTGTTGTATAAGGCGCGATTTGACTTTCCCCAATACCCGAGAAAAGAAAACCTTTCTCAACAAATTTGCCTCTTCTCTCTTTCAAAATGGGATTGATTATATTTCTAAACATTGATTTCATCTCTGCTGGTACCCCTGGGAGGACAAAAATTGTAGTATCATTTTCTTTAATTTTAACTCCAGGAGCAGTTCCCACAGTATTTGGTAAGGGAGTAGAGCCTTGAGGGAGATAAGCCATTTTTTTTCGTTCTTTTGTCATTCCCTGAAGTTTTAAAATTCCTCTTTCATACGCATGCTTGTACGCTTTAGTTATAGATTTAAGAGCATGTTCATTTAATTCCAGTTTCCTATCTAAACCTTTAGCTATACCTTCTAAGGTCATATCATCAAATGTAGGACCAAGTCCTCCTGACGTAATGATTAAATCTGGTTTTCGTTTCAATATTTCTTTTAATGAAGTAGAAATTACACTCAAGTCATCCTGTATACTTGTTATTCTTCTTAGATTGTGACCGTAACGAGCAATTCTTTTTGCCATCCAATTTGAATTGCTATCAAGGGTTTTTCCAATTAAAATCTCATTCCCGATAACTAATATCTCTACTTCCATTTCTTATCAAACCAAGAGCAATCTAATCCTTAAAACTTTTTAATTTCAATCATTTTACTTTACAATTTAATTATATAAAACTTGAAATTTATTAATTAATTTAACCAATTACCTTTCAATTGAAAAGTTACTATTGAAAATTAATGACAATAGAAATTGATGATGCAGGTACAGGAGATCTTGTAGGAGATGCCTTTATAGGGTTTTTAAGAAAGGAATCAGGTGAACTCGTTTTTAAAACTTTATCCGTTGATTTATTTAAGGGAGAAAACTGGAAAAATAAAAAACCATTTAAAGAAGTAGTTCAATCAGTTAAAGAAGGATTAAAAGAATTGAAGTTCCAAAAAGATAGTGAACTAGTTCAATTATGTAGGGGGAATATTTTTGATAATGTAAGAGCTTATTTTTTAGAGGAAGGGATTAATTACGAAGATGCTATTGTAGAAGGTACACTTCAAAATGCTGTTGAAGGAAAATTAATTGAACATCTTCGTAATGATTTAAATGTAAGATCACGGAATCTTACCAAGAAATCGGGGGCAAAGCGATTCTTTGTTTTATTTAACTGGGTTTGTTATGATTTCTTTAACAGAGAAAAATATGTGAAGTCCGGATTTAAGAAATGGAATTCCGTCTGGAGAGAAAGAGCAATTGAGAAATATAACAAAATAAAAACACAAAAAAAAAAGAAGAAATCATAATTTTCTTAATCTATACCGAGCTAACCCTAATATACCCAAACCAATAAGAATTCCTCCAGGAATAACCATACCAAGTTTAATTGAATTACTAAATGTTCTTGAATCTGAGGGTAAATTCATATCTTCTTGAGCTAAATAAGGCATCAATTTTTCTCTGAACTCAGGTAACCAATCTAATATCATATTTAATTCATTGTTTCTTAAATAATTATTCTCTAAGAGATCGAATCTTACTGGAGTAAACGGATCTTCTACTAAATTATACCACTTCTTTAATCCTTTTTTGTTTACTAATGAATATTCATTTGAACTATCCCAAAGAGCTTCTGCTGATTTTAGAAGCATATTAGTTCGTAAAACAGCTAACTCTTTACCTTGATAACCCACTTCAAACCCATATTTAATCCCTCCTTTTAAAGGGAGAGGAAATCCAAAAGGATAAAGTACTCTACCATCAACTGTACCATTAGCCCATTGTTCCAATAATAAAACTCTAGCGTATTCTGTGATATTCATACCTACTCCATCAGGGGGTGGAAGTTTCATAAGTTCTGGAACAATATTCTCTTTAAATGATTCGTCAAACAGCCAAAAAAGAATCATATCTATTTGAGATTGAGTTAAATTGAATTCATTCATTAAAGACACCCTTATCGTAGTGTTAGTTTTTGCACTTATCCAAGTGTTGATACCTGTATCATTTGTTAGAGCATTTGGATAATTCACCTCATCAAAAAGAGCATAAGCAACTTTTCTTGTAATATTCGAAGGGGTTAGGCGACCAACTTCAAATCCAACAAGACTTTCATTTACACCTTCAATCAATTCACTAAAATCTATTCCATCTTCATATAAAATCGAATTCAAAATTGTTCCGTTCGCCCATTGTTCCAAAAGAAGAGCCTTCCCTATCGCTTCTACAGAATTAAGTCCACTTAACTGTGGCATATATTCAGCATGAAGATCAAAAGCAATTAATAGAGGAATAATACTATTGATTAAATAGTTTGTAATATATCCTTCAAGTTTCGAGAGTTGTAACCATGTGCAATTATAGTTTTCTTGCATAGTTATGTTGAGATCATTATTAGAGCTAGAATTAGCTTTATTGAATTGATCTAGAAACATCGCAACACCAGCACCAGTAGATGTATCATTCAAGAATCCTAAAATTCCCGGTATGTATCCTGGAACTCTAGTGCTATTTCCATATAATAGTCGATTTTGAGCATCTTCCGTGAAACTTAGGTTTATTCCGTAATTCTTCGATACACCCTGAAGAATGAACCATGTCCCATCAGTATGGTTGTTGAAGAAGTTTTCTAATCCTAAAGGATCATACCATATATCTGAAACATTTCCACCTGTTACTGCCATTATCTCCATTAATACTGCCACAAATGTCATTTCAACCATCTCTCCCACAACTGAGATTCCTGTATCTCTAATTCCTCTTAACGTTCTGGGTATTCCCATCTCTTTAATCATTGGTTCAACCATTGGAATCGCTTCCTCTTCAATGCCTAGTAATCCCTCATCAACAGAATTATAGACAGTTTCATTGATATAATTTTCAATAAGCATTCCTCCAGGAATTATACTAGTTCCTATAGCGAGCGCTACCACAGAAATAATAAGCATTTTTTTAGACATATTTCACCCTTGACAATTAATGATCAACATTAATACTGATCAATATTTTATTATATTGATCTTTTGATAGATTAATATATAAATATTTCCTTTGAAAGTTACTGAATACCAGATGTTAACGTCTCTTGGTGGATATGTCTTACGTCTAATAAAAAAAATACAATAAATCATGAATTTGCAATTTTAGAATGTATTAGAGATAATCCTGGTGGAGTTACAGTATCGGATATAGCTAACTTTACCAAATTTTCTAGAAATACTATCTCAAAATACGTTTCTATATTAGAACTTAAAGATCAGATTTTCAGTAAGAAAATAGGAGCGTATAAGTTATTCTTTGCTACTAAAAGAAGCTATATCCCTTTAGAACTGGCTATATCATATTATAAAGCGTTGATTTCTCGTTTTAAGAAATATATTCCAGAAACAGAGGGATTAGCAAAAAAAATTGGAAAGGAAGCTGTTAAAGATATAAAGTTTACCTTCGGACCAAATATTTTAAAACAGATGAGAAGCATAAAAGATAATCCAATTTCAAGAGTACATTTGGAGAGTTTCAAAAGTTTTTATCCCGTATATGACCCTTTTTCACCTGAGATTGAAATTTCTATTATTAACATTGATCCGAAAGGAAAAAGTGCTACTTTTAGATTTAAAAATTCCCCATTTTTATTTAATTCTAAGGATTTTGATTATCACATTTATATAATTGCAGGTATTACTGAAGGTATTCTTGAAAGAGAATTGAACACAAATGTTTCCTGTGAAGTTATAGAAATCCATCCTTCAAATGTGAAACAAGATGCATTTTTTGACATTCGTATCAAACTATCATAATTAAATGCTCTTAATTAAGCTCAGTGCCGCAGCTTTTGCAAGTTTTAGCATTCTTAGGATTCTTATCATAACCACAGGCAAAACAAGTCAATGTATTTTTATCTTCCTCTTCAAATTCAAATCTCTCTTGCTTCCCCTCAGAGTCGGAATTATGAACTTGGCTTAAATGCTTTTCAAGATAATTTTCATCATGGGGGGTAATGATTTTAAACTTTTTTGGTTGAATCTCTTTAAATCCCTTAGGAATTTTATTAAATTCAGATTCTTCGTTAATTTGAATATCTCCTTGAGGTTCATCTTGAATTTCTTTAATTCCTTCTAGATCTAGCTTTTGAGGCTGGGTTGTTTCTTTCTCATCAAATTCGCTTGTAAAGTTGTCTTGAACGTCCTCTTCTATAAAAATATCTTCTTCAAACTCAGATTTTTCTATTTGACCTGATTTTAGATTTTTTATATGAGCAATTATCCCTTTTGTTCTGGTAATAAGCATATTCTTAAAAGCAGAATCGATATTTCGAGATTTTGAAAAATTTAATGTCATTTCAGAAACTTCAAACCATATCTTTATAGCAGATTCAAGATCGTTCTTTTTTTCGTAGTTTTTAGCCAATGAAACCTTACTTTTCAGTTGCTTATTAAATTTTTCAACATCCATACGGGATTAAACCTATTCTTCCTTATAATGCAAGTTTTACAAGTAAATTCAAATTATTAAATATTCACCAAAATTAAAATTTCCAAACTCTACTATTTTTTTAAGAAAAAATAAAAAAAATATTCTGAAACTAACTAGTTTAGAATAACAAAGATGTCTCTTAAACCATTTTCTTCTACTGAAATCAAAAATCTGCAAGAAATTATCGAAAAAAATGGATGGAAAATTAATGGTGTTTCAGAGAATTATTTTCGCTACAGTATAAAGAAAGAAAAAATAATTTTATTTACGATTAAATTTCCTATAACTCTTCCATTAAGGCTAAATTTCCCCTTTGAAGTTGCTAGTTTTCGTGTTTCAGTAGCTTTTCAAATATGGAACTTAAATCATAATTCTTATACCATAATTCTTTACCTTATGAAAGCTCTTAGAAGTTTAGCAATATCTCTTACATTGGAACATAATTTTCCAATAAGCGGGAAAGAACAGAAACTCGTCAACCTATTAAACCTAATTATGCCAGAATTGATTAGGGGTGAAAATGAGAATACATGGTTAAATCGTATTAGAGTTTCACTTTTAACCAAAAGAGATCAATTACAGGGTTATTCACAAGATCAACTCAGAGCAACAGTGCAATCAATTCGTAATGTTGGTTTGGCACCAAGTTTTAATTTACCATGGGAATTAAAAGATGGTGTTCCCAAAATTAGAACATCTGAAACACTTTTTTTCTCAAATGATGATGAATTTAATGAATTCTTCATTTTTGAAAAAGGATTTTTATCATATTTTAAAGACATTGAGTACAAGAAATTTTATATTAGAAGTTTGTTTGACAGTTACTCCTCCTATGTATTAAATGGCTTATTTCATGAAGCTTCTGAATATAAATTAGAAGAATTAGTACAAAATTGGATTAGATTCTCCAGAATTATTCTAAATTCTATTTTAGAGTTATTAAATAGTGATAAAATAATCGAAAGTGAACTATTAAATTTTAGACCTTCAAAAGAACTAATTTATAAAAGCAAGAATTTTATTTCAGAACAAAATAATTTTCCATTTTCAGCGCTGTGCTATGAAAGCTCAGTTGCAAAGGAATTACTTCCTTTTCATATTGACTTACTTAATAAGCCGCCAACTAATTTTGAAGTTATTGAAACTATGAATCTTTATACAGAAGCAGAAGAACTTATTAAGAAATATAACTTTGATAAAGCTACTCACTTGTTAAATGAGTCTCTTAAAATTTTTAATAAAAACCAACAAAAAAAGGTGGTTGTTTCTATTTTGTTGAAATTAAGAAAGATTGCTATTCTTCTGGATAATGATGAAATGGCGCATAATTATCTGCAAAGTGCCTTAGATGTAGCTAAATCAGGTGAAGTACCAATTGAATATATCATTAAAATTCATCATAAATTGGGAATGAGTTATTTCAAGAAAAAAGAATATGAAAATGCTTCAAAACACTTTAAGATTAATATTAATTTTTTAGAAAATGAGAAATTATCTTTTACTAAAGAAGATTACCTTGGTATGGCAAATTTGTATATCGGACTAATTAATTTAGATCAAAATAAGGTTGTAGATTCAAAGGAGTATTTTAAAAAAACTCTCGAAATTGGTAATAAATCGATTCGAGTAAAATTAAAATATTTTTTAACTCGAGCTATAAGATTTAAAAATCAAGGAAATCTTTCACAAGCTCAGAGATTTCTTAAAGCAGGCTTGACTAACGCAGATATTAACTTCGATAATAACAATTATCGAAATGTTTTAATCGATTATATCTTAGAATTAGCAGAATTTTATATTCATCATAGAAGAGATTCCAAAAAAGCAATGTATTACCTAAATAGCCTTGAAAACCATTTATCACCAAAAGAATTATCAAATATTGAAAGAGCTATGCGTTGGAACTTGTTAATGAGTGATTTTTACAAAATTATTATAGGGAATAATCAAAAATCACAATTTTACGTGAAAGAAACACAAAAATTGAAAAACCAACTTCAAAAAATAAGAATAGATGATCAATAAGAAAAAAATCTCATCTTGAAAATTGGGACCTTTTAGCTCCTAAACTATCCTGTTGGCCACCAAATCGGCCATCTACGAACCGAGTTTTATATAATTCTCGAAATCGCATCCTGGGGGGTTTCTTCTTTTGAGCATTCACTCCTGATCTTTCGATTTTAGGAGTTTGACTCTTAACCTTCCCTGCTTTGGTTAATGAACCATGAGAACCAGGCATTTGTCATAAATCATCTCTATATAATGTATATTATTATTTGAAATAAATAATTTCAAACTCTTAAATTTTGTTGTTAACTTCAATAGTTAAAGATTGGACCCCAATTTTTTCTTAAGTCCGCTAATGATTATTATAATTATACTAAATCTTATCTCAAAGAGAATTATGACAGAAAAGGGATTCGAAAATTCTAGTGTTGAAAAAGATGAGGAAAAAATTTTATATGGAGATAACAGGATAGTTTGTTTTGCGTGTGGGGAACGGATTGATAAAACTACTAGAATTTGTCCCTACTGCAAAACTTCAATTAACTAATATTCCTTTTTAAATATCTTTAAGTTTAAAAATTAATATAATATATACAATGTGAATTATAGTAAAATGGCAATACTTTGAACCATAGTGGTCAAAGCCCAAAGAAAAAAAGTAATTTAGTTATCGGAATACTTATTTTTATATTAATTACAGTTATTTCAATAGTCTTATCTCTGCTTATCAATCCTTTTTGGGTAATTTTACTCCCCATCTCAATTTTCTTATTGATTATATTAAGGCTAATGTCTAATTATTTCTGGTTAGAAGAAAAAACTTGTCCACGTTGTAATGCTCCTATTAGTAAATATGCTGAATTTTGTAGAAACTGTGGTCTAAAATTATGGTTTAGGTGTATTTCATGTGGTAAATATATGCGCGCAGATACAAAATTTTGCGAAAATTGTAATATTGAACTTAAACACACAGAACAGGAAAAACAATCTTTTGAGTACGAAGTGTTAAAAAAAGGATCTCCCTTACCTGAAAAGCCTAACTTTTGTGCTAATTGTGGTGCTAAATTGAACAACATCGAGAGTATTAAATTTTGTGAAGAATGTGGGGAAAAGATATAGCAAACTGTCTTTTTAAAGTTATTACCACTTAAATTGCCAAGTTTCTAAAATAATGGAATATTTTTTATCCCTATACAAAAATAATGGTGTATAAAACAATTTCAGAAAAAAGAAGAGAATTCTATGATCATAAAAAAGGTTCAAGAAAATCAGTATATCTTTCCAAACCAAGAATTTCTCCTGTTGAAGAACCTGATTGGGATGAGGATACACGAGATTTAATCGAAGGATGGAAGAAATTGAACAATGATGCCCCTGCTCCAAATATAATGAAAACGCTGGGTAACTATTCGAAATTATATAATAGATGGCGTGTTTTTGGTAATCATATTTTATATAAATGTTCGCTTCCTATTAGAGAAAAAGAACTCTTAATTCTACGCATTGGATGGCTCTGTAATTCAGAATATGAATGGGCTCAACATTCTGTCATAGGAAAACGAGCAGGTCTTAGTGATGAGGAAATTTTAAGGATTAGAGATGGTCCTGATGCTGAAGGATGGAGTCCTTTTGATGCCTTACTACTCCGTGCAGTGGATGAATTGTATATTGATTCATTTATAAGTGATTCTACATGGAATGAACTTGCGAAAACCTATGATAAACACCAACTAATGGACTTAATTTTTACGGTTGGTCAATACAATTTGGTCTCAATGGTGCTAAATTCGCTTGGTTTACAACTTGAGAAAGGTATGAAAGGTTTTCCTAAGTCTTAATTTTAACATATATATGCCAAATTATATATATACCAAATTTTCCTTTTTCTTATCAATTAACCTCAAATAGCATGATTAATTAAAAAAAATATAAATTTCATAAATTCTTTATAAATTTAAATAACATGTGGGGACTTGGTGTAGCCCGGTGGCACAGCAGGCTCCAGATCCTACAAGCAAAAGCTGTCCTGTGGACACCTGTCGGTCGGGGGTTCAAAGAGATAATTGATTTCCACATATCTTGGAATTCCCTCAGTCCCCATTCTTAATAATTAAGAATGCTACCACATTAATTTTGTGAAAAGAGTTATTTTTTATTGTATAATTGCATCGTAAAAACTTCAAACAATAAAAATAAGGGTAAATAAAAAAACTTTAATAGATTTAACCAGTTCAGAGAACAGGTATTGATATTTAGCCGATTAGAAGCATCGGTGGATTTATCTTAGAAAAAGAACATAAAAAAAGCTTTTCTTACTTGAATTAGAGGTTTTTCAATCTTTCTTGTTCCTTTTGCTTCTTTTTTTCTATTTTTTTCTTTTGTTTTTCTAACTTTTTCTGTCTCTTTGCTTCTTGTTTTGCTTCTTTTTCTTTTTGTTTTCTTTCTTGTTTTAACCTCTCAAGCTCTAATTTTTCTTTTTCAAGAGCTTCAATCTCTGCTTTCTCCTTTTCTAGGCGTTCTCTTTCCACTCTAATCTCTTCTTGTTTCT
This sequence comes from Promethearchaeota archaeon, assembly GCA_048938895.1. GTDB lineage: Archaea > Asgardarchaeota > Lokiarchaeia > Sigyniarchaeales > SOKP01 > Loki-b32. The sequence continues at coordinate 43,689 of JBHLLU010000021.1, forward strand.
CCCTTTCAATTTTTTCTAAACGCTCTTTTTCAATCCTTTCATGTTCTAACCGCTCTTTTTCTCTTCTCTCTCTTTCTAGACGCTCTCTCTCTTGTCTTTCTTTTTCTCGTCTTTCTCTCTCTTGTCTCTCCCTTTCCTCTCTTTCCTTTCTTTCTTTTTCCCTATGGATTCTTTCTATCCTTTCTCTTTCCTTCCTTTCTTCTTCTTCAATTTCAAAGTACCATGAATCAATTTTGTCGCTTAATTCTTGCTTTTCCTTTAAAGGCAATCCAAGATTAGCTTCTTTTTTCAGGTAGATATTAGCGTATTTACTCATTTCCCATATTTTAGTCTGGTGTTTCGTGGTGTCACTGACCCCGATTTCTCTCATACTCTCCCTAGCGATTTCAAAAGCTTGCCCAATTGAGCGCATCTCATAATTTTCTACAACTACTTTTTTTAAATATGTTAGAATTTGTTTAACATCTGCGATTGGGGGATTAGGTAAAGGTTTAAATTCAACTTTTTCAGATTTTAACGTTTCTAACTCAAATTTTTCTCGTTCATATTCAGATGGTGTTGTAATTCTAACTTCAGGACCTTGAATTTCACTTTGTTGAAGATATTCAGACGGTTCTACCATCTTGGGAAGAACTATAGGTTCTTTCTTAGCTTTTCTCTTGAATTGCATTGGCCAACTAGCGAATGCATACAAGCGATCTTCAGCAGACACAAAAATTGAATGTTTTGATGACTTTCTAGTAGAATCACTTGATGGGACAGATCTTGAGGGGATACTAGTACTTAATGCTGTAGATGCATTTTCTAATATTGAGAACAAATACATCGGATCAAACTCTAGATTAGAATAAATGCTCTTCAATAAATTTATATTACTTTCAATTATGCTGAGATTTACGTCAGAAATTGTTTCTTGTAATAGTTGGTCAGCTCCGAAGATAATTCCATTTAATCCTGCTGTAGAACTTAAATAGGAATCGTCTGCCCTTCCTCTCATTTTATCAGATACTAAAATCTGATTATAAAAGTCCCAATGAGTGCTTAACAACATATGTCCATCTTTAGCTATTTGATAGGAATCAGCACTACGAATTGTTTCTATCATTTCTAAAAATATATCTTTATGAGGGATAAATATATTTCTCATTAAAGCACCCTTTATGAAAGTTTTATGATTCTCTGATTTAAAAGATAAATCAATTGGAACTTTAATCACTTTTTCAGCAATTATAACTTCTTGATCATCTTCTAAAGTAACATTTACAGACGTAGCCATATGGTCATAAGCAAAATCAGAAAGTATTAATCCGGTTAAAATTCTGTGGTCTGTAACATATTTACCAGATTCTAATTCAAATTTTAAGAAATAATACCCTAATCCAAAAAGATAATGAAGAGTCCCTCGTTCAATCTCAATGGAATAGTCGTATCCCGTAAAAAAAATTACGGCATCCGATACTATCCTTGATACTTCATGATGAGCATACATTCCTAAAGTCGGGTATCCTAATAAATCACCCCAACTAGGTATCATAAATAGCGAGTTGCTGGGAAATAGTTTATTCTCCATTTTTTGCTTTTCTATTCTTTCTCTCTCAAGTCGTTCTTTTTCAAGACGCTCTTTTTCTAATCTCTCCTTCTCCAACCTTTCCTTCTCCAACCTTTCCTTTTCAAGCCTTTCTTCTTCCGTTTCTTGCTCATCAATTCTTTCCATTCCCATAATATAAACCTAATTACATTATATCATTTATTAGAATTTTATTTCTCAATATTATATAAATATCTAACTACTAATTAATGGTTCTACTCAAATGATACAAAAAAAATATTGAGGTTATAAAATTATTATTTAAGAATCTCAGTCGTATTTAACTAATTTATTAAGAATAAAGAGTAAAAATTGTTCCTAGTATTTGAATAAAGGTAATATCTAAAGACTTAATTATTCAAACGAATTATACAATTCTTCAATGATCTTGTTAAACGCTTCATTAATCCCTTGCCCAGTTTTTGCTGATGTTAAATAATACCCTAGAAGGTTATTCTTTTTAACTAAATCTTGAATTTTAGAATCATCCCATTTGGTGATATCTACTAAATCAGCTTTATTGCCAATTAGAGTAATTGGAATATTACCGCTATATATTTTAATTTCATTAAGCCAAGCTTCAATATTTCTGAAACTTTCCCTTCCAAACTCATTCTCTTCCAGACTAAATACGAGTATTGCAGCTTTGCTGTTTTTAAAAAAATCCGGTCGTAGAAAATGAAATGATTCAGCGCCAGCGATATCCCAAAATAGATATCTAACCTTATTTCCTTCCATTTCTTTTTCATAAACGGTGAATTGAGTACCTATAGTCTTTACATAAACTGTATTAAATAAACCTTTAGTAAATTGTTGAATTAAAGATGTTTTACCTACTTTCATATCCCCAACTACAATTATCTTAAACCTAAATCGTTTGCGTGTTCTTTTTAACGCATTTTGATTATTAGTTATAATTCCGAGTGAAAGGGATCTAAGAACACTTTCAAAATTTTGCCCTTCTGTTTCTCGAATTTCAACATAACCATAAGCACCCCATTCTTTTGCTAGAAGTTGTCCCTCTCCCGAAGTTACGTTGTCACCTTCACCCAACCCAATTATTATTACAGGCATATCAACGATTGTTCCCGATCCATCTTTTAATCTGAATTTAAGATTTGTACTTTCTTTTAATTCATTATATAATTCTTTAGCAGACTCAAATGAATCCCGTTTATCCTTATCATATACAATAATTGCACCATGAGCACCCTTAAAATATGTCTGTATAATAGATCTCCATTTGGTCTCAGATGAAATATCCCAGAGTTGCAATTTTACTCTTTTATCATAAACATCTAACATTTTGGGATAAAATCCTACTCCTAGAGTTTCTTTTTGACCTTCACCTCCCGGAATTGGAGGCATTGTTAGCAATTTAGTTGATTGTTCAGAACTTAAGCCTAAAATGACCACTTTAAAAGTAAAGTCATGAATTTTTACTAGATCCCTAAAATGAGTCAAAAAATTTTCATATTTTCGAATCTTTTTCCTTAACTCATATAACTGAGTTCTTCCAGTACTTGAAAGTTTAATGCCTAATGCGCGTTTTAAGACTGCTTCAGCTTGTCCCTGACTTATTGCTTTATCAAATTTAATATAAAGATCATAGGCAATTTTAGAAAGTAACCAATCCAGCCCGGTTTGATCCGTGCGATCATGTGACATCTTGTCTATTCGGTTAATAAGAAATCGTATTATCTCATGCCAACTTCTTTTTGAAACATCATTCCATTCTTCTTCTAATGGTTCAAAATAATCCTCAATATCAAAAGTATCCAACTCCTCTTTTGTATAATGAGGTTTGAGAATCTTTCTTAGATTTTCTAACTGACCTAATTCTTCTTTTGTGTAATCTAATTTCCTTAGCAAATCTTTTAGGATTTTTATTTGCTTATTCGTCAGCATTAATTTTCTAACCTATCTAGTATTTATTAAAATATTCCTAAAAAGTTATACTTGGAGCTATAAATTATATCTGATGAATCCACTTTAAGTATGTGTTCTTTTGGCTTCATTATTCGTTCAGAATACTTAGGATTTAAAGTTTTAAATTGCTCATATAATTCATATTGCTTCTTATTTTTTTTAATATCTTTTTGTTTCGTGAGAATTATATATAATTTTACTGATTCGATCAGGTTATTATTTCCTACTAATTTCTGTGTAATTTCTTTTTTTTTTCTCATATTATATATTTTCAAGGGATTTTGCCCCCTCCCTGATTATATTAAATATTTTTATTTCGTCCACCATAACATCGGACGTCTAATTAAATCATGGACGTCAATATTTAACATGGACATACTCATATTTAAATCTTTGGATCTGAGACATTATTGTCTAAAATAAGCATTTACAAACTAATCCCACTGAAAAGAATTAGAATCAAGGAAAACTTAATATGAAAGACTAACAATTATTTATTTTAAAGAATTTGAGAGTTCAATTATGTATCGAATAGAGAAAATAGGCAAAGATCAATTTTATATAAAAGCATTAGGCACGTTTCCACCATCGGTTGCCAAACGATTTATTAAAGATTTCAATAAAAAAACAAAAAAATCAAAATCTTTATCTGTAATTGTGGATGGTATGGATTTTATCTTGTTAAATCTCGAATCATTTGAAATTATTTTAGATTTCTTAAAAGGCAATAATGAAAGACTCAACCGATCTGCTTGGATTATTTCACAAAATCCTCCTTTAGATAAAGAAATCCAAATTCTTTTAGATAAAGCCATATCTCTAAAGAGAAAAATCGTTGAGAATCTAGAGGAAGCAAAAGAGTGGATTGGTGTTCAAGAGATTATAATAGAAAAGGATTCGTAAATTTTACTAAAAAAATAATTGTTGTTTAGAATGTAACTATATCATATCCTAGTTCAATATATTTTGCCATGCTTGGATGTCCTAATAATTCAGCACACATAGAAAATCCTAATTTTTCTACTTCATTTAGAGAGCCCATCTTATTACTACATGCTTTACAGAAACAGTCTATTAATCCAGAGTTTTTTAACTCTTGATATTTCTCAAAAAATGGATTATCTCTATTCTCAAATTGGTTTGCTAATTTAGTAGCGAATCCCTCTACAATCACCTTTACAGAGTGCCCCTTTTCATTCATATCTAAAGCATTTAAAATAACATGAATAAAACACATTGGGTCACCATTAAAAGCAAAGAAAGCAAATTTTCCTATAGTTAATCACCTTTAGATTATTTTTATTTTATATTTAATCTCATCTTGCATAAATCAATAGCTTTTGGATTATTATCTACACCCATCCAATTTCGATTCAATCTAGCAGCTACAGCTAAAGTTGTGCCTGTTCCACAAAAAAAATCTGCAACAATGTCTTCCTCATTTGAGGATGCCAAAATTATCCTTTCAAGGAGTTCTTCAGGTTTTTGAGTAGGATATCCTAAATATTCTTTTGATCGTGTTCTTGTTTGGTATGAATAGATATCATTCCACACATCTCCTAATGCATTTCCAGGTTTCTCATCTAAGAATTGCTTTCCATCTCTTCTTTTTCTATATAATCTTCCATCCTCATCTCTATAGCGAAACATTTTTTTTATATAATCTTCTTTATAAGGAGTATACTGTTTATTAAACGTAAATTCATCAGATTTGGTATAATACAGAATTGTATCATGCTGACGCACCCACCCTTTTACCTGACTCTTAAATCCAGACACACTCCCCACATTCCATATTATTTCTCTTCTGAAAAACTGTCTCCCAAATATTTTATCACATAAATGTTTTAGGTCAAAAACAGCATTAGCATCGCAGTGACAATAAAATGTTCCAGACTTTTTTAAAACACGATGCATTTCTACAATTCTCACTTCCATGAAGTCTAAATACTCCTCTAAAGAATCCCAATTGTCTGAAAATTCCTTGTAATCTACCCCAGTATAAAATGGAGGGTCAATATAAATTAGATCAATAGATTCTGAATCAATTTGTTTTAAAATTTCCAAGTTCTCCCCAAGATATATTGCATTCAGATTCATATTGTAGTTAAATAGAGCACTTAATTTATACAATTATTATGATTAAAGAAAGATTAAATAAGAATTTCTTGGATGAATTTAAGGAGTATGATTTCTCGCAAATTCAAGAAAACCAAATATATTTAGTAGGATCAGCACGATTTAAAGAATATTTTATTAAAATTGAATCCATATTACAAATTTTATATGATAAAATTGTGTATGTATGCTCAATTGATGGGTTACTAAATAAAGATAAATTTTCACCAAATGAATGGGAAAAGTTACAGGAAATTGCATTAAGAAAGTTACAAAATCAAGATGCAATGTTAGTATTGGATGTAAATAACTATATTGGTGAACATTCTTTGGAGGAAATCGAGATGTTTACTAAAAGATACAATAAGCCCATCTATTATTTATCAAAATTAAGAAAAAATCTTTAAAATCTTTAGGAAATCATTAATTTAGAAATCTCACTTTTTTTTTAAGAAAAGGCTTACATTAAAAAATGAACAAATAATAGGAAATTGAAATTAAGGGTTATTACGCAAAATGGAATTGTTCCAAGTTTTTTGGGACGATGGGAAAAGACTTTTCTTGGAATTCAAAAAAGATGAAAAGGAAAATCAATTTCTTCTTCCAAAAAAAATTAAGCGTATTAATTTTAAATTTTCAATTTCGAAAAATATTAAACAAGATCGATTTTCCAATCAACCACCATATCTTGTTTCTATTAAAAAACTTTATTACTCAGATGAATCACTATGCTTCTCAATCGATCTAAATGAAGTGTACGGATACGATGATTTGCAAATTCGAATTTTGAGACTAACGGTCCATATGTATTCAGGACAGCGTATTGAATACCATTTCGAAGAAAAATTTAATATTTCAGATATTTGGATTAATGAAGATTGTTATCATGGATTTCAATATATTGAATTAGGACTAGATAAAAGTCAGCAAAAGACTTTCACCCGTGAAAAAGTATACCAGGAAGTAAGTACTGATTCCACCACTGAGAAAAGAAAAAGTACTGTTATTTACGAGAAAAAAAGTATTAAAAGTGTGTCTCTAGATGATTCAATCATATCCATAATCAGTGAAAGTAATAAAACCTTAAGAAATATTGAGCAGCATTTGAAGAATTTAAACTCGACTCTTCAAAACATGCTTATTGGAAACATTTCATATGGCCCACCTATTCGTTTACCTAGTAGAAGTTCTGAATCTGGGATAGAGAGAATAAATGTTCCCACCAAACCTGCATTAATTCAAAGTCAAATGACTTCCGGTAAATTAATGGTTATCCAGGAAATGAAAACTATCTTCAAACAAAATATTGACGAAAATGAGGATTTCAATATTAAAAGTATTTTAAAGCCATTGACAGAAGAGGAACTTAAAGAAATTATAGTTGATGACAAAGTCTTAAAGGAAAAAGAAAAAATGGCTATCGAAAATCAAGTTAAAAGACTGCAGAAACAACAAGAAAAAGAAATACAATTAGAAGACCTCAAAAAACCAGAATAGATTGTTTTGATATATATGAAAATTTTTACACTTATTTCTATTATATAAGTAGCAAATCTTTAAGTAATTTAGAATATTGGATATAAACGAGGAACTATATTCAATAGAGGTTATCTAAAATATTATTAAACTATATTATTGGTACAGCGGGAAGTGGTAAAACTACTCTTACGGGGGAATTAAGAGAATATGTAGCAAATCGAGATCCCGAGATTTCAGCAATCACTTTAAATCTTGATCCCGGAGTTAAAACAATATCATATGCTCCTGATATAGATATCCGGGATTTTATAATTTTAGAAGAAGTTATGGAAGAATTTAGTTTGGGTCCGAATGGAGCAATGATTTTAGCTTCTGATTTAATGGTTAATTATTTAGATGATTTAAAAGATGAAATTGATGAATATAATCCCGATTGGATATTTGTAGATACTGCTGGGCAATTGGAACTATTTGCATTCAGGGAAACAGGGCCATTAATAGCTAGTGCATTAGGTTTTGGTGATGTTCAACGATCTGTAAGTTTTTTGTTTGATTCTAATTTTGTTCTCAGGCCCAATGGCTTTATTTCTACCTTACTTTTAGCAGCTTCAGTTCAATTTAGGTTTAGAAGTGTCTCACAAATAAATGTTCTTTCCAAAGTGGACCTTATTGATGAAGATCAGATAGAAATGATAGTTAACTGGAGTCAAGATTTCAAATCGTTAGAAGACTCTACAAGTGAAAGGGAAAAGGGATTAATTAGAGAATTATCAATGCTAATATCAGAAGTTTTTGTTCAAATGGGTTCTACAAGTGAATTAATACCTTGCTCAACAAAAGAAGATGATGGGTTAGATTTATTATTTGGATATTTACAAAGAATTTTTGATTCAGATAAGTCAAAATTCTATTAGACTAAATAAAACTTTTAAAAACTTCAGATAAAGAAAATAATAAGAATACTATGAAAATTATCGGACCAATTGCAGGAATAGGATCAAGGTTAAAGCCATTCACTTTAAGTAAACCAAAAGCTTTTTTAACTGTGGCAGGAAAAAGAGTTTTAGACCATATTCTTGAAAAATTCAGCAATACATTTGATCCGTATACAGAACTTATACTAATTGTCGGATACAAAAAAAGACAAATTACCGAATACATTCAAAAACATTATGCTGACAAATTTAAACTCACATTTATTGAACAAGTGCCGAGAGGATATTCAGATGACATCCCTTTTTATTGGGGATTAGGAGAAGCAGTTTATTTAGCACACACAAGGTTTCAAGAACTACAAATTGAGACAAAAGATCAAGATAAAAGAGAAGGGTCTCTTATCTTTTTAGGGGATATGATACCAATTGATGAATATTCATACTTTATGTATCGCTATTTTGAATCTGATGTAGATGGAATAATTACCGTTATGGAAGTTCCAAAAGAGAATGCAAGTTCCTATGGGGTAGTTACAACCAATAAAAATTCAGTTATTCAAAAACTTGTGGAAAAACCAAAAGAGTTTATATCAAATTTAGCCATTGCAGGGCCCTATGCCTTTTCTTATTCTGCCACCATGGCACTTTTTCAGAATATTAAAAAATATTTGGACAAGAAAACAGAAAAATCAAAAGAAATTTATTTAACTCAGAGTTTACAGGATTTAGTGGATCAAGGATTTAAAATAGCGGCGGTTCCGTTAAAGAAAGGAAATCTGGATTTTGGTAGACCCTCTGAGTTACTTAATGGAAACAAATATCTTTTAAGGCAAAAATCGGTTAAAAAAGAAGACTTTCTGATTTTAAATATTAGAGCCGATAGGTCCTTTATAAAAAATCCAGTTTATATTGGAAAGAACACAAAAATAATAAATTCAGTTATCGGACCCTATGTTTCAATAGGAGAAAATTCAATTATCAAGAATTGTATCTTGGAAAATAGTGTAATTGAAGAAAGAACCCAATTAAACTTTATAATTACCAAAAATTCAATAATTGGAAGTGATGTAATGGTGGAGAACATAAGTAAAAACTACTTAATCATAGGGGATAAAAGTAGGTATTAACGAAATACATTCTTAAACAGCTTTTTAATGAATTCTTGAAGCCAATAATTTCTAAGTAATATAGTTAAATATTAATTTTAGAATATAGTAATTAATAATATCAAGATTTTGAATATAAAGAAATTTAAATATCACTATGTCGTATCATATTGCTTTTGACGTTGCTCACAAACCTAGAGGTCGGATCGATGAGAATTTAACTGAACTTAGAGATCATTTAAATGCAAATGATTTTGTAAGCTACAATTTTCTGGAAGTTCCAATTACAGAAGAATCACTCATGCCTTATGATATTTTAGTATTTGTATGCCCTGATTTCTCAAGAATCACAGCAAATGAAATAACTCAAATTGTAAAATGGGTAAAAAATTCAGGGGGTGGACTTTTACTACTATCTCATGCAGGTGGTGATAGAGGACGGGGGAGTAATTTATCTGAAATTTCAGAGCAGTTTGGGATAATTTTTGAAAATGATCAAGTTTTAGATGAACGACTAAATCTAGGTATTGAAAACATCCCCTTAGTATCTACTTTCAATATTCCTCATCCAATCACATCAAGCATAGATACTCTCTGTTACCGATCGGGATGTTCTCTCTCAATTGTTGGAAGTGGAGCATTTTCAATTGCCGATTCAAACGATACATCAGAACCTTTTTCTTGTCCTCTCATATGCGTTTCTGAATTAGGAAATGGAAGAGTGTGTTGTAGTGGTAGTTATGAAATGTTTAGAGATCAAATTGGAGGAGGTTTTCAATGTTATGACCACCCGGATTTGGCATTAAATATTTTTAAATGGCTTGTGTCTGATTATCGGATGGAACTCAGGTCAACACTTGATATTCCAACACCTATTTCCCAACCAAGTGAATCAATAACTTCTAGTACTACCCCCACTGATATATCACCTGATACAGCACCAAGCACTAGTAGAAATATTAACATCGATTTTTCAATGAAAATTTCTAAAAAAAGTGAATTATTAGAATTGCTAAAAATATTTCAAAATCAAATAAATAGAATCAAAACTACCATAGATAAACTAATAAACACAGCCTCAAAAGCGGATACGGATATTATAGAAGATTATTCCCTTAATATTTCTGAAAAAGAAGATATTGCTCAAGTTAATCAGGATAGTATACAAGAAGAACCTTCTCTATCGGATATTACAAGCGAAATAGATTCTATCACTGCTTCTGAAAAAGATGAAGAAGCTCTCACCTCATTACCTCCCAAACCAGAAAGTTTATTAAAAGCAGAACTAGAAGAAACGGGTTTAAAACCAGTACCTAAACTGAAAACTAAGGGAAAAACACAAAAAGAATTAAAAGATGAAAAAAAAGACCTAGAATCAAAACTCACTTCTGTTGAAGAGTTAATGGAGTTTATAGATAAAAAACATTCATCAGGAAACCTGGATGATGAAGAATATTCTAAAAGATCGAAGAAATTGCAAAATGATATAAAGAAAACTAAGAAAAAGATGACTGTTATTGACAAATTATTAGAGAAATAGATCACTAAAGATTATCTTAAGATTTTTATTATTTTGGTTTCACAGGATGTCCTTCTGGAATATATGGTTGAGCATATTTATTTACAATTTCAAAGAAATCTTTATCACTTACACCTTTAGTTACTTTTTTTAGTTCTTCTTTAATAGTGTTAAATGTTTTCCTAAGTTCTTCTTTAGATGTTGTTTCGTGCTTCCTTTTAACTTCTGTCGAGATTTTTCTAATTATTTCTACAGGGATATCTAAATCAAGCACTTTTATCTTCTGTTGCAATGCATAGGCAACTGATTTTGTTCCCGAAAATTTTCCTAAATAAAACTTTCTCCTCCGCCCAACCATATGTGGATTTATAGGTTCATAAGTTAGTGGGTGAGCTAGAATTGCAGCAATATGGAGTCCACTTTCATGTGAAAAGGCATAATCTCCCACAATCGGTTTATATTGAGATAATGGTTTGCAGAAGTATTTTTCACACACTTCACTTAATTCAGGTAATCTAGTTAAATCTATTCCAGTTTTTATACCCAACCGTTCTAAAATTGTTGCTACTTCTTCTAAGGCAGCGTTTCCTGCTCGTTCGCCATATCCATTAATACAAGTGTGAGGATATTGACAACCTTCTATTACACCTGTTATTGTATTTGCAACAGCTAACCCAAAGTCATTATGAGTATGAATACCAATTGGAATTTGTTTTTTTAAAGGTGAAATTACCTCCTTATTGATGCGCTGGATCAAATAGGAAGTTGATATTGGAGTTAATACACCAACAGTATCACCCAAAACTATACGTTCAGCTCCAGCTTCGATGGCAGCATTAAAAACATCTTTTAAATGATTAAAATCACATCTAGTGCCATCTTCTGAAACCCAATTAATTTTGAATCCATTATCTTTGGCATAATGTAGTGCAGAATTAATTTGATCTAATTGTTGCTCTTCACTTTGTTTTAATGTTTTTCTAAAAATAGGTGAAATTGGCATAAAAATTACAATTTCTTTAAGATCAGCATCTATGCAAGCATCAATATCATCCTTCCTTGGTCTAGCAATTCCTAAAATTGTAGAATTGTTAATATTTTCATTAACAATTGTTTTTACTATTTTTTTTTCTGATTCTGATACTGCTGGAAATCCTACAGCTATTAACTTCACTCCAATCTCATCCATCAATTTTGCCAAGTGTATCTTTTCATCTAGAGTAAGATAGACTGTAGGACTTTGCTCTCCATCTCGTAACGTTTCATCCCAAATTTCAATGGATTTAGGTAAATCATAATTAGAGAGAGCGATTTCATTGTAATCAATAAGAAGATCCCGAAGCTCCTCCTTTGAGAATTTGTAAGACATAGTCAAATCTTGTTTTATATTGATGATAAATAAAATTATGGAATACAAATAAATTTCATTTTTAAGAAAAGCAATGATAATAAAAAAGCTAGAAAAAGAATTTGATTAGAAATTTGAATTAAGATTATTTTATTACATCAGTAATAAAACAAGTTTCTACTATTTTTACTCCTTTAATTGGTGAGATCTTCTCTTCTATAAGAGGATTAAACTGCTCAATAGAAGGGATTTCAACTTTCATAAATAATCCGCAGTCTCCTGAAAGTCTCCAAATATCAGTTATTTCTTCAATATCTAGTAATTCTCTCAGGATTCTTTTGATTTCTTTAAAATCTGGTTCTACTTTTACAGTAGCCCTCGTTCGGGGTTTATTATCGATTGCATAATCAATAGTGAACTTTCGAATAACACCATCATCTGTTAATTTTTTTACTCGTCTTCTTACTGTTGCTTCGGTTTTACCGACACTTTGAGATATTTCATTAAAAGACATTCTACTATTATCTTTTAATAATTCTAAAATTTTTAGATCCACAATATCCATAATATAGAAATCACAATTTAATTTTTGTATTCTTTTTGAAAAATTAATTTATCTTTATTATTAAATTTGATGAATTTATTATTAAAATCAACAATATTGATTAATATCACAAAGAAGAATGTCTAAAAAGTCTTATTAGTATATATCAACTTATTAATAATAAATAGTTATGTGGTACAAATTTCATCATTATAATAATTACTCGACGAAAATTAAATAAATTAAAAAATAAAAAATTTAAAAAAAATTTGATTCTACCTTCTTTTGGATAAGAAGACTAAAATGAAACTTACACATCCAAGCGCAAGAAAAATAGCCCCACTAATCATTAAACCGAAATTAACCGTAGTTGCATAAGTATATACATTAAAAGGTAACTTTAATTCATCTTCCATATACGGTACTGTAAAGTCTTCTTTCATTCTTATACGCCAAGCCAATATTGCTTCCATTTGAGTGTCATCTAATCCAAAATAATCTTTTAACATAGTATATACACTTTGATTTCTATTCGCCCAAGACCATAATCCATTTCCTTTATGGTTAATAAGAGAATAACCATCTTCTTCATCCCATAAATCCACTGAAGTTCTATGATCAATTTCAGAAATTACTGGTGGTATTCCGAGTTCCCAACCACTGATAATACTTAGACCAAAAGCAGGATTAAGAACAAGCCCACTCACAAAGAGTGTGCCATTGGTCCATTGACGATGGAATTCAAATTCTGCTAAACCGAGGGTTGTGTATCCTGTTAGATTAGTTAAAAGGACCGGGATAATATTCTCTTTAAGGGACGTGAATAACCAGTTGGTTGTCATGTCAACCTGAACCGAACTTAAACCAAATAAAGCAATCAATTCATTTTTTGCCCCAGTATCTCCATTATAAGCATTTATCCATTTTAAAATACCAATATTGTTACTTATACCAAACTTGTTCTTTGTGTCAAAGAGAGCGACGGCTGCATTATATGATATATTAGACCTCGTTGGCAAACCTACTTCAAAACCCTTTAGTCCCTTACCAAGATCCATCCCGCTAGGGATGACGGTTCCATTTGCCCATTGCTCTAAAAATAAGATTCCTGCATATTCCGTAGTTGTCAATCTAATACCGAGAGGTTGTTGGATGATAAAGACTATAGGGGTAAGAATATCCTTTGCTTTTGTTCTTATCCATGTATATAATCTACTAAATTGATATAATTCTAAATTGAAAGTTGCATTCAATTCATCTTGGATAATTTGATTACCTGTTGCAGCTTTATACCATTTTTCAATCCCTGTACTGTTTACGATTCCATTTGAATTCATTGGATCCCAGAAACTAAGTACTTTAGCATATTTAATATTAGTAGCACTCGGAACTCCCGCTTCTAAACCTTTTTGGGCGCTTGCTGTCACGATCGTACCTAATATGTAATCTCGGATATATTTTCCAAAAGCATCTAGTTGATCCCATGTGGCGTTATAGGTCGTTTCCATTAAGGTTCTATTAGTTCCTATATGTAAAACAGCTGAATCATAGAAATCTAACCAATTTAGGACACCAAATCCAGAATCTATATTGCTAAAGATTCCAGGAGCATCCCCATAACCATCCAACAATCTTTGCCGGGCTATTACTGTAAAGTTAAGACAATTAGTGCCAGTAGTATTGTATTCCGAAACACCTTGTATAGTCGTTGTAAAGTTATCTTGAAATGTATAATTATTGAAAAAATGATCTCGTGCAATCGTTACATTACTAATTCCTGGCAATTTATTAATTACGCCTCGAATTGTTGTAGCGGCAGTTCTCGCTTTTAACAGATCTCCAATTTCAACACTCAATTCGTTAAGTCCGATTCCCCCTGAAAAAATTGAGGCATTGGCCCATTGTATATAAAAATCTCTTAAAGCAGCAGTATCTAAAGTTAACCCTTCTAAAGCTAATTGAGCTGGAACGATGATACTTCGGATATATTGAATGATATAAGCAGTTAAGTTATTTAATTGATAAAAAGTGGCATTATATTGTGCTTGCATTGTAGCACCACCTGAACTTTCTGCAAAAAGTTCTAAATAATCCTTCAAACCAGTACCTAAGAATAGATTTTCTAATATTCCTGGAGCAGAATCAGTTCCATATAAAATTCTTTTTTGAGCTGTGGTAGTATAGCTAAGATTATTCATTCCTCCAGTTTGTTGTTCTGAAATACCCATAATCGGTGTAAGATTTTTAGTATCTGTAGACCAGTTTTCATCATTAAAGAAAAGTTCTATAGATTTATCATCAGCATATTTTGATGGTGTTCTTGTTCTATTCCATGTTTTAGAAATAATATCATTCCATAAATAATCAGAAATATAATCCGCTACAGCTGTAAGTTGAACCCATGTTGAATTGTAAGCATTTTGCATGGTTGCATTGTATGCAATGGGATCTATTGTAGCATTCTCATAGAATTCCATAAAATCTATGACTCCCGTGCCATTTTCAACATCTTGAATTAATCCGGGATTGCTAAGGTATCCATCTAATATCCTTTGTTGAGCTGTAGAAGTAAAATTCAATGATACTTTAGGATCTGTTGCAAACTCAGAAATTCCCGCTATTTTGGTGCCGTTGATGACAGTTTTGAAATAACCTCGATAAGAATAATTATTGAAAAATTGTTCTCTAGCAAAATCTGAAGTTGTAATATTATTATTGATTACTTGGTCTAAAGAATCACTAATAATTAATGCTGAAAATCGACCATTGATAAATGCTAGAATGTCCTCGTATACCGCTGTAATACTATCGCTTATTATGGAAGCTGACATTGAAAAATTTAATCTCTCTTTAAATATTGGCATTGATAGATTTTTAAGATATAACAAGGTACTTGGTATAAAACGAAGTTCCACTATCTCATCTTTTATATCTACAATTTCTTGTTTTTGAATCTCTGGTAAAATTTCTGCTATTCCTAATCCAAGATACTGTTCTTCAATTTCTAATACGGCATCTTCATGAATGTGTGATATAACATTAGGTATATTGTCGCCAACTTGATCTCTTATGTATTCACTTACAATCAAACCAGTTGGTATCAAACCAATACCAATCGCGATTAAAACAACAGCAATATTTGTTTTTGATTTATTTAGCATAATACATATTTTGTACTGTATAATATAAAATTTATCAATAAAAAAACAATTTATTTGTTTATTTCAATTCTAAGTTTCATGTAATTAGAAAATCATAGACTAAGGTAAAGTGTATTAATTTTAATCTGTTAGATAAAACTAAATCTATTCTAATATCAAATAAAATCTTTAAACAAAAAAAAAACTTTTTTATAGATTTTATATTAAGAGGATTAACATGAAAAAACAAACAATAATAAAATTCATAATCCCACTTGCATTATTATCAAGTATTTATTCAGGAATCTATTATAATTTAGCATTATGGCTAAAGAATGGAGTTTTTGAGTCATATTGGTCATTTTTCGTTTCCAATTCATTTTTTACAACCTCATTAACGATTACTTTTCTTGTGTTTTTCGTAATTCTTATAATCTCAATATATTACGCTGATAAAATAACTAATAAGCAAATCCTCACAATTTGTATTATTTTAATTGGATTCTGTTGTATTTACATCAGTTTTACAACAACGATAGAATGGTACTATCTTTATTTCTTTCTAATGGCAACATCTATAGCATATCTTACACCTTGCTTAATGAAATTAACTAAAGATAGAGTAATGTCAGAAAAAATAGAAGGTTATGAAAGACACTCATTCCTAATAGCAGCAATTGCTTGGATAATTCTTTCAGTATTATTATTTGCATTGCTTGGTAGATTATATCCAAAAGCATCATGGAGAATTCTTTACCTAATTACAGGAATTATTAATATTGCTTCATCTCCTTTAATTAATTTCCTTTAGATTTTTTGATTAAGCTCTAATTATTGAACATTGACTAATTAAAACTTTTATTGCCCTTCCCCCTTTTTCATTTAAATTTTGAATATTTTTAAAAGAAATAGTAGTAATTATATTATTATCATAGCTGTATTAATTTTTTATCACATATTTAGATAGGAAGCAAAAAGTTTATGTCTAAAGAAATTCCTGAAAATGTCAAGGATTCATTACGATCAATTGGTCTTACAGATTATGAAATTTCAATTTATCTCACACTAATTTCAAAAGGTCCAATGGATGCCCGAGAATTATCAGATGCATCAGGAGTTCCTTATTCTCGGATTTACAATATTCTTACACAGTTAGAAAAAGATAAGATGTGGATCGTTAAGGAAGAGGAATCTAGACCTAGCAGATATTTTGCAAAATCACCAGATGAAGCGCTTATTATTGCAAAAAAACAAAGAAATGATAACTTTAATGATCACTCAGATAAAATTATTCATACTTTAACTCCCATATATCAATCACATGATACTCCCATCAAAATCGCTTTATATGTTCACAGAGGAAGAGATGTTTGTATAAACAGAGCATTATCTTTAATTAATTTAGCAAAAACTTCAATATATTTTACATCAACTGAATTTGAATTACTCGAATTATTTTTTGATGATATTAAGAAAGCAAGAGCTAGGGGAGTTACAGATATTAGACTCCTTGTTGATGCTAAAGCTTTAAGGGAAAAAAATTATAAATCTTTACTTAAAAAATATCATCCTATCTGTGAAATAAAGTGGAGAGATCAAATTTTTGGGAGTTCTGTAATCATTGATGAGGGTGAAGATGCTTTTGTCATACTTTCTGAAAGTTTCTTCCCAAAACAAATGTCTTACTTTGGGATTGTCACAGACCATGTAGCTTTTGGCCCATCTGCCCTGTATTATTATGAATACTTATATAAAAGTGCTAATGATGCAAAATTAGATTAGAATTAAAATTTTATCGTAATCGCGTTTTCAGGGCATATCTCAACACATTTGAAACATCGTGTGCAAACTGAAGGCCAAATTGCAGTAATTTTCCAATATTGAGGATCAAATATGTCTTCTTCCATACTTTTTAAATCCTCATGCCGTAAAAAAACACAAGGATCACAAACATTTAGGCATTTGGCACATTCTCGAGGATCAACTTTACCTTCAGGACCACATTTCGAATAATCAATCTTAATTTTTGTTTTTCCCATTTCATCACCTAAAAATGACCCTCAAATCCCTTAAATTCTTGTCTGGGGATAAGCTTCAACGCATCGTGTTTACAAGCATGACGGCAAATTCCACATCCAAAACATTTATCATAATCTATAATAACTCTCCCAATGGATGGAATATATCGAATTGCATTCCATTGACACATAGAAACACAGGATTTACACCCTTGACAATTATCTTGATTTAAATCGATAATATATTCTGCTTTAGACATAATCATTAAATCAAAATCATTTCTTAAACGTAGAGCACCGCATTCAGGGCTTTCACAATTACATATTGCATTTATATATGGGAAAGGTTGATACCAAACGGTTGCAACTAAACCATTTTTATTATGGGTTTCCATTCTTTCAACTGCTTCTTCACGAGAGATTCGGTGTGCTCTTTCTTTTGGTATAAATCTTGGTAATTTTTCTAATACTTCTGATAGTACTCCAAAATTGATACAACTTTGATAGTTTATGCCTCTTTGCATCTTTCGACACATACAATATGTTTCAACAATAGGTTCTGCGGCTAATTCGCTAAGAATTATCTGTGCGTCCTCCATAGGAATAACTTGACCAATATGACCATCTGCTCTAATTGGTTTCTTTTTTCTAACAGTCCCATGAATCATACGTTCAACAGACCATCGAAGTATTTTACCAATAAGAGGCATTTGCAATTTATAACCTAATCCTTTGGATGATAATCCCGCTATTTTTCGGATATAGACCGCTTCAAAATTCATCCATTGCTCAGTCAGATATTCTTTAAGATCATATTCATCCGCTAGTTGATCTGAATAATTTCTTGCATTCATATACCATTTTTTACCAATTCCATGTTGTGTACACCACTTACACATA
>JBHLLU010000021.1:62412-68298 GCA_048938895.1 Promethearchaeota archaeon
TAATAAAATGAGAAAAAATTGATTTTATCATTTTAGAAACGTTCTCTTTCCTAGATATATAAAAAGCTCTGCTAATTCAAAAAGTGTCAACGGCATTACCAGATTTGCCATATCTGTACGGAGGTCTTCCTTATCTTTACCTGCTAATATTAGCTTACGTATATCTTCAACATAATCGTCCATATTTAAAAATAATATTTCGATCTTATCCACTCCTGTTAATTCTTGGATATCTTTATCTAAATGTGCCTCAACATCATTAAGTAGACCTAACTTTAGTTTAGGTTCAAGATCATACCTTAAAATAAGTTTATTCATTTCTTCTATGATAATATTCAAAGAAAGATTCCAATCTGCATTTTCTTTATATTTTGGAATCAAAATTTCACTGATAATAATCTCAAAAAGAGTTCTTGGAGCTTTTGAGTCAAAATCTACTTCTGTTCCCGTACTTAATTTTATCCTTTTGGTATCTTCACTCATACCTATTCTCAACTTAATTCGAAAATTATGATAATCTCTTAATAATTAATGGAGTACGATTTAATAAATATTTTTAGTCATCATTTTGTTTTATTGGTTTGTAATAATATCAAAATCGCAAATTATTATAAGTTTTTGAGGAATTCTATAAATTCATAGGTCAAGAATAACATACATTTGCTTAGAAAGATAAACACAATCAATTTTTGTATTTACAAACACAATAATTTTATTTTGAATAAGTAAAATAGAAAAAGCAAAAAATCGGAAACCATGAATCTTAAAAAATAAAAAAGAGGAGACGTATTTATCTAATAACAGGGTTAAGGGTTGAGGTATTTAGCCGATTGCTCGACTTTAGGTATAAGAATATATTGTCGTTTCATGGTCCTCCGATCTTTTATTCTAACAATATATGTTGAATTTTTCTACTATTTAAAAATTTCCTTTTTTTCTTATGACAAAAAAGAAATAATTTTGATATTATTTATTTTAACCTTTTAATGAATATTGTAATATTTATACTATGTTAAGGTTAAAATTTTCCATTTTGTATAGGAATATTACAATCTAGTAAAAATAAATCAACTTGATTAACATTATATTATCGTTATTATTAAACTTTAGGAGAAGTTCTTAGTTTAATATAAATTAAGCTGAAAACTATCAGTTGAAAGTTCTATCTAAGAATTCATATTAATTTGAAAATTATGTTTTCTTAATATCATTATAATTACTCCCATAACCAGAAGTAGTCCAGAGATAAAATATGGGAGAAAATTTATTTTAATATCAAAGTGGATTGAAAGGTCTCCAAAATGTATAAAAGCAGCTAAACCTATTAAAGAGATTCCAAATATAAATGATATCAAATATTCTATCCAAATTTTAACCTTAATGAAGATTTTATGAAATCCAAATAACACTAATCCTATCCCCAAATTTGTTAAAATAGAATAAAATAGACCAATATCGACAATATAACACATACAGACATCTATTCTTCTTGCCTTTACAAGTAGATAGGAGTTTGTAAGTAAAATTCCTATTGTCAAAAATAATAATGCAGAAGCTATTGAAATAAATCCTAGGATCTTTCTATTAGGTATTTTCATATGAATATTTCAATTTTTAAGACTTGGATTAATAATCAGTATTTTTTCTCTTTTATAATATTTTTTGGTTTATTTTGCTAGATTAGGCAGATATTTCTCATTTGAAAGCTCTATCAAAGAATTGGTGTAATCTATGATCTTTTTTGCTATTTCAGGATTTCGAAGCATCTGAACCTCGACTTTTTCGCCTCTATCCCATAAAGAGTATGGAGTCTCTTCATTAGGTGCCTTCTTTTTAGCTTCTTTTATCCAATCACCTGGTAATTCATTAGGTAATTCTACGTCAAGCATTTTCCCTAAAAAAATGCTCCATGCCCTTGGAACAACATTAATCAAATATCCTCCACCCCCAAAAGCTAGCCATTTATCTTGACAATATTCTTTTGCTGAAGTTTTCATTGTTTGGGCTATATCTCTATAGACTGATAAAGAAAATCCCATTTGTGTTAATGGGTCGTCAAAATAAGTATCCACACCAAGTTGTGTTACTAACATATCTGGTTTATATGCTTCTAATAAACTTGGGGCTGTTTTTCTAAACAATTTTAAAAATGACTTATTATTTGTTCCTGGGATTAAAGGGAAGTTAAGGGAATATCCTTTTCCCTCCCCTTTTCCTGTTTCATTTATAAATCCTGTCCCTGGAAAGATATATCTCCCATCTTCATGGTATGAAATTGTTAGAACATTAGGATCATCATAGAATAACCATTGAACTCCGTCGCCATGGTGGCAGTCAATATCAATATAAGCGATTTTAAGATCACTTTTTAGAGTCTTTAAGTGCTTAATAGCTACAGCAATATCATTAAATATGCAAAAACCTGAGGCTTTTTCTCTCATCGCATGGTGCATTCCACCTGCGGGGTTAAAGGCTATTTTTATTTCCTCTTTATTCCACACTGTATCAGCAGCAATTATACTACCTCCTGCCACTAGGGTGGAAGCTTCATACATTCCTTTAAAAATGGGATTATCGCCCGGCCCTAATCCAAATAAATATGGAGAAACAGATTTATCATTAGGATTTTTACTTAATTTTTCTACAGCATCAATATAATTAGGTGAGTGAACTCTTTCTAACTCCTCTTTAGTTGCCATTCGTGGTTCTAAGATTTCTAAACGTTCGTTTTTTAACAAGTTTAACTTGTCCATGAGACTATATGTTAATTCTATCCTTATTGGTCTCAAGGGATGATCCTTACCAAAATTATATTTTTGATAATCTTTAGTATACACGAGTCCTACTTTATCTACCATTACTTAAAGTAAAATTACGTTTACTAATAATTTTTTTATTCATATTTTATAAAGTTCAAGTGTAATATTCCTTTATCTGCACAAGTAATCTAAGAAAAAAAAAAGGAATATATAAGAGAAATGTATTATCAAAATATCATAGGAATAAATAAATAAGTAATATATAGTACATACAAAATTAGTTTCTTTTTTTAAAGCATGAGTCTCATCTTTCGTAAATTTATAACTCGGGTTGGGCAAGAGTCTGAATTTAAGCCCCTTAAGAATCAACTTCTTAATTATTTAAAAAAAGAAAGTGAAAATAAGTACAAAAATTACCCGAGATTAATGAAACTCATGAAGGATTATTGGCCGGAGTATCAAGATCGCTCCCGTATCTCTCATCTCTTAAGGGATCACCACGAAGAAATCTTTAATTTTTACTTGAATACTTTTTTTCATTTTCGAAAACGTGGTCTTTCATATGAGGATCCAGAAGCACCTACACCTGTTGATTTTAAGTTGGTTTTTAAATATTGGTACAATTCTGAAGAAATTAAAGTAGTAAAAGATGTGATGAAAGAATTAAAGATTGAAGACAGCACTGAATCAATTCTTAAACGAGTATTCATTTTTGCGATTAGTTCATTTAGTTTTTTAGTAGAGCCAATTTTTGGAAGACCTTTTGCCTTCCAATTTTTTGATATAACC
The DNA here is from genome assembly GCA_048938895.1 of Promethearchaeota archaeon. Classification (GTDB taxonomy): domain Archaea; phylum Asgardarchaeota; class Lokiarchaeia; order Sigyniarchaeales; family SOKP01; genus Loki-b32. Next base: position 65,961 of record JBHLLU010000021.1, read on the forward strand.
TCTAATCCTCTTCCTAATGATGAATGTGAGGTAGTGGCAATTATTTCAGGGAGAGAACAATAGATAGTCTTTTATTACTTCGTTAAGAAAGATCCTAAATCCATGAGATCATCTCCACGTTTGACTTGGATCTTGCTTCTTATTCCTTTGGCTTTCCGCTCAAGATAGATAATGGCATCAAGGGGAATTTGCTTTGGAACTCCGCCTCTTTGTTGAATAATTGCTAGCAGGTAATCTATGCTCTGTATTACTTCAGGGTTAATTAATTCATTGTATATTGCTCTATACACATTTGGTTCCTTACTTTTTAAACCATTTAGGTAATCATAGGCATCTGGGGCTAAAACTACTTTAAGCACGTATTCAATTTTTTCTGAAATTGACACAACTCGATCCTTTGCAAGCTCCTGCTGTTTTTTAGCGTCCATTATCGCTTTCATTTTTCGCATGCGAATTTTTTCTAGCTCATGCTGGTCAAAATCTTTATTAGTTTCATTCATTTATCGCATAATCTCCAATGAACATATTACTAGCAATAATTGATTTAAATTGTTTGATATATGTAATATTTGAGTAGATTAATTCTAACTAAAATAATAATTTTATGAAGATAACAAGCTATCTCTTTTTTATAAAAAGATTTCAATATTAGAGAAAATGGTCCCTCCCCCCGGAATCTAGTTGGATCTGACTTAGATCCTTTTTTCGAGCCGGGGACCGTTCCCGATCTGGTCGAAATGCGCCAAAACTCTCGGTTTCGGCTGACGTGTCTTCATTAGCTACAAGCTTTAGCACGCGATTTTATCTACAGCCGAGCACTCTGACCACTGAGTTAGGGAGGGATTATGGTTTAAAATTAATTAATAATATAATTAATTTATTTTTTATGTTTTTAGATTTAGAGAAATCCTATGAAAAGATCGTAAAAATTATTTTTGTACCCACACAAATCTAGCTTTTGTTTAAGAAAACTTCAAATATGTTTACTTTATAAGAATATTAACCAAAAATTTTTCCAATAAAAAAACACAAAATACTTTTGTTGTGAAAAATTTTTATTGTCATAATTAATATTTTTATAAAAATTAACTAATATAACCACTACAATTTGAGTGTAATTTTTTATTATTGGTGATTATCATCAGAGAAGAAACAGATTATACTGAAGCTATCGAAGCATATAAAAACGATCCTACTGTTATTTTAGAACCATGGGGTCGAAGTATTGATCATTTACGCTTAACAATCATAGGTAAAAAAGGAACCCCTTATGCAGATGGCAAATTTATATTTGAAATTAAATTTCCTGACAATTATCCTTTCGCTCCTCCATATGCATATGCTGTTACCTTAATGTGGCATCCTAATATTGATAGTTCTATCCCACCGGGAAAACTTAACATTTGTTTAGATCTAATTAATCCAGATTTAGTTGGAAAGGTAGATGCTTCAACTGGAGCAAGTGGATGGACTCCAAGCAAGACATTAACAAACATTATAGAAGCTCTTAAGGGGATGATGCATGTCGAACCTCCTTTCTTTAACCCTGGAGATCCGCTAAATCATGAGGCAGGAGAACAATATTTTCGGGCTCAGAAGAAGTTCGAAAGCAAAGCCCAAGATTGGACTCGTAAATATGCAATGGATTGAGGAAATTAACCTTTTTTTATATTCTATTTTTATTTTTTAGGATCCTTATGCTGCTATATAAAATTTTGCTTTAATTTTAATAAGTGATTTTTAAACATAGAAAATAAAAAAGTAGAAAACCCAGGATTGAAGTATATTCAGCCTAATTTCACATAAATGTGACTACTACGTTAAATTTTTTTATTTCCGATTCTGCTAAAGCTTTTCCTAATGGACTCAGAGTAATAATATCATTACTTTTAATTTTTAGAGTGTTTAATTTGATATCAGGATCCTTTAAAGATGGCATGTAAGGATTCCAATAGATTTCTTTAGTCATAGGATTTGTGATCATCCATAATTCTGGATCTAATGTGTGTTCTGAAATTCTCATTGCCTCGAATATATATCCTACATTCGCATCAAATGGAACAACAATTTGCACATTCTCTTCTCCTTCTATTTTCCCACACGCAAGGCAATCTTCCCTTTTCAGGATAGTAAGGTGATCAAATTGGCCATAAATACCATTATAATTAACATATGGAGGATCCATTGGGCTTCCAATATTTCTTCCGTTAACTCTGAACAAAAGTTTTAATGCTTCTTGAGATTGGATACTGGAAATAACAGAACTCACTGTTTGAATTGCCGCGATTTTATTACCTAAAATGTTTTCCATTTCTTCAAATTTATAATCTGCACCAAA
>JBHLLU010000071.1:0-17974 GCA_048938895.1 Promethearchaeota archaeon
GCCATTTGTTCCTCAGTAGGATTACCAAATTCCTCAAAATGAGCATTAACCATACTAACATATGAGCTTGCTGCCATCATTCCCATTGGATATTCATAGGTCATGTCTGCGGAATAAGCAATAGAGTTTAATACCTCAGGTGTGGTAGTTCCTGTTTGTTCATCATAACAATCATTACATTTTTCCACTCCAATACATAAACACAAATCTGACAAGCCTGAAGAAACTTCTGCATATGCCATTCTCACTGTGTAGCCACCTGTAGCACCTCCTGATGCAATTCTGGTTCCAGGCTTATTATTCATCCCTATATAACTATTAACAAATATATCTGGCATAAATTGCCGCTCAAATAACTCGTTATAAATACCATATACCGTAGACTGCAGATCCTTATGAGAGATCTCGGCACCACATTTATTAGCATCTTCTAGAGCCATTTTAGTTGCATCATAAGCTAGTTCGAAATATGTTTTGTCAAGGTAACGAGAACGGAAAGGGGTGATGCCTATACCAATTATCGCAACTTTTGGTTTTCCCATCTTTTAATCACCATTATTTAATTTTTTACAATTAATTTAAATTAAATTAGGCAAAAAAGTATTTAATATTTTAATTAATTTCATTTAGATTATTCGAATCTAATTTTTTTATTTGTTTAACTAACGGAATTGAGATTTATGTCTAATTTATAAATTATAAGAGATTGGATAAAATTTTAGTATTTATCTCAAAATAATATGAAAAAAATAATTTTAGGTAATACTGGAGAAGAAATTCCTATCTTAGGACAGGGACTTTGGGGAATCTCACGTATCAAGGGTTATTTTAAGGGAAAAGAATACTATGAACAAATTAAAAAGACTTTAAAAAAAGGCATTGAATTAGGAATGACACATCTCGACACTGCTGAATTCTATGGGAGAGGAAAAGCAGAACAAGTATTGGGGGAACTAATAAAAGATTACTCTCGAGAGGATTTATTTATCACAACCAAGCTATTTCCAATTCATTTTACCACAAACTCCATAAGAAAAGCAGCAGATCATAGTTTAAACAGATTAGGACTTGATTATATTGATCTTTATTTGGTTCACTGGCCCTCTAGATTTATTTCAATAAAAAAAGAGATGAGAGTCTTTGAATCTTTAGTGAAAGAGGGAAAGACACGATATATTGGAGTAAGCAATTTCAGTGTTAAACAATTTAAAAAGGCTCAAGAGGCTCTAAAAACAGAACAACTTGTTAATAATCAACTTCATATTAATATAACGAACCAAAACTACATCCACCAATCCCTTTCTTATTATCAAAAAAATAAAATTACTGTAACTGCATATAGTCCACTTGCACATAGAGGTTATACTAATCTAAAAGGAGAAATAAAAGAAAATTTGGAAAGAATTGCCCAAAAATATGGTGTAACTATTCAACAAATAGCAATTGCATGGCTAATAAATCATAAAAACATTATTTCGATTCCTAAAGCATTCAAAATTAATCATGTTGAAGATAATGCAAAAGCAGCAGAAATAAATTTAACTAAAGATGAAATTGAACTATTTTATAAATTTAAGTAAATAATTTATATTTTTAAAGTAGCCTATTTAATTTATGAATTTTCGACGATTTTCAATTTACTTTTAGCACCGATCTTGTTAAATTCGCTTGGGTTGATTTCAATGTCTTTTCCTGTTAGAACACTTAGGATTGTCGCTGTCAATATTCCCCAAGGACAAATAGAATTTACTAATTCTTCTGGTTCCATATAAGAACGAACAACAGCTGTTGAACAATTGATAGATTCCACAGTTAATTCATTCTCAGAAAGCCATTCTACCTTTAATTTCTCTGCCATTCCTATTTCCGTAAATTTTTTCATGGCTACTCCTAGAGCATCATTTAAATTAAATTTTTTTAATTCATCAAGATCAAGACCAATCCGTTTTGAATATCTTTCAAGAAATTCATATGTTTTAGGAAATACATATTTGTAAAGAACCGGGGTTCCAACTAATTCTTTAGCGCTTCCCTCATAGCCAAATGTAATACCATGCAATATCATGGCAACTCCATGAAGATTCGTTCTTTCTGTTATTTCTCCGTAAATCTTGAAGTTATATGCTTTTACTAATGTGAAGAGTGTTACCCCAATAAAAATTGAGATTAATAAAGAGACTATATAATTGGGCATTAAAATGGGTGTTGGAATTCCAACAGAAGGATTTACAAAAAAATAAAAATCAATGTTGCTGGTAAAATAAGCTAATCCCCATCCTAAAAATCCAATAGGTCCAATGAATTTTCCATATTTATAAATGAAATCTTTTTTATATCTAGCAATTAAAAATTTCATAGTGAATAAAGAGAAAGCAATGATTCCTCCTAAAAATGTGTGCCAAAAAATTGTTAAAATAGCAAAATCACTAAAATCATTTGGATTCAATCTTGGTATTACCGCAAAATAAATGCACAAGGCAGAAAGTAAATAAAAAATTGTTGCAGCCGTCCACCCAAATCTTTTATGTGCTTTTACTTCTAATAGTGTTAATTCCTTTAAATTTCTAATATGTGAAATTCCTATAGAAGCATTCACGAGGGCTAACCCGAAGCCGATTGTTGAGAGATACAGCATTAGGTGATTTAGAAAGACCATTTGTCCAAAAGTTAATTGAAGAATAATTTGTAAAAATCACCTTAGGTTGGTAAAATCAATATAAAATTTTTAACACTTTTTGAAAATTGTTAAAATAAATTAATCTTATTCTTTTGTTCCTTTTAATTTAACATTTTCATCAAAATTAAAATTAATTAATTTTTAAATCTACTAGAAATTACACAAAATATTAGGGATAATACATTAACTTATGACTAAGAAAAGCAATCCTATCATCGTCGGAGCTGCCCAATTTACTCAACGTAAAGGAACACCTAAACCTCTTGATTCACTTAGTTTAATGGCTAAAACGGGAAAAATCGCTATAGAGGATACACAAGTTAAAAACATTGTTGATTTCATAGATGCTATTTATATGGTAAATATAAGCTCATGGTCATATGAAGACGCTCCTGGTGAACTTGGTAATAGGCTTAAAATCACACCGAAAGAAAAAATTTATTTACCTGATGGGGGTCAAAGCCCTCAAATGTTAATTAATCAAGCTGCAAACGCAATTGCGACAGGAAAACATCGTGTTATCCTAATCACCGGTGGAGAAGCCGCATATGCTATACAAAAGATATTCAAAGGAGAAGCTCCTAAATATTGGCCAGAAAAAAAAGATCCAAAATACATTAGCGGGGAAAGATGGTCATTATCTCAAAATGTGGTAAGATATCAATTATATTTTCCAACTACATCATATGCCATTTTCGAAACAGCGTTAAGAGCAAATTCTAAACGCAGTGTTGAAGAACATAAACTGTTTATGGGAAAGCTTTTCGAACGTTTTTCCAAGATTGCTTCGCAAAATCCATACAGTTGGACTCAAAAAGCTTATACTGCTGAAGAAATAATAACTCCCTCACCTGAGAATCGTCTTGTAGTATACCCTTATACTAAACGTATGTGCGCTAATAACTTCGTAGATCAGGCAGGAACCGTTTTAATTACAGGTGAAGAAATTGCAAAATCCCTTAATATTGATAAAAGTAAATGGATATATATAACAGGAGGTGCAACTTTAAAAAATATTGATGATATCACTCGACGTCCACGACTTTATGATTCTCCTGCAGCGCGAGAAGGAATGCGCCTTGCTTTGGAACAAGCTGGTTTAACATTAAGTGATATTGATAAGTTTGACTTGTATAGCTGTTTTCCGTCTATTGTTGAGATTTTTATGAATGAGTTGGGGATTAAAGAGAATGATCCTCGTGACCTAACACTTACAGGAGGACTTCCATTTTTTGGTACTCCATTAAGTAATTATTCTTTACATGCCGTTATCAATACTGTTGAAGCTATTCGGACTAATCCTTCTCTAAAGGTTATGGTAATAGCAAATGGGGGATACAATACTAAACAGTCAGTTGGAATCTATGGTACTAATCCCCCCGTGATACAATGGGGTACTCGAGATGACTCTAAAATCCAGAATTCTATTTTACAAGAGATTTTACCTGAACCTATTGAAATGGCTAATGGAGAAATGATTGTTGAAGGATATTCAATGCTATATGAAAGATCTGGAGCGGTTAAGAGAGGAGTTGTTATTGGATTTCTTGAAAATGGAGAGCGTGCTATTGCTTTTGTAAATAATATAGAATTACTCAAGACGATTGAAAACCAAGAACTTGTGGGAAAAAAACTGAAGATCAAGTATGATGAAGAAATTGAACGAAATTTAGCGATTTCTATTGTTTGATCTTAATGAAAAAATTAATTTCTCTGCAACCATATCAAATATCATAAAAATAAAGCTTAAATATAAATTCTATTATAAAAATTTTGTAGGATTTTGTATAATATTGTAATTTAGTAATTTTCGCTCATTAAATATACTAATCTTTATTTTTTACAAAAGTGTAACGAAAAGAGAGGTGTTATTTTATTTCTCAAGATGAAATGAAGGATCTGACTGAAGGATTGGATGATAAAATTGTCAAAGGATTACAAAACAAAGTATCTGAATATGAGGCTGAGATTTTTGACCTTAAGTCCACAATGACAAAAAAGGATGAAGAAATTAAAAGACTAGAAGAAAAAATAACGAATTTAAATTCTGAGCTAGAACAGGGGATGAGTAAATCATCAGAGCTTGAAAATCAGGTTAAGGATTTAAGTTCTTCAAAAGAAAGTATAAGTTCAGAATCGAGTAATTTAAAATCGCAAAATGAGGCACTAAATAATAAAATTGATGAACTAAACAATTCAATAACTGAAAAAGACTCAAAAATAGATGAGCTTAACAAATCTATTTCAGAAAAGAATGCTAAAATCCAAGAATTAACCAATTCAATTTCAGAAAAAGAAAAAATAGTTGAAGAACAAAAAGCCAGTTTAAATAGAGCTGAAGCTGAATTGGCTGAATTAAAACCAACAGCTCCAACAGAATATTCCAGCGAAGACAGATTAATGTGTCCTAGATGCGGTGCTGTAGGAAAAGATATCAAGTCTGAAGAAGATAAATCTAAGGTATTAGGTTATATTGGACATAGTCCATTATACTCCAAAAAAAACGTATGCAAGAAATGCGGTCAAGAGTTCTAATTTTATTTCCTTTCTATTTTTTAATAATTCTAAATCAGAAGCTCAGTTTAAATAAGTTAATTAAAAATAAATAGATTTAAAAATATATATTCAGTTTAATTTTCTTCCTTTCTTAATTCTCGTCTCAATATTTTACCGATTACTGACTTTGGTAGTTCTGGAACAATTTCAATTATTCTTGGATATTTAAATGGGCTTATATTTTTCTGACACCACTCCATAAGGTCTTCTTTAGATACTTTTCTTGTATATTCTGGTCTTAGAGAAATAAAAGCTTTTATTTCTTGACCTGATTCGGGATCTGGAATCCCTATTACTCCAACTTCATTTACAGCTTCGTGCATATAAATCAAATCCTCAACTTCCGCAGGAAAAACGGCATGCCCTTTTCTTTTGATCATATCCCGCTTTCTATCTTTAATATGAAGGTATCCTTGACTATCTATACACCCAATATCAGCAGTATAATACCATATAGTGCCATCCGAATCCGTTCTTAACGCAAATTCAGTTTCCTCCTTTCTTCCTAAATAGCCCAACATGACTTGGGGACCAGTTCCACAAATTTCTCCAATATACTGCTGTTTATCTTCTCCACAATTCTCACAATTATCATTGGGACACTGTGGTTTTAATTGTACCCCTTCTTCAGCATCTACTATCTTTATTAAAGTATCTGATAAGGGAAATCCAACTGTTCCAATTTTTTGAAGGGAACTAATAAATGGATTTATAGTAAGAATAGGTGAACATTCGCTCATTCCATACCCTTCTACAATCACAGATGCAGTAGTTGCTTCAAATTCATTTTTCACCTCTAAAGGTAATGCTGAAGCTCCGCTGACACAAGCAATAAGAGAAGTAAGCTTACCTTTGTATTTCGAGGAATCTGGATCCTGATTAATCTTAATAAACAATGTGGGAACCGCTGGCATATATGTAGCTTTTTCCTTCCTAATAATATCCAAAATCTTAGATATCTTTTCTGGGGGTCGTGGAAGTAGTATCAATTTCCACCCTTCAGCAATAGAAACTGTCATTCCGATATTACCAAAAGCATGAGCAAGTGGTACTACTAATAGCATTCCACCTTTTCCTTTAACTTCTTCCATTTCAGGTAATTGAGTAGTCGCCCAAGTAATAATTTGTTGGGTATTTGTGATCATATTGTAGTGAGATATCATTACACCCTTTGGAACTCCTGTAGTTCCACCTGTATAAATTAAAATTGCCGGATCTTCTTTAACATTGATTTTTGCTTCAGGAAAGTTAATGGGAATTCCGTTTTGTAATACTCCTTGAAATTCATGAAACTCAATCTCCCCAATTTTTTTAGGCCAGTTTTTCATTCTTGGGACCTTTCTAAGAGCTACACCTAATTTCGCTTTAATTTTGGGTAAATACTCTGCTGTACCAGTCAAAACTATGTTCTTTAGGGTTGACATCCTTGTAAGATCTTTCCCAAGAAGATATTCTTCAAACAGGAAGTCTAAAATTATTAAAGTATTGGCTTTTGAATCATTTACTTGATGAACAATTTCTACATATCGATTAACAGGAAGAATGGGATTTGAAACGGCTCCGAGTCTAAGAATAGCCCAATGTGAAATAACATATTGAGGAACATTAGGCAAATCAATAGCCACGACATCACCTTTTTGAACTCCTAACTGAGAAAGACCTGTAGCAAACTGATCCACTAATGTATCTAACTCTTTATATGTCATTCTGAATCCCTCAAAAAATATAACCTCAGATTCAGGATATGTGTTAGCTGCTCTTTTTAGAAGTTCTCCCAGAGGTATTTCATCATATTCAATATGTTTTGGAACTACATCAGGCCAATTTTTATCCCAATATCGTATATCTTCTTGTTGCATTTTTAGTCAAACTTATAATGTTAGTATTAAGTAAATATAATTGAATTCGATTATATTTAAATCTTTAAAAATTAGCCCTAATCTAAAGTAGAAATTAAGTACAAAGTATAATTCTATATTCGCATTTTATAGAGGTTTTTATCAGGTACAAAGCTCATCATAATCAAATCGTTTCTTATCTGCCAGTCTAAATTCTTATAAAAGTTAACAACCTCTTTATTATCTTTTTCAATAAACAAATGAATCTTATGTACTCCAATTTTGCGAAATCTATTAATCAATTCATCCATAATCATTTTTCCATACCCCTTTTTTTGATATATCGGATCTACAGCAAGATGATGAACATAACCCCTTCTTCCATCAAATCCTCCCATCACAATGGCAATTACTTTTTCATTTAATTTCCCAATTAACAAGAGGTTTGGGTTTCTTATTAGCATACTTTCAATTTCTTCTTCAGTGTCTGAGGAACCAACACTAATTCCTGCTTTTCTCCACAATTTCACTACATTTCCGTAATATTTCATTGAATAATTTTCAATTTTCATGATTTCTCATTTTTAGTATTAATTCTACATTCTCAATCAATAGGATAATCTAATGCTAAATTTCGAATTTTTTTTCTGATAGATTCTTTTTGCTCAATGATTTTCTTTACATAATTTGAAATTTCTTCTCTTTTGCCAATATCTGTCGGGAAAGGTAAGAGAATTTCCATGATTCGGTTTCCGATTGTAGCAATTGTTCCTTGAACAAAAGTTATTGCCTTAATTTGTTTTTGTACGATTTCTAAATTCAATAAAAATAAAAGAAGGTATGGATCAATATATTCTTCATTCTCTAAGATTTTTAATTGAAAGATATGGCTCTGAATAATAATCTTCTTATCCATTTCGCTAATATAAGCGGTTTTTCCTATTAAATTAGGGCCACCATCTTTTACTAGCAAGATATCCCCTACTTCAATGTTCTGTTTTTCTTTATATTGTTCATATACTTCTTCACTTGTTTTCTTATATGAATCCAAATTTATTTCCCAATCATTAATTTCACTTGTTCGAATAAATGGAATCTCACCTAATCCGTAGAGATGTGAGCCAATTTCATCTCCTCTAGGGAGATAACCTCCTTTGTTAGTATAAAATATCTTTCTATCAGTTAATTCCTTGATTGAGAGAAGTTGTATTTTTTCATTATTCGCAAGTTTCCTTAAAGTCTTTTCAACTCCTGTATAATACGCGGGAATAAAGATTTTGTTTTTAATTTGACTATATTTAATTTTAAAGATGGTCTGATCTTTTAAGAAATCAAATTGCTCAGCTTCCTTTAATCTAAAATTTAATTTGTCTAAATCATCATTTATAATCGCTAACCCATTAGAGTCTAGTTCTTTACTACCATCTTTATTAAGTTTATATAATATTTTGCCATCTTTATCATGTCCCACATTTTCTACAATAGCAAAATCAATTAAAAAATCCTTTGGAATCTTTTTTAATTTCTGGAAAAAGAGAATACTGGTTTTATTACATGTATAGGGTTGAAACGCATTTTGATCTAAGGAGACTATCCCCATTATTACACCATTTGAGGTTAAGTATTCCCAAATATAACGATCAGAAGGATTTCCAAATATTCCTTCTGGAAGTATAATTCCTAATTTTCCTTTGTCTTTAAGTAATTGAACACATCTTTCAATAAATAAAACTTGAGGAGATTGTTGCTTTACAAGTTTATTTTGCATTTTCCATTTATCACTGGTATTTTTCCAGACATATCCTAACTGATAATTTTTTAAAACTGTACGATTATTAATAGGGATTTTGGCCCCAAAGGGAGGATTGGTAAAGATAAAATCAAAGCTCTCATTTTGTATTGCTTTCTTAGCTTCTGCTCTGTAACTACTTGGATCCAGTGAATCTTCACAAAAAATATTAGATTTTCCATTACTTAATATATCTAAGTACAATCTACTGATTTTTGCTAAAAACATATCTTTATCAATACCATATAAATTTGAAATAGCATTAATCTTCTCATTCTCTATTTCTGTCTTATCCCATAGAAGATCCTTACTTTCAAGAAGGAATCCTCCGTGACCACATGCAGGATCCAAAATCTTTGTGTTAACCTCCGGATTCAAATAGTTTATCATGAATTTTACTATATTTGGGGGTGTAAAAAATTGACCGGCTTCATCTTTCAAAATCTTACTTACGAATACTTCAAACGCATCCCTAAATATATCCTTAGAAGATTGAACTAGTGAAATATTTTGTAATTCATTCACTATTAAATAAATAAGTTCTTTAGTAAGTTTAATCTGCTCATCTTCATCAAGAACATCTTTATATTTGAAACGAACCTTTTTATCAAAAAATTCTCTGATTCTATTGTATAAAGCCTCAGGAGTTTCTCCATCCTTTATACAAAAATCTAAATAATCTTCAGAATTTTTAGAAACCTCGTCAATTAACTTACAGAACAAAAGGTTAATGATTTGTTTTGAACGAGCTCTTGTGTCAGTATCAGTATACTTTAATTTTCCGTATAAATGTTGATTTATGACATTGAATAACTCTTTTAAGTTTGGAGACTTGATTAAATCCTTTTTTTTTAATCCCCCCGATTCTTTAGTTAAATATTTCGTGAGATTCTCAGGCATTTATATGGGTTTATCAGAATATTTAGCTTTGAGCATTTTACTTTTTATATAAGTCAATAAAATTGAACCATTATATTATTATTTTTTATTAATTGAAAATTAATGCGAGATGTGCTATTTTGTCATTTAGAGATTAATCTAGTACAATAATAAGGATTAAATTCCATTTACCCATACAATTTCAGAAATTGATAAATTTTAAAACCTAAATAACGCTAATAAAACTTAATTAGTTATTGTTTTACCAAAAGCTAATTAAACCTAAGAAAAAAGAAAAGTCGAAAAGTATAAAAAAGAAAATCTTAACGTAAGCATCGAAAAGGTGATATTATATGGCTAAGAAAGATGATACAAAAGTTTTTATCGGCAGAAAGAAGTCAATTAATTATGTAATGGCTGCTATGGTTGTTTTGAATGAAAAACCTGTAAGATTACTCGCTCGTGGACGATCTATCTCACGAGCTGTGGATGTTGCAGAGATACTTATAAACAAATTCGTAAAAGGTGCAACCTATGGAGAAATTCTGATTGATACAGAATCCATTACTAATACTGATGGCACAAATAATAATGTATCTTCAATTGAAATTGAAATTCTTCCGCCAAAAAAATAAATCCAAATAAAATTTCAGGAGAAAATCAGGAGACTTTCTCGATTCTTTTTTTTATTTTTTTGTATTAATTTTTACGTAAAATTAAATCATTTTGCACATTACTTGTGGAAGTGATATTCATCTACATCCATTATAGGACGATAACCAATTTTTTGATAAATACTATTAGAGGTTGGATTACTTAAGTCTGTAAATAAGAAGCAGTAGCTATTTCCTTCTTCTAATAAAAGCTTAGATAATCTTGCCACACATTCTGTTGCATATCCCTTTTTTCTTAACTGGGGTGGTGTATAAACCATATTGATAGAATTTCCATTAATGGATTTTCCCGCTTTACGCGCCATTGATACAGGTACCTCATTATCAAATAACAGTACAATCCTTCCTTCATCAATATCTTCCTTAATGTGCCCCAAGGATTGCTCTATCATTTCTGGTGTTCTATCAGGTAGTGCTTCCAATATAAACTCTCGTCCCCACTGTCGAATAATGTTTTCATAAGCAGTTGTAGCTGTTATGAACTTATGCTTTCCTAGAGTATCCGGATTTACGATCTCTAATTTGTAAAGTCTTTCGTTCAACGATATTTTAGCTTTAACATTATTTATTTCACTCCATAGCTTAACGAATCTTTTTGCTCCTTCTTTAAATGCCACCACTCCGGGTATTTCCGATTCTTTTTTCCCTAAAGCATCAATTAATATATCAACTGTTTTTAATTCAGCTGTATATGATAAAACTTGGTTATACGGAGGTGTTCTAAAGGACACTAACTTAATTTCGTCATCTACACTTACTGTACTCAAGATAGGATGTATATTACCATATCTCTCTATGTTTATTTTCAGTGCATTGAGGATTGAAATTTGGAGGCTATTTTCAACTTCGTTTTTTAGTAAAAATGGTAATACGATTTCATAAAATTCATCTATATTCGTATAGAATCTTGAATCGAACTTCAATTGGGCATCTCTCCTTTTAAATCTTCTAATTGTTTTACAATAATATCGACATCCGATTTAGTTGCATTTTTTTCATTTAATTTAACTAGTAAACTTACAATATCTTTTACAAGTGGATTTTCTAATATTATGCATTTCTGATTTACAGTGTTCACATCTAATATTAGTGCTGATTCCAGAATTTCTCCCATTCCAATTACATCTTTAAGAACTAACTTGCTTTCATTATTGTATGATATTAACACAATATCCTCTAAAATTTGAGAATTATCATTCATTCGAATTATTTTAAATTCACACAAAAATTATATGCCTCTCAATAAATTTGAAGATTTTTTTAATACGATTTAAAAGAATAATATATTTATATTAAATCTTCTTTCTTTATGATTGAAATCTAATTTTAAATAGAGATTCATACAATTAAAAGTGCAATTATGTTAGATATGAAAAAAGAAGAACTTTGTTATATGTCTGCTTACGAAATGGCAGAAAAAATAAAAAATCAAGAACTTACTTCGGAAGAAATAACTGAAATAATTATTGAGAGGATAGAAAAGATCAACCCTATAATTAATGTTTATTGTACTCCTACTTTTGAATTAGCTCGAGAGATGGCAAAAAAAGCGGATAAAGCAGTAAAGGAAGGGGAGAAATTAAGATTATTACACGGGATACCTACCTCTATAAAGGATGAAACGGACACCAAAGGTATTAGAACCACTTATGGTAGCTATTTATTTGAGAATAATGTCCCGAGGGAGGATGAAGCCATAGTTAGAAGGCTAAGAGAAGAAGGTATTGTAATTTTGGGGAAAACAAATACACCAGAATTTGGATATAAAGGTGAAACTGACAACTTAATTTTTGGCATCACTAAGAATCCTTGGAATTTGGAGAGGACTACGGGTGGGTCTAGTGGTGGTGCCGCTGGTGCTGTGGCTTCAGGATTAGGTCCAATCGGCATAGGTTCCGATGGGGGTGGATCTATTAGGATTCCAAGTAGTTTTTGCGGAGTTTTTGGTCTTAAATCTACTTATGGTAGGGTACCTCAAGCTGATATGAAATTAATGGGTTATCTTGGTACATTTGTACATAGAGGCCCTCTTGTAAGATATGTAAGAGATGCTGCTTTAGTATTAGATATAATAGCGGGTCAAGATGATTCTGATAGATATTCGGTTCCAAAACCAAATTATAGTTATATTGAAAAGCTAGATGAAAAACCAAGTAAGTTGAAGATAGGTTATTCCTTAGACATGGGATTTGCAGAAGCTCTTGATCCTGAAGTTGAGAAGGTCGTTTTAGATGGGATACAAAATTTTGAAGAATTCGGTTGGTCGATAGAAAAGACTAGAGTAAGATTGAGAAATCCTGAATCAATATTTATGACCATCTGGAGTGTTGGATTTGCTTATACTCTTGGACCTTATTTAGATACTGCAAAAGAGAAAATGGATCCGGGTCTTGTAGATATGATAAATCTTGGCTTAACATTTTCTACAAAAGACATAAAGATAGCAGAAGTTCAAAGAGAAATGATTTATGAGGAGATTTGCAAGATATTCAGAAAAGTTGATATATTGATAACTCCAACCCTTGCATGTCCTGCGTTTGAATTGGGTAAATCTGCGGTAAATAGGGAAACAATGACTACAGATATAATTATTGATGGGAAAAATGTGTCATCAACAGGATGGCTACCTTTTACTTATCCATTTAATGCAAGTGGTCATCCAGCAGCATCAATTCCATGCGGTTGGTCTAGTGACGGTTTACCTATTGGAATGCAAATAGTAGGAGACAGATTTGATGAATTAACGATTCTTCAAGTATCGAAAGCCTTCGAAGATCTCGCCCCATGGCAGGATAAAAAGCCTAAATTCGAATAGTATTTTTTTGTTTTTATTTTATTTGGTGGGAAGAAACTTCTTTTTAAGAGTGTAATTTTAAGATATGTATAATCATATATTTTAATTTAAAGGTCAAGATGATGAATAAAAAGAGCATTTGTTTTATGTCCGCTTGGGAAATGAAGGAAAAAATAGCTAACCAAGAATTAACATCACAAGAGATAACTGAAATTATAATAGAAAGAATAGAAAAAATAAATCCGATAATAAATGCCTATTGTACTACGACTTTTGATTTAGCACGGGAGATGGCAAAGGAAGCAGATGATAGAGTAAAGAGAAATGAAAAAATATCTCTTCTTAATGGGATTCCTACCTCTATAAAAGACTTAGTTCCTGTAAAAGGGGTAAGAACTACTTTTGGGTCAAGAATTTTTGAACATAATGTTCCTGAAGAGGATGCTATTGTTGTCTCACGGCTAAAGGATGCAGGTTGTGTTATCTTAGGAAAAACAAATACACCAGAAT
The DNA here is from genome assembly GCA_048938895.1 of Promethearchaeota archaeon. Taxonomy (GTDB): domain Archaea; phylum Asgardarchaeota; class Lokiarchaeia; order Sigyniarchaeales; family SOKP01; genus Loki-b32. Next base: position 13,718 of record JBHLLU010000071.1, read on the forward strand.
TCGGTTATAAAGGAGTTACTGACAATTTAATATTTGGAGTAACCCCTAATCCATGGAATCTTGAATTGACTTCTGGTGGTTCTAGTGGGGGTGCTGCTACATCCGTAGTTTGTGGTATGGGTCCATTAGCTCAGGGTTCTGATGGAGGTGGATCTATTAGGCATCCTTCATGCTTTTGTGGTGCTTATGGTCTTAAACCTAGCTTTGGAAGAGTTCCGATTTACCCAATAACTTTTCATAGTGGTCAAACTTTATCTGTTATCGGTCCGATTGTAAGATATGTTTCTGATGCAGCATTAATGTTGGATGCCATGAAAGGACCATTTGAGGGTGATAAGCACTCATTACCTGAGGATAATGTAAAATATTCTGAATGTATTAATGAAAAACCAGATAAATTGAAGATTGGTTATACATTAGATTTAGGCTATGCAAAAGTTATCGATAAAGAAGTTGAAAAAGGATTTCATAATGCGGTCAATATATTTGAGTCATTTGGATGGGAAGTGGAGGAAGCAAAATTTAAAGAATTTGATCCCTCTGTTGCATTCAGCACTATGTGGCTTGTAATGTTTGGATATGAATTAAAACCTTATTTGGAGGAATGGAGAGATAAACTAGATCCTGGTTTAGTAACTTGGGTTGAAGCAGGATTACGATTCCCTGCTTCAAGTTTACCAGATTCTATGAGAGCCCGTAGCGAGTTCTACCAATCGATATATGAAACTTTTAGAGATTATGATATACTTCTTACCCCATCAACAGCAGTTCCTGCTTTTGATTCAAGAAAACCTTACCCTTCTCAAATAAATGGAATAGATGTATCTCCTACTGCTTGGCAAGCATTCACATTTCCGTTTAATTTTACAGGACATCCTGCTGCTACTATTCCATGTGGCTGGACAAGCGGGAACCTGCCAATTGGATTACAAATCGTGGGTAAAAGATTCCAGGAGCTTCTAATTTTACAGGTCTCGAAAGCATTTGAAGAAGTAGCCCCTTGGCAAGATAGAAAACCTGAAATTAATTGATACCATAAATGAAGACTGAGATTAAAAAAAAATAGTGAGAATGAAATGAATAAAGACGATATTTGTTATATGCCTGCTTGGGAGATGAAAGATAAAATCACTCGACAAGAACTAACTTCAGAAGAATTAACTGAAATTATTATTGAAAGAATGAAAAAAATTAATCCTATTATTAATGCCTATTGCACTCCAACTTTTGAGTTAGCTCGCGATTTAGCAAAAGAGGCAGATAAGGTTGTAAAGAATGATGAAAAAGTAGGAATTGTGCATGGTATCCCAACTTCTATAAAAGATAATGTGGACGTGAAAGGGTTTCGAACAACTTTCGGGTGTAAACTTTTCGAAAACTTCATCTCGGAAGCTGATGATATATCAGTCAAAAGGTTAAAAAACGCAGGAGCAGTTATCTTAGGAAAAACTAACTTGCCTGCATTTGGATACAAAGGAGTGACTGATAATTTAATCTTTGGTGAAACTAAAAATCCTTGGCATCTGGAAAGAACTTGTGGCGGTTCAAGTGGTGGCGCTGCCGCAGCTGCTGCTTCAGGAATAAGTCCTTTGGCACTAGGATCTGACGGAGGAGGATCTGTCAGAATTCCTAGTGGTTTTTGTGGATTATTTGGGATCAAACCTTCTTTTGGAAGAATCCCTCATACCTCAATGAAAATAGAAGGAAACCTAGGAACACTTGTTAATAAAGGACCTCTTGTGAGATATGTAAAGGATGCAGCATTAATGTTGGATGCATTAGTTGGCGCAGATGATATAGATCGATACTCATTACCAAAACCAAATTACAGCTTTTTTGAAAGGGTTGATGAAAGACCTCAACATCTAAAGATAGGATATACCATTGATTTGGGAAATCTAGTAGTTATTCATTCTGAAGTAGAAAAATCTGTATTAGATTCTGTGAAAAAGTTCGAACATTTTGACTGGTCAGTTGAAAAGAGTAGTATTAACTTGCATACGACCAAGAATTTACTTGTCAGGGGAGACATTAGTGTAGAAAATTATAGTATGTCTTGGTGGGTTATGTGGACATACGGTCTAGGTTATTTTCTAAAATCTGCAATAGAGGAGCATAGAGATATTATGGATCCAGAATTGGTAGAGACAGCCGAAATTGGATATACTTTTTCTCCAGAAGTAATCAATTTAGTAGAAATTCAGAGAGAAATAATTTACGACAATATCTGCAGGCATTTTAAAAACTATGATATTCTGGTAACCCCAACCTTGGCAACCCCCGCTTTTGAATTAGGTGTATCTTCCCCAGATAAAATTGATGGTAAAGATGCTCCATTAGGATCGTGGACACCATATACTCAACCGTTTAATATGAGTGGTCATCCCGCAGCTACAGTTCCATGCGGATGGTCAAGTGATGGGCTACCCATAGGAATGCAAATTATTGGAAAGAGATTTGACGACTTAACCGTTCTTCAAGTATCAAAAGCTTTTGAGGAGATTGCGCCATGGCAAGATAAAAGACCAAAATTTAATTAGCATTAATAAAGTAATGGTGAAAGAAATGAATAAGGATGATATATGTTTTATGTCTGCAGTTGATATGCTTGAAAAAATAAAAAATCAAGAACAAACTTCACAAGAGATTACCGAAACTGCCATTGAGAGAATAGAGAAAATAAATCCAGTAATTAACGCTTTCTGTACTACTATTTTTGATCTGGCAAGAGAGATGGCTAAAAAATCTGATGAAAAGGTAAGAAATGGAGAAAAGTTAGGAATAATTGAAGGGATCCCAACTTCTCTTAAAGATGAAATCTTAACTAAAGGAATAAGAACTACTTTTGGGAGTAAATTATTTAAAAATTTTGTACCTTTACAAGATGACGTTTTGGTTAGAAGATTAAAAGAAGAGGGATCCGTAATTTTAGGCAAAACAAACCTGCCTGCTTTTGGATATAAGGGGGTTACAGACAACGAGATTTTCGGGGTTACTAAGAATCCATGGGATCTAGAAAGAACTCCTGGTGGATCAAGTGGGGGTGCTGCAGCATCGATAGCTTCAGGTTTAGGATATCTTGCTTTAGGATCAGATGGAGGGGGAAGTATCAGAATTCCCAGTAGTTTTTCAGGAGTTTATGGTATTAAACCGAGTTTTGGAAGGATTCCTCATAATACTATGGCAACTTCAGGAGCTATAGGAACGCTTGTTCATAGAGGTCCTCTCGTGAGATATGTTAGAGATGCTGCTTTAATGCTGGATGTGTTGGTTGGTGAAGATGATATTGATAGATACTCCCTTCCAAAACCTCCCTATAGTTTTTTAGAGAAATTACATGAAACTCCTGAAAACTTGAAGATTGGTTATTCAGTGGATTTAGGATTTGTAAAAATTATTGATCCTGATGTTGAAAAATCAGTTCTAAATGCTCTTCAAAAATTTGAGAAATTCGGTTGGTCAGTAGAAAACAATAAGAGAATCAAAATAACAGATGCTGATAAAGCCCTACAAACATTTTGGTTTTCTGGTTTTGACCAATTCATGATGAGTTTACCTCAAGCAGGAGACAAGGTTGATGAAGATATACAAAAAATGGCTCATATTGCTTCTAAATTTACTGTTAAAGATTTAAAATGGGCAGATTTACAGAGAGAAAGTATTTATCAAGAGATATGCAAACATTTTAAAGAATTCGATATATTAATCACCCCAACGTTAGCATGTACCGCTTTCAAATTAGGATCAGACTGGGCTCATGAAATTGATGGTAAAGATGTAAGTAGTGATGCTCTTGCTTGGCAACCATATACATACCCCTTCAATTTGAGTGGACATCCCGCAGCTTCAATTCCCTCTGGATGGTCCAAAGAAGGTTTGCCTATAGGAATGCAAATTGTTGGAAAAAGGTTAGATGATCTAACAGTTCTACAGGTTTCTCAAGCTTTTGAAGAAATTGCCCCGTGGCAAGATAAAAGACCTACTATATAACTATTGATCAATTTGTTTTTTCTACCCTTCTTCTTTTTTTTCTGCGCTTTTTTTCATTAATCTTAATAAAAACAATTTTTTTAAATTGTCCTTAATAATTCTAAGTATAGTTATTTTACAAGTAAATAATTTTTCAACTTATAGCTAAAAATAAATATAGAGGAAATTGAATATAATGGCACGTCCGTATCAAAAAGCAAACATTCCAGGCCCTGAAATGGGTGTTTCTGTTTCAGATCCTGCTGTAATGGCGAATTTTCTGAAAAG